>CAYLXZ010000045.1:0-1984 GCA_964388265.1 Microcaldota archaeon | reverse complement strand
CGACTGCTGATTTTATTCTTTTCATATTTTGTTCACCTCACAAATCGATATGAAAGTTTATTTGAGACGGATCGTTCTCCGTCCCAGGGAATATGATCCTTTATAGGTATTTAAAGGTTGTGCTTGTGTGCACGGGTATTGTCTCACCCGGTTTCGACAAGTGTTTAATGTCACCGTTTTTCTGTCTTATTTATCTATTATGTTCTAAATATTATTTAAGGTTTTTCCTGGTTTAGTTTTTGACGTAGCTGTAATATTAGGCTCACGTAGTAGTGAATGGACGACGCTAAATTATTTAAACTTTTTTGCAGTTCCTCTATTGTGACCTCGGTCTCCTGGGGTTCGAGCACCTCGATGGATGATGGCCCGTAGTTCGAAACCAGGTAAACCAAGTTACTTAACCTAGGTACTGAGAACTCGACCTCCATGAATGTTGTCGTGGTTTCTTCTCCCTCTTCATTCTCAGTGGTTTCGGGTTCTGCTCTTTCGAACTCCAGTATCTTGAACGGCTCGTTCTTCAGCTGTTTTTCTAGGTTATCCATCTCGGATTCTACTGCTTTCTCTGACTTGCTTGATCCTTCTATTATTAATCTAATCGTGTACTTGCCTTCTATTTCTTGTTCTCCGGCTTTCTCCTCTATGTAGTTTATTAGCTTGTATTCCTCGCCTTGTTTCTCGATTACATCGAGGTTTATCATTTCTTTTAGTTCCTGGTTAAGTTGCTGTGCGTCCATATCCAGTTCTTCTCTAAGTTCCTCTATTGTCTTGGGTTCATTGAGTAGAGATTTGGATATCTCGAGCTGTTCCTCAGTGTAGTTGACCATTGGTAAAAACCCTGTGTTTAGTTTGTGTGTTTAGTTTGTGTGTTCAGTTTGTTTGGTTTGAGATGATAAATAGTTCCAGTTAACCGGCTTTATGTGTTTCATCAACTATTTTATTCTTGTAAGTTTATATTTTTCAAGGTATATAAACAAAATGGTTATACCCATGAACATCCTGTTACCTTTACTGCTTGAGAACGCTTCCAACGTAACCGAGGAAGCGGAGAAAGTTGGAGAAGGAATAAATGCACTCGCAGGAAACTGGGAACTGCTAGTAGGAGCAGCTGTATTACTAATAGCAGCCATAATAGTAGTAGCTTTATTCAGAGAAGTCATAGCTAACGCGATAATAGGTATAATAGCTCTATTGATCCTGAAGTACCTTCTAGGAATCCCCATACCACTGACTCCGCTCGTGATACTGGTCACCGTCCTAGGCGGAGGAGGCGGAGTAAGCGCCCTACTCATAGCAACGTACTTCGGATGGCTATGACAAAGAGTTTTATAGATAAAGAAACATATATAAACAGAGAGGATAAACATGGCTGACAACGAACCTAAACTACTGAACATAGAAGACGCAAAGAAAAGAAGCAAACAACTCGGCAAAAAGAAAAAGAAAAAAAAGAAAGCAAGCGACTACAGCACCAACAAAAACATCGACAAGATAAGAGAACTAGGAAAAAAGATAAGTGAACTAAAAAGAAAAAAGTCAATGGCGAACACACCAGAAGAAAAACAAGAAATACAGAACAAGATAGACAAGAAAAAGGAAACCTTTAACGAACTCAAAGAGAAAGGAAGACCAGGGAAAAAGTAATTCACAATATTAATTAAGTGGAACAGACAGAAAAACAACAATGGTTAAAATGAGTGATGAAGTTCACCTGGAAAGCAAAACTAGACTCAAAGAATAGATTAATCATCCCTTTAGCCACACGTAGATCCCCTGACATAACTCCTTCTCAAGAAATAGAAATAGTAAAAAAAGACAAGAAACTAATTATACTTAACCCAGAAGAACAGACAGACAAGGAATTTAGAAACATATCAAGAAACCTAAAGAAACATGTAGATTAACTAAAGATGGCCGCGGTGGTGTAGTGGTAACACAGGAGCCTGTGGCGCTCCCGTCCCGGGTTCAAATCTCGGCCGCGGCCCTA
>CAYLXZ010000044.1:0-3244 GCA_964388265.1 Microcaldota archaeon | reverse complement strand
GTGTTTATGGCTGCGTAGATGAATAGCATGGAGTCTATGTATTTCACAGTCTTTCCTCCATTTCTTCTTCATGTGCTTCATGTGGCTTTATTTTTCCTTTGTGTTTTTTACCGGTTTCTGCTACTTCTTTGAATACTTCTTCTGTTTTTTCTTCTTCTCTCTGTATCTTGATCCCTTCTTCTGTTGCTTCGAAGATTATTTTGGTGCCTGGTTTTATCTTGTAGTTTTTTCTAAAGGTCTTTGGTATGACTACTTGTCCTTTTTGACCCACTTTTCTCTCCTCTTTTATCATAAAAACACCCTTATTCATACCTATGGTTATACTTTTGTATTACTGGTATTTATACTTCTGGGTGTTTAATGACTTTAGGCTGGAAAACTTTATCCTGGTTTCCCTATGTTCCTTGGTTAATTCAAGTTAATTTACTGCTCATTGTCTTTTTCTTAAATCCCACCACATCAGGAAGATTAACACCAGGAAACCTATATTGTTCATCATGTAGAACCACAGCGGTATGGATTGACTCCAGTCCATGGAAACATCTCTTCTAACCAAGGAACTAAAGACTTTAGTATTCTTCAGTTGAAAACACAGTAAAGACGATTTAGATAGAGGCTAAGAAGAAAGTTAATAAAGTGCTATAAGAAGAATAGTTAGCAAAGGAAAGCCAAGGAGGAGATTAAATGGATGAAAATAAACTAGAATGTAGCTGCTGTGAATTTGAGTGCCAGACAGAGAGGAAGATCACTGGGAAGAGTAGATGAACTTCGAATAAAAATAGGAGGCTGATTACATGGGGATGTTTGACACGGTAAGAGTATATATGGAATGTCCGTACTGTGGAGAGCGTAGGTTTCTGGAAGCTCAGACCAAGGACCTGGAGAGGTCACTTCATAGGTATGAATCTCTAAGTGAGAGTGACAGGAAAAAAGAACTGGGTCTGGATAGATCTGAGCTACCTGTATTCCCACGTTTCCCAGAAGATAAGCAACCGGAAGTATGGGAGTCACAGCAAGAATTGATAGAAGCAAGAGCCACTATACCCGAAGAATATAAAGACCTTGACCACATAGACGTCACTGTAACCTGTCAATCCGTCCAATGCCAATTCGACAGCAATAGAGACGACATCCTTGAAACTGGCAGTGTATCTGGATTTGGACGGACATTCGAAGGCAAGATCAAAGTAGAAGATGGCTTACTTATTGGAAAGGTCTTTGATATTGAAAAAGATGACCTGGATGAAAAAGACCTCAGCAAATATAAAGAAAAGTACCCCGAGCACTTTAACGAGCTAGCGGAGAGGTACGATAATGAACCTATGATCACACGTCACTGGAACAAAGTTAAACTAGACAAAGAATCACCCAAGGAATGAAAGGAAAAATTATAAACCTATTAGAAGAACTTAAAGTCTATCAAGCAACTTCTCAACAGGAGCTGTCTCACCTTTCTTCCTCTGCTCTTCACTCTCCCTTAGCTGATCCATAGCATCTCTATCCATCAAAAGCTCAATCGTAGATTTATATGAATCTAACTCTCTCAACATCGATTGTTACCCCTTTATCCCTCTACACTTGTTCTTGAGCCATTTAGAGTCATCTTGGTTTTATTAGTTTCTCTATTTATTTAAATACTCTTGGTTCACACTGAATCATGGGTTATTAGCCCTAGACCTATCTCTTTTTCTTCCATGTGGCTATCTTTAGTAGGATGAAGAGTCCGTGATTTATTTAGAGTTAGGAGAGAAGTTCTTCTACTCTCTCTAGAAACTCCTTAATATTAACTGGATCTGAATCTATGTGTTGAGAAGGGTTGTTATAGGGATGTTCATGCCAATACCCGGTGTTATCCACACCGTACACTCTTTTTTTATTATGTATCCAAGCAAAAGCTGTCTTATCTGTTTTAAAGTTTCTATATACCTCAATGAACCCTTTAGTTAATTGTAACCTTGCTCTGACAATAATATCTCTATGAATTTGAATATTATAGTCCTTTATCATATCGAATTCTACGCATAGATCAATTACTTTTCTAGCAAATTCTTCAGAAGTCATTTGAACCAGTCTAGTGTTTTCTTTATTTCTTGTTTTCTGGTTGAGAGTTCTTCCCATTTCCAGTAGTCGCTTTCAACTGGGTATGAGTATTTTTCTTTTATTTCTCCTTTTTCCCAAGCTTTTTTGAATTCTTCGAAGTCCATTTCATATTTTTCCCTAAATTCCTTGATCTCGCTGTTTATTTCCTCTAATTTATATTTTAAGCTGTCTTTTAAGGCTGTTTTCATAGCTATTTCTAGTCTTGGTTCTCCTGTTACGTCTTTTAGGACTTTTGCAGTGTTTTTTGATATGGTTTTAGGCATTTGCTCATTCACCTTGTCATTATTAGGTATCTCAAGTTTCTCTTAAAAACTTATCAGCTACCTTTGCTCTTTCTTCTCTCGTAGGCAATCCAGGCTCTGCACCTCTTTTCTCTATCTTCTTCCCAATCTCTTTAGCCCTTTCCTTAAGCCTTCTCCCTAAATCGTCCTCTTTAGTCTCTTTCACTTTTTCTAGAATACTGATAACTTGATTATACTCTCTTCTAGGAATTTCAATCATCTCTTCCTGATCCTTCTTCACCTGTTTCTGAGCCATAGTAATCACTCTATATATAGTTTCTCAATTTATTTAAATACCCTTGGTTCACACCAAGATCTACTACCCCTGCAGAAACATAAAGAAGGTTATAATAATAAGCAGTGTATATAAATGAATATGGCTGAAGAAAAAACTCTTCCAAAACAACTAACTGAAACAATAACCAAGATCCTAGATAAACATGGAGCTAAAAAGATAGCTATATTCGGATCCTACGCGAAAGGAACCCAAACCTCGGAAAGCGACATAGACATACTCGTAGAATTCAAAGAAACCAAGACCCTGATTGAAATAGTAAAGATAGAGCAGGAAATAACCCAGAAACTTGGAATAAAAGCCGAAATAGTAACAGAAAACTCCCTAAATCCATATATAAAACGTAGAGCTCAAAAAGAAGCTATAACGGTGAAAGAATGAAAGAACGAGACCTCACCTACCTAAAACACATACAAGACTCTATCCAGAAAATACAGAAATACCTTAAAGAAGTAGAGTACTCAAAGTTCAAGAAACAGACACAACTACAAGACGCAGTAGTTCGACAAATGGAGATAATAGGAGATAGTATATGCCGAGAGACGTTGACTTAGAGGAAGAGAAAGGA
>CAYLXZ010000043.1:0-3260 GCA_964388265.1 Microcaldota archaeon | reverse complement strand
AGAGTTAAATATGTCTCTACTCCTAATTAAAACGGTGATTGCTTTATGGCTACTATGGAAAAAAAGGAAGTATGTCCAAGATGCTTCTCCGAATCCGGACAAAGCATAGAGCTAAAAAAAGAAGATGACATATACAAATGTCCAAATAACCCAAACCACAAGTTCAAGAGAAAAGGACAGTTCCTAGAGAAAGTAGACGAAGAGGAGTTGATTTAAATGGGATTAAAGAAATTCAGCACATCTGAATCCAATAAAGTAAGATTCACAGAAGACGAAAGAGACATATTCGAAGACTTCAAACAAGAATGCAGAGACAGAGGCATAGACCACAAGATGCTGCTAAAAAAGATAAATAACCTATACAGGTTAAGGTAAATTTATTTCTCCCCAGAAAGTGAATTAGATGAAGGAAGTGTACTTCAGACACGAAGAACTAAGAGAATCACAGGAAAAACTACTCAGAGACATAACCCAAGCCATAGAGAAAAAAGAAAACATAATCACCCACGCACCAACAGGCCTAGGTAAAACAGACGCAGCACTATCCCCAGCAGTAACAAAAGCCTTGGAAAGAAACCAAGACGTATTCTTCGTAACACCCAAAATCTCACAGCACGAAATAGCACTAGAAGTAGTTAGAGAACTCAACCAAGAACACGGACTGGACGTGAAAGCAGCTGACATAGTTGGAAAGAAGTACATGTGCACCGACAAGTCACTTCGAGAAGCACCATCAAACGAATTCTACGAACTCTGCAAAAGACAGAAAAGAGACGAGAAATGCCCGTTCTACGGATACGCAAAAGGATACTCAGTAAAAGAGAAAAAGAAAGCAAAAAACAGAATAGACAGATTCCTAGAATGGTACGGAACAGGCAAAACCAACGAAGAAGTACTACAACACATAGAAGAAATGGACAAGCCATTATGCGGATACGAAGCACTAGTGGAAGCTGGAAAAAGAGCACAAGTCCTAATATGCGACTACTTCCATGTACTAAACCCCTATATAGCAGATACTTTCCTCAGCAAGCTAGGAAAGAGCTCTGAAGACTCAATACTAATCATAGACGAAGCACACAACGCACCAGACAGAATAAGATCATCACTAAGCAAGCAGATTGGAACCTATTCACTCAAGAAAGCGAAGAAAGAATGCAGCCTACTAAACAACAAGGACCTGAAGAACGAATTAAGCAGGATGAAGAGAAAGATAGAGAAAAGAGGAAAGAAACTCGAAGACAAAGAAGAACTAATACAGAAGAACACAGTGCCAGTACCCAGCGAAGAAACACTCGTAGACCTAAAGGAAACCGGAATGAGTTACCTGGACAGAACAAACAGAAACGCAAGCAGCTGCCTGGCTCTAAAGAACTTCTACGATGAATGGAAAGAAGAAAAAGAAGCATTCATACGCATATTCAAAGAATGGGACTCAGGCAAAGGATATTCAATAGTTTACAAGTGTCTTGATCCATCGATATTCACGGAAAACATAGTTAACTCCACGGCCTCCACCATAATGATGTCAGGTACACTGAAACCCCAGGAGATGTACCGAGACCTACTTGGACTTAACAAAGAAGAAACACGTCTAGAGGAATATACTTCACCTTTCCCAAGTGATAACAAGCTTAATCTCGTGGTTCCAACAGTGACCACGAAGTACTCAGAGAGAGACAAGGAACAATACAAGAAGATAGCGGATGAAGCCGCTAAAATAATAGAAGAAACTCCAGGGAACTCAGCCATATTCTTCCCATCATACTCAGTACTCAACAACGTCAAAAATTACCTTAAAGACAAGATAAACAAGCCATTATTGACACAGGAAAGGAACTCCACTCCAAAAGAGAGAAATAACCTGCTCAGAAGATTCAAGAGCCATTCAAAGAAACTTGGAGACGGAGCAGTACTAGCAGGTGTCTCAGGAGGAAGCTACGGAGAAGGAATAGATCTACCTGGCCAGCAACTGATGAGCGTGATCATAGTAGGTGTTCCATTAAAGGAACCTGACCTTGAAACAAAAGCCTTAATCGATTACTTCGAACACAAGTACGGCAGAGGATGGGAGTACGGATACATATTCCCAGCCATGACCAAGGCGATACAGGCCGCTGGCCGATGCATACGTAACAAGACAGATAAAGGAGTAATAGCTTACCTTGATGAAAGATTCACATGGAAGAACTACTCACGGTGCTTCCCCGAAGATATAAACATACAGGTAACGGAGAACCCAAGACAAGAAGTTAAAGATTTCTGGGAAAATTAAGTTTCATATTCACTGTTATATAAGATAACAAAAGACCCGAGGTAAACCCTTTTAGTTATACTATACAACAAGAACACTCTAAAAATCTTTCTTTATAACCTACCTTTTACCTGAGAGACAAAGTGAAGCAATGGATTCGTTATCTTTCCTCTGGCTTTTGCTTCTCCTTCTTTTAGTGCTTCTTTGAATTCATCTAGATCTTCAGCGTCCTCTACCTCAGTGTAGGCGTACCCTACTTCTCTGGGGATATGTGCATCGCTTCCACCTATTCCAGGTAGATTATCCTCTTTAGCGAACCTAATTGATTTTTTATTAATGCTATTTAACCTGGAGCGTGAGTTAATTGTCTCTATTCCATCCAGATAACTTAATAAATTCTTGATATCATCTGGTGATGGCCTGGTTTTAGCAAAAGGATGAGCTAGGAAAAGCAAGCCATCTTGTGATTCTACTTCCTTGTATATTTCTTCTATCGTGTTATTACCCATGGGTTTCTCTAGGAAGTAAACCAGTACCTCTGCAACCGTGTTTTTATCTTGATCAAGTATTCTAAGTTCTTCACCTGGAATGAAGAACATGTTTCTCTTTTCAGCTTCTTCTTGAGCTCTTTCCCAGGCTCTGTTGTCGAAGTGATCGGTTATAGCCACTCCATCCAGATCTCTTTTCTCAGCCCATTTAAATATATCTTCTACTTCGGATGCTCCATCGTAGCTGTACTTGGAGTGAACGTGCATATCGATCTTCATAAAGGCACCTAAATAATTAAGATAATAGAATTAAATAAACCTTATTAAAAAGCAGATACATTAAAAGGAAGAGAGGTGATTTCTCTTCAAACATCTAGTGACTTCAGCTCTACCTTATGGAAGCGACATGCCTCATCTAGGTAATGTAGTGGGCTGCGTATTACCCGGAGACGTGTATTCTCGTTTTCTGAAGCTCGATGGAGAAGAATGCAGATACATCTGCGGAACCGACAACAACG
>CAYLXZ010000042.1:0-4217 GCA_964388265.1 Microcaldota archaeon | reverse complement strand
CAGGACACTTCGGACACATCGAACTCATAAGACCAGTAGTACACGTAGGATACGCCAAGAAAATCTACAACATGCTCAGATCCACATGCAAAGAATGCGGAAACCTACTACTCGAAGAAGACAGAATAAAAGAACTAAAAAAAGGACCACTAGAAGACATCAAACTATTCAGAAAAACACGAAACCAAGCTAAAAAGAAAGAAAAATGCCCACACTGCGATGAAAAACAACAAGACATAGAATTCAGAAGACCAAACACATACTTCGAAGGCGGACAAAGAATAAGAGCCTCAGCAATAAGAGAAAGACTAGAAAGAATACCAGACAAACACCTACCACTACTAAACATCAATCCAGATAAAAACAGGCCAGAATGGATGGTTCTAACAGTACTACCCGTACCACCAGTAACCACAAGACCATCAATAACCCTAGAAAGCGGAAACAGAAGCGAAGACGACCTAACACACAAACTAATCGACGTACTCAGAATAAACCAAAGACTAGCAGACAACATATCCGCAGGAGCACCACAACCAATCATAGAAGACCTCTGGGACCTACTACAATACCACATCACCACATACTTCGACAACGAATCAAGCGGAATACCCGCAGCAAAACACAGATCAGGAAGATCACTAAAAACACTAACACAAAGAATCAAAGGAAAACACGGAAGAATAAGACAACACCTAACCGGAAAAAGAGTCGACTTCTCAGGAAGAACAGTAATAAGCCCAGATCCATCCCTCTCCATAGGAGAAATCGGAGTACCAAAACAAATGGCAAAAGACTTCACAGTACCAGAAAAAGTAACAGAAGAAAACCTAGAAAGAATAAAAAAATACATAGAAAACGAAGAATACCCAAGAGCCGAATACATAGAGAAACCAAACGGAGAAAGAAGAAAAATAACAGAACTAAACAGAGAAGAAATAACCGAAGAAATAGGACCAGGATACACAATCCACAGACACCTAGTAGACGGAGACACCACAATCTTCAACAGACAACCAAGCCTACACAGACTATCAATGCTCCAACACACAGCCAGAATAATGCCAGGTAAAACACTAAGACTAAACGACGGGATAGCAGAACCATACAACGCAGACTACGACGGAGACGAAATGAACATCCACATCCCACAAAACGTAGAAGCACAAGTAGAAGCCAAGAAACTAATGTCAGTCAAAAACAACCTCGTATCACCAAAACACGGTAAAATACTAGCCGGAAGCCACGACAACGTAACCGGACTAGCAACCATAACCCAAGACGATATCACATTCACAAAAGAAGAAGCACTAAGACTCCTCAAAAAAGTAGATATCCACAGATACCCAGGAGAAGAAGAAAAAGAAGAATACACAGGCAAAGAACTAGTCTCAGAGCTAATACCAGACACAGTAACAGTAGAAATAGAAAGCAACCTATCCGAAGAACCAGTAGTAGTTGAAAAAGGACAAATAAAACAAGGAGTAATGGACGAAAAAACATTCGGAGGAGACAACAAACTAACAAGAGAAATATGGGACATAGAAGGCCCAGAAAGAGCAGAAAAATTCGTAAACGACATGGCGAAATTCACAGTAGAAGCACTAAAAATAAAAGGACACACAGTATCACTAAAAGACTACAAACTAACAGAAGAAGGCGAAGAAAGAATGAACAACGTGATAAAAGAAAAAGAAGACAAAGCAGAGAACTACATAAGCCAATATAGAGAAGGAGAAATCAAAACGTTCCCAGGAAAATCAGAAAAAGAAACCCTAGAAGCCCAGATAAAAAGACTAATGAGCGAAATAGGGGACAGAGCCTGGGAAATAGCAATGGACGACCTAGGAACCGACAACTACGCCATAATAATGGCAAGATCCGGAGCAAGAGGAAGTCCAAAAAACGTTACACAGATGTCATGCGCCCTCGGACAAATGGGAAGCAGAGGAGGAAGACTAAGCAGAGGATACAAAGGAAGAATCCTCCCACACTACAAAAAAGGAACACTATCACCAGAGAAAAAAGGATTCATACCAAACTCATTCGTCGAAGGCATGGAACCAGACCAATACTACCAACAATCTATGAGCGGAAGAGACTCACTCATAGACAAAGGAATAGAACCAGCAAAATCCGGATACATGCAAAGACGAATGGTTAACGCACTACTAGACCTAATGATAAGACACGACCAATCCGTAAGAAACGCAAACGACGAAATAATCCAATTCAAATACGGAGAAGACGGAATAGACCCCAAACTCTCCAGAAAAGACACCGGAATAGATATAGACCGAATAATAAGAATGGAGGAAGAACAATGACAATATACGAAGAATACGAAGACAAACTACCTCCAAAAGCACTAGAAGAAATAAAGAACAAAACACAAGACATGAAAAAAGGAAAAACCGAGAACATACTCGAGAGAGCAGTCAAAAAATACGAAGAAAGAAAAGCAGACCCAGGAGAACCAGTAGGAACAGTCTCAGGGCAATCATTCGGAGAAAGCGCAACACAGATGACGCTCAGAACCTTCCACTTCGCAGGACTAGCAGAAGGAGTCAGCGTAGTACAAGGACTACCAAGGCTAGAAGAACTCCTAGAAGCCAGGAAAAGTCCAAAAGCCGAAGTATGCAGAATAAAACTAAAGAAAGAAGACGAAAACAACAGAGAAAAAGCAGCGGAAATAGCAGGAAGAATAGAAGAAACCACAACAGAAGACATCGCTGAAGTAAAAGAAAAATTCAACGAAGAAAAAATCATAGTCAAATTCAACGAAGAAAAACTAAAAGAAAAAGACCTAACAGTAGAAGAAGCCGCAGGAAAGATAAAAGACAAAATAAGAAAGAAACCAGAAAAAATAGAAGACAACAAAGCAGTATTCAACCCCAAATCATCCAACCTAAAATCACTAAGAAGATACACCAAAAAAGTAAAAAACGCCTACATAAAAGGAATAGAAGGAATAAAAAGAGCCACAATAGTAGAAAAAGAAGACAAAGAAGGAGAAACAAGATACGAAATCCACACAGACGGAACAAACCTAAAAGAAATACTAAAACTCGATGAAATAGACTCACAAAGAACAAACTCAAACTCAATAAGAGAAATAAAGAAAGTCCTAGGAATAGAAGCAGCAAGAAGAATGCTATTCCAAGAAATAAAACAAAGCATAGAAAAACAAGGACTAGACATTGATCAAAGACACATGATGCTCTTCGCAGACACAATAACAAGAAAAGGAGAACTACACGCAATGGGAAGACATGGAATATCAGGAGAAAAGAAATCAGTACTAGGAAGAGCCGCATTCGAAACACAAATGAAACACCTACTCAAAGCAGCTCAAAAAGGAGAAACCGATCCATTAAAAGGAGTAGCAGAAACAACAATAGTAGGACAAGAAATGCCACTAGGAACAGGATCAGTAAACCTAAGAATGACACCAAAAAAACCAAGTGATTAAAAATGAAGATAAACGAAGCCATGAAAAGAATAATAAAAACCGGAGAAATAACATACGGAGAAAAAGAAACCCTAGAAACAATAGAAAACGAAGAAGCAGAACTAGTCATGACAGCACAAAACACACCAAGAGACATAAAAGAAAAAATAAAAAAGAAAACACAAGAAAAAAACATACCAACAAAAGAATACCCAGGAACAGCACTAGAACTAGGAGAAACATGCAAAAGACCCCACCTAGTATCCACAGTAGCCGTCAAAAACAGCGGAAACATCAACATACAAGACATAGAGGAACAAAAATGATCAAATACAGCAGCGACGAAATAGAAACAATCACGATGTTCGAAGAAATGACAGACGCAACAGTAAAAGACTGCATCGTGAACGAAGACAACATAACACTACTCATAAAACAAGGAGAACTAGGACTAGCAATAGGAAAAAAAGGAAGCATAATCAATAAAGTTAAAAAAAGACTAGGAAAAGAAATAAATGTATACGAATACTCAGACGATCTCAAAGAATTCATATCCAACCTCTTCTACCCAATAGAACCACAAAAAATAGAAGAAAACAACGGAAAAATAGAAGTAAAAGTAAAGCCAAACGACAAAAAAAGAGCAATAGGTAGAAAAGGAAAGAAGATCAAAAAAGTAAAAGAACTAACAAAAAGACACTACGACATAGACACAATCAAGGTCAAATAACAAGGTGAACAAAATGAATAACTTTATCCTTCAACT
>CAYLXZ010000041.1:0-4416 GCA_964388265.1 Microcaldota archaeon | reverse complement strand
GTGTAGGGATTACCTTGAACTACTTTCTTATCCACGGCGTTGGCTATTCCCTCTGGGTGGAACTTCCCCGAGCCGATGAATACATAGGAGTCCACGTCTTCGTCTATATCTGTAGCTGCTGTGAAGCAGCATCCGAGAACCTGACCTTCTTTTATGTATTGTTTATCCTTGGAGGTAACTGGTTTCTTCCCAGCATCTTTTACCGCTTTCTTCATTCTCTCTAGTTTATGCAGGCGCTGTGTAGTTGTTGTTAAGCCGATTTCATCGCCCTCTGCTTTCTCCGCGGCTTTCTCTGTCACTTCGTATACTTCTTCATCTGACTTGGCGGGGATGTACACGATGTTGTCGGCTGGAACCAGCTCGGTGTGCCCGAAGTGAATAATCAGGTCGTATTCCTCTCTTTCTTTTTCTCTGGGTATACAGCATGCTCCGTACACAGGTTCAGCATCTAGAACTACTTCGATTTTTGTTTCTTCTTCTATCTCTCTCATTATCTTCTCTGCCCTTGTTTTAAGTCCTTCGGGCAGCTGTATCAGAACCTTCTCCGCTTCTCTATCCTTGATCTCTTTAACTGCTCTCTCGAGCTCTAGGTTATAAGACATAGAAATCTATATATCCTCATCTCTATTCTATCAGTATCGCTGGTTTCATCGGCGTGGCTTTATCCGCCTTATCTTCACTGGATTCCGAGGCTTTCTTTACTTCTACTTCAGCATTGAATCTTTCTTCAAGGTAATCTGAAGCATCTTCCACGGCTGAAAGCTCTTTGTCTTCACTGACTATCATATCTTCAAGTTCGTGTTGGTTCTTCTGTAGGTATTGTCCGTATCCAGCAGCATCTTCGCCGTGTTTCTTTATTTCTTCTTCCTTCATTATTTCCTTAACGATGTTTCCTTCGGTTTCCCTGGCTATTTCGTATGCTTTTCTCTTCCATTCAGGCGCTATGAATAGCTTTATCTTCTTCGGTTGGTCTATGTCTGCTAGATCCATAACGTTCTTTACATCTTCCTCGAGGTTCTTTACTGTTTCCTCTATTAGTTCGGTTTCCTTGTCTAGCTCTCCTTCGTGGACTTCAGGGTACTTTGCTTGGGATACGAATCCTTCTCCGTTCATTTCTTCCCAGAGCTGTTCGCATATGAAGGGGGTGTAGGGAGACATTGCTCTTATCCATCTTGAAGCTATCTTTCTAGCGGTTTCTGAGTTGTTTCCTTTACGTTCTCTGTATCTCTCCACATCGTTCATGAACTCGAACAGCAGTTCGTCTATTGCTGTTCGGAAGTCTTTTTCTTTGAACGCTTCTTCAGCGTTCTTCAATTTTTTATTGAATCTTGACTTGATCCATTTATCTATATGTGTTTCCTCTGTGTCTCCTTGGATTGAGAGAAGTTTCTTGATCTTTTTGAAGTATTTTTCTAGGTTCTTCTGGTAGTTCTCTCCTTTGTCAGCGGTGAATGTGATGTCGGAGAATGGCGTGGATGCGTGTCCGTAGAACAGCCGCATTGCATCGGCTCCGTATTTTCCAGCCATTTTTTGGGCTGATGCGTGTGCTCCGCCTTTTGATTTGGATAGTTTGTCTCCTTCTTCTCCGGTTAGCCACCAGTTCACAAGTATTGATTTTGGCCAGTATTTCTCTGGTAGTAGTGCTACGTGGTTCATTATGAATGGTGGGAAGTGCACTGTTTTGTGTTCTTTTCCTCCTTCGTTTAGGTCGTCTGGGTACCAGTAGTCGAATGCTTTTCTTATCTCTTTGAGTTTACCTGTGTTTAGGCCGGTTTCTTCTGCTGCTTTTTCTGGTGGTATGTTTTCTAGGAAAACGTAGTCGAAGAACTCTGGCTCGAGGTTCTCTTCCTTTACTTCGCCTTGGTTGATGAATTTGGATACTATGTAGAATGTTGGATATAACGTGGAGTCTGATATTGGTTCTATTATCCATTTTTTGTCCCATGGTAGCTGGGTTCCTAGCCAGTTTCCTTGTCTGGCTGCTGGTCTTTCTCCGAACCATTCTAGTGCTTTTTTTATGTTTCTTTGGTATTCTTCTGGTTTTATATCCATTTTCTCGGTGTATTTCTTGGTTTTCTGGGTGAGGTTGTGTTTGTTGTAGTCAAGGAACCATTGGTCTGGAATTTTTTTGATCATTACTTTTTCTCCGCATCTGCAGATTACTTCTTCTGATAGGTCGTGGAGCACGTCAGCTTCGTTTTCTTGGATTAATTCTTTTTTTACTTGTTCTTTCGCGGTTTCTACGTCTATTCCTGCGTATTCTCTGCAGTTTGCGTTCATTTTGCCGCTGTGGAATCCTTTTTTTGTATATTTCCTTTGTGGCTTCTTCTAGTTTTGGATCCGTAGCGTTCTCTATGTTTTTCTCTTCGCATATTTCTTTAGCTGGCATGTCTCCGTAGCCTTTTGAGTTGATTATTGGTATTGGCTTGACCTCTTCCATTATCTCTGGATCTACTTCATATCTCTTCAGTCTCTCTGGGTTTTCTTCTAGGTCTTTTAGTCCCATCCAGTCTACTGGTGCGTCGGATGGTACTGAGGTAACTATTCCTGTTCCTTCGTCTGGATCACAGAACTCTGAGGGAAGTACAGGAATTTCTTTATCTATTTTTGGGGCTTTGACTTTCTTGCTTAGTAGTTCTTTTCCTTTTATCTTTCCTTTTTCTTCTATTTCTTTGCCTTGGAATCTGAATTTTTCTGCTGCTGGTTTTGAGATGATCCAGGTTTCTCCGTCTATCTGTGCTTTTAGGTACTCTGTTTCTGGGTCTATGAATAGATTGGTTTGTCCGAAAACTGTTTCTGGTCTCAGTGTCGCAGCGGTTAGGTACACGTCGCTGTCTTTGAGTTTGAATTTTAACACTGTGTATTCTTGTTTTTCGGCGTTTCCTCCTTTGTCTATGTCTGTTTCGGATGCGTCTACGGCTACTGGTCCGTGTTCTGGGCATGCTGGTCCGTAGTATTCTCCTTGTTTTAGGTATCCTTTTTCTCTTAGTCTTTTGAATTGCCATTCTATGAATTTCTTGTATTCTGGGTATATGGTGGATGTCCAGGATTCTTGGTCGAATGATACTCCGTATCGTTTCCAGGTTTCTTTGTAGGATTCGTTGAATTTCTCAAGCGCTTTCTCTGGGTCTTTGAATTCATCTATCTCTTCATCTGGTACTCCGTGGTCCTTTAGGTACTGTGCTTTTTCTCCGTTCTTGACTTTCTGTGAGATTGAGATTAGGTTGTTTCCGGTTGCGTGGGTTCCTCCTGGGAAGAATACGTTGTGACCTTCCATTCTTTTTTTACGTGCTATGAAGTCTGTGTAGCTGTATCCTCTCATGTGCCCGATGTGCATGAACCCTGTGACGTTTGGATACGCGAAGTGTAGCATGTACTTTGGTTTATCAGGATCTATGTTCTTCATGTCTGCTTTTGAGAGTTCTTCTTCTCTCCATTTCTTTATCCATTTCTCTTCTATGTCTTGTGGTTTGTAGTTTTCCATATTGATCTTATTTGTTATTCTTCTTTTTCTTTTTTCTCTATTTTTCCCTGTATTATGGCGTTCTTCTGAGACTCTACTTGAGTTAATCTTTGGGTGTATTCTTCTTCTGTTTCTTCTACTTTGGATATTTTAAGGCCTTTTTTGATTTTTTCACCTATTTTTCTACTTGTAGCGTGGTTTTCTTCTAGTTCTTTTAGTGTTGTCCCTGTTTTTTCTATTGCTTTCTCCATGGCTTGTAGGTGTTTTTTTCCGAATTCACCTAGTTTCCCTCGTCTCTTTGCTCTTTTTAGTTTTCTGTATGCTCTGTGGTATTTTCCTTCTGTTATGTAGTTTTCTATGTGGAGTTTTTTTCTTCTCTTCATTCTTTGTTGGGGTTCTTTCCCTGTTTTTTTTCTTTTCTTTCTCTTGGTCATCTTAACCACGGGTAGAGTTATTTTCTTTATTACTGGTTTGGGATCTCTGCAGTTATTTATCTCTTCTTAACTTAAAAAATTAACTTTGTGGTGTGTTTTGTTCTTGGGTTCACTGGATCCATTGTCTTTTTATTTCTTCTGGTTTATCGAAGTCTTTGTCTTCGGATATTATTACTTCTGATTGGTTTTTTAGGGCGCAGGATAGGTGTATTGCGTCTCTTGGATCGAGTTCGTGTTTTTCAAGTAGTTCGTGGGTTTTCCAGAGTATTTCATCGTTTACTTCTTGGAACTTTAGGTTCTTCGTTTTCAGGAGAGCTTTCCCTATTTTTAGGGCTTGTTTATGGGTTTTTTCTTTCTTTACTTTCCAGAATACTTCGTCGAAGGTTAGTGCTGAGGTAACTGTTTTTTCTTTTCCTGTTCTTATCTCTTTAATGTGCTTTCTTGCTTTTTTACCGGTTTCATCGGTGTTTATGGCTGCGTAGATGAATAGCATGGAGTCTATGTATTTCACAGTCTTTC
>CAYLXZ010000040.1:1349-4495 GCA_964388265.1 Microcaldota archaeon | reverse complement strand
ATATAAAAAACTTGAAACTACTGGGAATTAAGTTCTTCAAATCTTTTAATGGATAAAACCATTATTTACCCCATGGCAACCCCTGGAGAAATCAAAGAAGAACCCAAAGAACCTGATAAAAAAGGATTAACCTACGTAGGAATAGGTCAAACCACCGCCACCTTACTCGGAACTGCATTCTGGCTAACTCTAGTCCTGGTTCTACATCCAACAGCCTACGGACACCTAACCTGGCTGATATCCATCGCAACACTGGTTTCAACAGTCGCGGTAATGGGTCTAGGAAAAACAATAGCCACTTACTACCCCAAAGAAGAAGATAAAGCACTAATAACCGGGTCAGTGGCACTAGTACTGATATCAAGCATACTGGTCGGAGCTATAACCGCGCTGTCCTTATTTCTATATGTTGATTCTTCCTTTCCATGGCTCATCGGTTTTCTAGTCATAGCCATGGCTCTGTTCTCCCTTACCTTCTACACAGAACTAGGTAAAAGAAGATACAAGAGATACATGTGGATCTGGATAGGCACACGTTCAACCGCCTTGGTTCTTCCAATAGTTCTCTATTTTGTTTTAGGTTCAATAGCAGGGATAATAGGAGGACTAGCAGCCTCTTACTTCCTCTTCGGAGGATTAATACTACGTTACTTACCTAGAAACCTTGATTTCAGTGAATTAAGACAAAAAGCTGTTTTCTCCTTCAAGGCCTGGGTCGCGAACATCGGAAAGGTCTCCATGCACTTCATGGATAAAATCCTCATAGGAATCCTATTCCCAGGCATGGCTATACTAGGAATCTACCAATTCAGCTACAGGATATTCACTCTATTAGCTGTTCTTCCAAACACTCTGTTCTTCTTTCTTCTACCTGAAAAAGCCCGTGGAAACAAAACAGGAAAAACCGAGAGACTGGGAATCATCTTCTCTGTGATATTGGCTTTCATCGTTTTCCTTTCAGCGCCTTACATAACTTCTCATGTGTTTCCAGGTTTTCTCGAGGGGGTGAACGCGGTTAGGGTAATGGCTCTTGCCGTGATCCCAGCTACTCTAGCAAGGATAAAATCCTCTAAATTGTTTTCAGAAGAAAAAGCAGGGACAGTTCTGCTTTCCAGGTTCTTCGGACTCGGAGTAGGGATAATAGGGATAATAACCACTTTCTATATGGATATAGGGATCACAGGACTTGCCTTCAGCATGTTATCTATTCAACTAGGTCTCTTAGCGGGTTTATTCCTGTTCTCAAGAACCATCGGGTCGGGGCTACGGGGAAAAATAGTAACAGGAATCACTATCCTTGCCCTTCTAACCCTACTATCCGGGGCTCTTATGAACATCTTTGCTCCAAGAACATCCGTGGAAGAAGGACATGTCTTCACCATCGAAGAAGATGAATCACAGAAAGTGCTCGAGGAAATTAACTCCAGCAAGATAGGATCAGCTACCATGAAAAAGTTCCAGGAAAAAGGAAGAACGCTCTCCAAAGAAGCATCCGTCTCCACTTTAAATAACGAGACATGGGAGATTAGAGACGGAGAAAACTACTACAAAATAAAGAAAGACAACGGATTAAAAGTCTACGAAAAGTCAAAGGTACAGAAAACCGATCCAATGATAATGGATACCGTTGCATCAATAAAAATCCTTACCTACAACAAAGAAACCGGGAAAGAAGCCATAGAAGAAGCATTCCAAGAAATACGTAGAATAGAGAAAAAGATGGATGAAAGTAACCCGGAGAGCGATGTATACAAGATAAACCAAGAACCCGGAGGCGAGTGGGTTGAAATTTCACCTGAAACCACCATGATCCTAAAGAAATCAAAGCAATACGGATCTCTAACCAACGGATCCTTTGACATCACGGTTAAACCGCTCGTGGACTTCTGGATGAAGGAAGTAAAAGAAAAAGGAACAATACCAAAGGGAGAAGAGCTGGAGAAACACCAGAAACTAGTTGATCTAGATAACCTAGAGATAGATGAAGAAGACAACAGAGCCAGGCTCAAGAAAAAAGACATGAAGATATCTCTAGGAGGAATAGCAAAAGGATACGCAGCTGACAGAGCCGCGGAAACCCTGAGGAAAAAAGGAATAAAAGACGCTATCATAGATATAGGAGGAGAGATCAGAGCAATAGGACCGAAATCGTGGGAGATAGGGATCTCCGACCCTGAAAACCAAGGAGAGATAATAGAGAAGATCCAGATTAAAAATAAAGCTGTATCAACTTCTGGTAACTACAGAAGATATCACCTGATAGGAGAAGAAAAAGTCCACCATATAATAAATCCAAAGACTGGAGAACCCGCGGAGGGATACCTGAGTGTAACTGTAGTGAGTGAAACAGGGCTAGAAGCCGATGCACTAAGCACAGGTGCATTCGTCGCAGGCCCAGAAAAAGGCTTAAAGATACTTGAATCCGCGGGAACTGAAGGAATCTGCATTAGGGAAAATGGAGAAATAGAAAAAACAGAGTCCTGGAACACCTATAAATAAAGGTTATCAGGATATTCCTGCTTTCTCAAGAGCTTTCTTAACTGCTTCGGACCATCTTTCAGAGCTAACAGTTGCTCCTGTTACTATTTCAACTTCATGGCTGTTTGCTTCTATGAATCGGCTTGGTAGTTTATCCTTTGCTTCGTGGAACGCGTCGTGAGAATAATTTTCATCCTTTAATTCTTCTTCCTCAGCATCTTTGTACTCTTCCAGTTTCACGTCCGTGATTTCTCCGTCTTCCACTGTTACCCAGGCAACGTTCCTGGATTCTCCTTCACTGTCCGATGCTCCGAAGAAAGTGCCATTAAAAACAGCATCAGGGTTCTCTTTTTTCTCCAGAGCTCTCTTCACAGCTTGCATTGCCTTGTCAGAAGTTCCTGTTGCTCCTGTTACTGCTTCAACTTCATGGCTATCTGCCTCCACGAAACGCCCTGGCAGTTTATCCATAGCTTCGTGGAACGCGTCATGAGGATATTCCTCGCCTTTAACTGAACCGGTTTCATCTATCTCAGTTAAATTAACGCTTGATATATCCCCATTCTCTACAGTTACTTTAGCTTTCATGTATCCATGTTCATCAGCGTCTGAGTATCCTAAGTAAACGTTCTCCGGTTTTTCTTCACTTGGTGCTCCTGGTCCCAGGCAAC
>CAYLXZ010000040.1:0-1339 GCA_964388265.1 Microcaldota archaeon | reverse complement strand
AGCATTAGGACTGTGCCTAGGATTATTCCAATGATCATTTTATCCATATTTGATTCCATTTAACTCAAGTTCCTTATCTTTAAAAACACTTACGATTAGATTCTTATTCCATTCAAAATATTTATGTTCCCAAGCACATAAAGAACTGAGAGAAGAACCCGAGGAGATAGAATGAATACAAGGAAAACACCGTTCAACCACAGACTAATGGACCAGGCACAGGAGAAGAACACCAGCCTAATCTTCAATCTAGACATAGCACTACCCGTACACGAAGACATAGATCAATCCACGATGATACAGACAGCGGTAGATACAATAGAAGAAATAGACGACTTAATCGCAGGAGTAATGGTGAACAGGTCATTTGGAGATGCAGTTGGAATACTAGGAATAGAAGAAGTCATAAAAAGGTTCGACGTACCATTCATAGCTGACTACAACCTCTGTGACGTAGACAGAAATGTACTATGGATGGCTAGTGAACTCTACGAAGCAGGATTCGAAGCCATCACGATACCAGCATTCATAGATAAAGAACCAATAAAAGCAATACAGGACGAATACCCAGACCAAGGCCTAATCCTAACACTCAGCCTACCACACGAAGAGAAAAGCAGGTTCATGGAGAACGCATTCGAAGAAACCGCGGAACTAGCCAATCAACTAGATGTAGATGGAGTGGACATAGCAGGAAACCATCTAGAAGACCTGAAGAAAGCCAATGAATTAACCAAGAAAGACATGCTCGTATTCTGCAATGGCTTCGAGGAGGGAAAAGCCTCACCAGGAGACTGCCTGGAAAGGGAAAACAACTTCGAAGTAATCGGGAAAACCATTTACGAATCCAAAGACCCAAGAGAAACCACGATAAGGATAGTTGAAGAACAAAGAGGATACTGGGAATACGACCTCTAAATTAAAAGGATAGATTTGCGTAAAACAACCAAGACACTAATCATAATCGGCCTAGTAGCCGCAGCAGCCCTCTACCTAAACCCAAACAAACCAAGAGCTAAAGAAACCACTGTAACTAGAGTTATAGATGGGGACACAATCGAAGTAAAAGGTTACGACGAGAGTATAAGGCTGTTAGGGGTAGATACACCTGAATCTGATGAAAAAGACCACGATCCAGGTGAATACACCGGAATACGGAACAATTCATGTCTGGTTAAATGGAGTGAGAAAGCCAGCAACTACACCCAGAAAAACCTTGAAAACCGAGAAATAACTCTTATCTTCGATTCAGAAGCTGGTGAGAAAGGAAGCTACGGAAGATACCTAGCCTACATAGAACTCAAGGAAAAAGACTTCACTAAAAACTTAATAGAGAAAG
>CAYLXZ010000039.1:0-4761 GCA_964388265.1 Microcaldota archaeon | reverse complement strand
GCGTATCCTACGTGTACTACTGGTCTTATGAGTTCGATGTGTCCGAAGTGTCCTGGGCATGAGTCTTTTCTTCCTCCGCAGGTTTTGCATCGCATTCCTGGTGTGATTACTCCCATTTTGGGGTCCATTAGCCCTCCTTCTATTGGGTATCCGTCGTCGTCGTAGATGTCTGGTACTACTATTCGTACTGAGGACATTTCTCTGACTGTTTCAGGGTCTTCGAGATGGAAGTTGATGCTTCCTATTTTTTTCTTTATTAGGTTTTCGTTCATGTTTGGCACCTATGCTTTGTCTTCTAGGTCGAGTTTTGGATGGATTGTCAGGGATTTTAGTTCGTTTGTAAGTAGTTTGAATCCGTAGCTCATCTCTATTTCTTCAACGTTGTTGGATCCGCATGATTCGCAGTATTTTTCTCCTGTTATCTTGTTTTCCATTGCGATGGATCCGCAGTCTTGGCATATTAGCTCCGTGGTTTTGTCTGATTGGTTTGTCATTCTTTCTTTTTGCAGTAGGCTGGTTCCGTGTCCTACGAAGCAGTTTCTTTCCATGTGTCCTAGTCTTTGTCCTCCTCCTCTTGCTCTTCCTTCTGTTGGTTGTCTTGTGAGTATTTGTCTTGGTCCTGATGCTCTTGCGTGCATTTTCTTGGATACTAGGTGGTGTAGTCTTTGGTAGTAGACTATTCCGTTGAATATCTTGGCTTCTATTCTTTTTCCGGTTTTTCCGTCGTACATTACTTCTTTTCCGGTTTGTGTGAATCCATGTTCTTTGAGTGCTTCTTCTATTGATTCTTTTGATTCATTGTCGAATGCTGTGGCGTTTACTTTTTCTCCTTCCATGCTTGCTTTTTTGCTTGCTAGTGCTTCTAGTAGGAATCCTGCTGACATTCTTGATGGTATGGCGTGTGAATTGAATATGACGTCTGGTACTACTCCTGATTCGCTCCAGGGCATGTTTTCTTCTTCTATTTTGAGCCCTACGATTCCTTTTTGTCCGTTTCTGTCTGCGAATTTGTCTCCGACGAGTGGCTCCATACTGTGTCTTGTTCTTACTTTGAGTATTCTGTTTCCGTTTTTTCCTTCTGTGGCTACTACCCAGTCTACTTTTCCTTCTGCGTTTGGCCTTACTGTTGTGGAGTCTTCTTTTCTTTTTTCTTCTGTTGCTCCTAGTCCTCCGCCTGTTTCTTCTAGGAATCTTTGTGGGCTTGTTTTCCCTATTAGTACGTCTCTGGCTTCTACTTCGGTTTCTGGTTCTATTACTCCGTCTTCGTCTAGGTGTTTGTATGCTTCTTCTCCTCTGTATCCTGTTACTGCTTCATCTGGTTTTTCGAATTTGTCTTTTTGTCCTCCTGGGTATCTTCTTTCTTTTCCTGTGTAGGTTCTTAGGTATGTGCCTCTTGCGATGGCTCTTTCTACGCTTCCTTTGTTTATTACGATTGCGTCGTTGATGTTGTATCCTTCGAATGGCATTACTGCTATTGTGAAGTTTACTCCTGCTGGTCTTCTTGATAGGCCTGTTAGATCGTTGTATTTTGGCCTTGTGATGGGTTGTTGTGGGTAGAACATGAAGTAGCCTTCTGTGTCGGTTCTGATGTTGAAGTTTGAGGCGTATAGTCCCATGGATTGTTTGGCTACGGAGTCGCTTTTTTCTACTCTTTGGCTTAGGTTGTGTTCTGGGAATGGATTGATGTTTGAGCATACTCCGAATGCTAGTGATGGATGTATTTCTAGGTGAGTGTGTTCTTCTGTTAGTTGTTCTTCTTTCATTGCTATGTAGGCGTTTTCTTCTTCTTCGGCGTCTAGGTATTCTACTATCCCGTTTTTAAGTAGGTCTTTGAATGTTATTTCTCCGTTTTTGATTTTATTTTTGTGTTCTTCGGTTAGTTTTGGTTCTCCGTCTTCTACTACTATGACTGGTCTTAGTGCTCTTCCTGTGTCTGTGTTTATGTGTACTTCGTCTTGGTAGTTTCCTACTGTTAGTGTTTTTGGTAGTTCTTCTCTTCTTCTTTTTTCTCTTATTTCTTCTGTGAGTTCGTCTGGGTTTTCGTGTGTTCCTATTAGGGATCCGTTTAGGTATATGTTTGCTTCTTCCATGGTTATTCCTCTTTTTGAATTTCTTCTACTCCCATTGAGTGGAGTTCTTTTTCTATGTTTTCTTGTTCGATTTTTTCGGATGAGATTTTACATCCTACGGCTAGGTTTTTGATTAGACCTACTCTTTCTCCTTCTGGGGTTTCGTGTGGGCATATTTTTCCGTAGTGTGTTCCGTGTAGGTCTCTTGGTTCTAGTAGTTTTCCTTTTCCTGTTAGAGGTGAGGATACTCTTCTTAGGTGGCTTAGTTGTGACATGTGGGCTGTTCTGTCTAGTGTTTGGGATACTCCTGTTCTTCCTCTTACCCATGTCCCGGTTTTGAATGCGAAGCTTATTCTGTCTGATAGTGCGTCTGGTCTGGTGAGTGTTTTGATTTTTAGTTTTCTTCCTCTTGCGCTGGTTCTGTCTACTTGGTATTTGACGTCTCCTGCGAATTTTCTGAGTGCTTGTCTGAATTGTTCTTGTACGAGTTTTCCTGATATCTTGATTCTTTTGTTTGAGTAGTGGTCCATGTCGTCTTCTTGTTTTTCTTCGTTAGCTACTTTTATGGCTCTTTCTGCTATTCTGATGAGGTAGTATGCTTTGTTTATCCAGTCTTCTGGTTCTTGGCCTATGTGTCTTAGTAGGTTGTTGTTTAGGTGGTATCTTACTGTTTTTTCTCTGTATTTGGGTTCTTGTCCTTTTGCTACTCTGTTTCCGAATGCTTCTATTGGGTCTTCTTCTAGTGAGTCTTCTATTTGTTCTAGGTTGAGTATTACGTCGTTCAGTATTTTTTGATTGTCTGAGAATGCGTTCATTATTTCGTTTTTGGTTTCTAGTCCTAGTGCTCTTAGTACGTGCATTAGATTTAGGTGTCTTGGGCTGTTTGGGTAGTTTATTTTTAGTTCTCCTGTGTGTTTTCTGTTTATTGTTACTGCTCCTCTGTATCCTTCTTTTGTGGAGTATACTTTTGCTGATGCGGATCTTTTGCCGTTTCTTTCTTTTGTGCTGGTTATTACTCTGTTTGTTGCTATGTTTTCTATTCCTACTAGTACTCTTTCGTTTCCTCCGATTATGAAGTATCCTCCTGGGTCGTGTGGGTCTTCGTTTGCTTCTATTAGTTCTTCTTTGTCCATGTCGCTGAGGTAGCATAGTTTGCTTTTGAGCATTACGGGTAGTTCTCCGACGTAGACTTCTTCTCTGTCCACTACTTCGTCTTCATCGTTTATGCTCATTTCTAGGTATAGTGGTGCTGAGTACGTTCTTTCTCTTAGTCTTGCTTCGTGTGGGAGTATTTTTCTTTGTGCTCCGTCTGCTTCTGTTACTCTGGGTTTTTCTGTTCTTATTTCGTGGAATTGTATTTCTAGGTTTCCTTTGTCTGTTTCTATTGCTTCTTGTTGTTCTACTACGTCGTGGATTCCTTCGTCTATGAATTCGTTGTATGAATCGATGTGTTGTTGGACTAAGGGGTTTTCCTCTAGGTATGCTTTTGCTATTTCCCAGTTATACAAAGATTCTACACCTCTTGTTGGTTTTATTTATCTGTGACTAGTCGATAGTAGTGAGTTTTACCTGCGGTTGGACTTTCTCGGGTTATTTTGATTAAGTCACCTGGTTCGGCGTTTATTGATTTTACAACAGCATCATTTTTCTTTATTTTAGGTAGTTCTTCTTCTGTGGCTCCGTATTCTTCTTTTACTTCTTCTGCTTCTTCTTCGTCTAGAATTTCGTGTTCAGGAACTAGGTCGTGGTCGAGAATCTTTTCTTTATCCATGGATATTCCTCTGGTAAAAACTCGCTTTCTAAAACCGTGTTATTTATTTTCCTCACGGGTGTTTTTAAGTGTATTGGTAAGAGACCCTTTTCTTGATTGATTAGGTAATGAGATAAATCATCTCTATATAGATGGAGAAACCCTAATTTTAACTCTAGTTAACTGAAAGGGATTAGAGATAAATTTATAAGTGTAGCTTACCTTGTTTTATGTAGGTGCACTCATTAAAACCTTAAAAGTGTACATAAAATAAATATGAGGATTTATTGTGAACTTAAGCTACAAATACCGTCTATACCCATCAAGAGGGGATAAGAAGAATTTGGAGAAACACCTTGACCTATGCCGACAGGTCTACAACCACTTCCTAGAAAAACTAAACAAGATAGAAGAAATACCTTCCCGCTACGAACTACAGGAAAAATTACCAGAACTAAAACAAGAATGGGAAGAACTCCAACAAATACACAGTAAAGTCCTGCAAATGGTGCTAAAACAACTCTACGACAACCTAAAATCTCTTTCTGAGAAAAAGAAGAATGGTTACACGGTTGGAAAACTTAGATATAAGGGGAAAGGATGGTTCAAAACCATGGAGTACAATCAGTCAGGATTCAAACTCAAAAAGACAAAAAATCGACTTGACAGATTACAGTTGTCGAAGATAGGTGAAATACCCATCAGACTACACCGAAAACTAGAAGGCAAGATCAAAGGAGTAATAATCAAGCGAGACAAAGCAGGAGATTGGTACGCAATATTCCAAACAAAACAAAAAACAGAAGAAACAAGTACAAAGGAACAGGATAATGTCGAAGCAGTAGGCATTGATCTAGGAATCCAGAGGTTCATAGTAGACAGCGATGGTAATCAAATAGAACATCCAAAAAACGTAGAAAAAGCCGAGGAAAGATTGAAAAA
>CAYLXZ010000038.1:0-5209 GCA_964388265.1 Microcaldota archaeon | reverse complement strand
CAAGACACGGAACACAGATAAAAGGCGGAACACTCTACATAATCGGAGTAGACCTAGAAACAGAAGAAAAAACCGAGTCAATACCCTGTGACCGATGCAAAAGAGTACTATCCAACGTAGGAATAGAAGAAGTAATAACACAAGATAAAGACGGGGAAATAATCCGATACTACCCAAAACACTGGGCTGAAAAAGAGAAAAAAGAATACAAGAAAAAAGTAAGAGAAGCACGAGAAGAATAAAGATAACTGAATTTTCCTGCTGTTTTTATTAAAGACAATCTAGTTAAACTAGTTATAAAGCCGGGATGGCAGAGCGGTAATGCGCCGGTCTTGAGATCCATCATAAATCAGCCTGGACAAGACGACCGGTGGCCTTTGGCCACAGGGGTTCGAATCCCCTTCCCGGCGTCCTAGAAAGACAAAAAGGTGGACAGATGAACCCAAAGAAACATCTCTGGAGAAAAATAACCGAAATAGGATTAATACTATTCCTCATGACCATGGGAGTAGCCATGCATCCCTCAGCAAGCTACCTAGAATCAATAGTGAACCTAATTCCCTACATACAATCAATATTCATCATAAGCATATTCATATCACTAATAGGTATCCTAGGACTATCCTCATCCTGCAGAACAACCAGAGAATTCAAACTAAATCTAGGAAGAGCAATCTACCTCCCCTCACTAATAGGAATAATTACCGTGCTACTGACCCAAGGACTAATAAAGAGAGTAATACTTCAACCTCAGTTCATAATAAGCGCTCTAGCATTCATACTTGGATTCATACTAAGCTGGACATCCTGAAAAAGAAATTAACTTATATAATCCAATAAAACATGAATTAAAACTCCAGCAGCTAAAGGAACAGTCATCAATATCACTAATATCTCTAAATAAGTTTCTAAAGTAGCTCCAGGAAGCAAGAAAACAATAGAAGCTATCGTTAAGGCTGATAAACCAATAGCTAAACGTATCTTCACAGTAAAACACCTTTTCTAAATTCTCTGAAGCAAGTTTCAATCATCATAATCCATCTCCATCATTACTCTTAATAACCTTACAATAATTATAATAACCACTATATTAAAAGTTAAGAAAAGCCGTGAAGATAATGGTCGAAGTTAAACTAGCAGCAGATACAATAACACCGAACAAAGAAGGAAAGATACTTCTGATAAAGAGATCAAAGTACCCATTCCAAGGAAAATGGGTCCTACCCGGAGGAAAACTCGAAGAAAACGAAACAATAGAAGAAACCGCAGTCAGAGAAACCAAAGAAGAGACAAATCTCGACATAGAGATAGACGAACTTCTAGGAGTATACTCCGAGCCCGACAGAGACCCAAGAGGAAGATACATATCCGCAGCGTTCATAGCCAACCCAGTGAAAGAGAAAAAAGTCAAGACCAACAAGGAAGCCAGTGAAGCAAGATGGATGAAACCAGAAGAACTAGAGAAAGAAGAAATGGGGTTCGACCACTGGAAAATGATACAGGACTACCTCGAAGAACATTAATATAAATAACATATTTAAACCCCGAGAGGGAAAATAAATACACTTCAATAAAGGGAAACAACTTATTGTAAAAGAAAGGTTCCCAAACTTCAGTGGAAAACCACTGAAAGTGGGATTAAACACCTAATCCCATTCTAAACAAGCAAGCATACCTACAAAGACAAGTGAGCGCAATGGCTAGAGTAAACAGACCAAAACACGGATCAAAAGCCTATCATCCAAGAAAAAAAGCAAAAGACATCTGCCCTAGTCTAAAAACCTACCAAGAAACAGATCAAGAAAGAATAGAAGGATTCCTAGGATACAAAGCAGGAATGACACACGTAATGGCACTCGACACAGATAAAAACTCACCATCATACGGGCAAGAAATCCAGATACCAGTAACCGTGATAGAATGCCCGAAACTAAAAGTATACGGAGTAAGAACCTACAAGAAAACACCAGAAGGACTAAAAACCCATAAAGACATCCACGCAGAAAACATAGACCAAGACCTAGAAAGAAAATTCCAAGTAAAAGAAGGAACAGGAAACCAAGACGAACTAGAAGAAAACAAGGAAGAAATCCACGAAGTAAGACTAAAAGTCCACACACAACCAAGAGAAGCAAAACTCAAAAAGAAACCAGAGGTCCTAGAGATCCCAATACAAGGACCAAACACAGAAAACAGAATAGAAAGAGCCCTAGAACTACTAGGAAAAGAAATAAGCATAAAAGACACATTCAACAACGGAGAATACACAGACGTCATAGGAGTAACAAGAGGAAAAGGAACAAAAGGACCAGTACAAAGATTCGGAATCAAGAAACAAGTGAGAAAAGCAAAAAAGAAAGTAAGACACCCAGGAGCAATCGGAGGATGGCACCCAGCAAGGGTACTCTGGACCGTACCAATGAGCGGACAAGGAGGATTTCACAAAAGAACCGAACTAAACAAAAGAATACTCCAAATAGAAGAAGACCAAGAACAAATAAATCCAGATGGAGGATTCAAAAAATACGGAGAAATCAACAACGAATACATACTCATCAAAGGAAGCGTACCAGGACCAAAGAAAAGACCAATACTGCTAAGACACGCAGTAAGACCACCAAAAAAGAAAAAGAAACCAGAGATAAACACAGTATCAACCACACCACAACAATAACGTGATCAAAAATGAATGGAAAAATACTGGACCTAAAAGGAAAAGAAACACAAGAAATAGAGCTACCAGAGACATTCGAAGAAACCTATAGGCCAGATCTAATCAAAAGAGCACACCTAGCCGAAAACAGCTCAAGCTACCAACCAAAAGGAACAGACTCAAAAGCAGGGTTGAAAAACACAGCCGAATACAGAGGAAAAAGAGGAGCATACCTCCAAGTAAGAAACAGAGGAATATCAAGACTACCAAGACAAAAACACTACCCAACACACGGAAGAATAGGAGAAGTAAAAAAAGTACCACAAGCAAAAGGAGGAATAAGAGCACACCCACCAGAACCAGAGAAAAAAATAAAGGAAAAAATCAACAAAAAAGAAAGAAAAAAAGCCATAAAAAGCGCAATAGCAGCTACAGCTCAAAAAGAAACCGTAGAAAAAAGAGGACACCACGTAAACGAACTAGAATTCCCAATTATAGTCGAAAACCAACTAGAATCACTAAAGAAAACTCAAAAAATATCAGAATTCCTCAAAAAACTAGGAATAGAGAAAGACCTGGAAAAAGCAAGAGAAAACAAGAAAACAAAACAAGGAAAAGGAAAAGCAAGAGGAAGAAAATACAGACAAAGAAAAACAGCCCTAATAGTACCAGGAAAAGACCAAGGAATAAAAAGAGCAGCAAGAAACATACCAGGAGTAGAAATAACACTAGCAGAAAACCTCTCAGTAAACAAACTAGCACCAGGAGGAACACCAGGAAGACTCACAGTCTACACAGAAAACGCAATCCAAAAACTAAAACAAGGCGATCAAGATGACTGAAAAAACACCAAGACAAATAGTGAAATACCCATTACTATCCGAAAAAGCAATGGACTCAATCGAAAGAGAAAACAAACTCATATTCATAGTCGATGAAAAATCCAACAAAGATAAAATAGGTAAAGCAGTTGAAGAACTCTACGACGTAGAAGTAGACAACGTGAACATACTCAACTCACCAAAAGGAAAAAAGAAAGCATTCGTCAAACTCACAGCAGATCACGATGCAATGGACCTCGCAACAGACCTACAGCTAATATAAGGTGAACAAAAATGGGAAAAAGACTAAAAACACAACGAAGAGGAAAAGGAACACCAACCTACAAAGCCAAATCCCACAGATTCAAATCACAAGTATCATACAGACCAGTAGACGACCTAGAGAAAGAAAAAATAGAAGGAAAAATAGAAGAACTAACACAAGATCCAAGCAGAAGCACAATACTCATGAAAATAAGATACGAAAACGGAGAAGAAAACTACCTACCAGCACCAGAAGGAATAATGAAAGGAGAAAAAATCAAAGAAGGATACAGCACCGAACCAGAAGTAGGGAACATACTTCCACTCGAAGAAATCCCAGAAGGATACCCAGTATTCAACATAGAATCACGACCAGGAGACGGAGGAAAAATCGCAAGAGCAAGCGGAGCAATATCCTGGGTAATAGCAAAAGAAGGAAACCACGCAGAAGTAAGACTACCAAGCAAAAAAACAAAGAAATTCCACCTAAAATGCAGAGCAACCATAGGAAAAGCAGCAGGCGGAGGCAGAACCGACAAACCAATGCTAAAAGCAGGTAAAAACTACCACAAAAAGAAAGCAAAAGGCCAAAAATACCCAACAGTAAGAGGAGTAAAAATGAACGCAGCAGACCACCCATTCGGAGGAAAACAACACCACAACGCAATAACCAACAAAGGAAAACTAGGATCCCCAGGACAACACGTAGGATCATTCGGATCAAAATCAACAGGAAGAAAAAAAGGAAACGAATAGATGATAAACATGGCAAAAGAAGAATTCAAATACCGCGGAAAAACACCAGAAGAACTCAAAGAACTATCAAAAGAAGAAATAATCAAAATACTACCAGCAAGACAAAGAAGAAGCCTCAAAAGAGGACTAACCAAACAACAAGAAAAACTACTCGAAAAAGCAAAAGAACAAGAAAAAGAAGACGAACCAATCAAAACCCATGCAAGAGACATGATCATAACACCAGAACTATTCAACAAAAAAATAGACCTACACACAGGACAAGACTGGAAAACAATAGAAATCAAGCCAAAAATGATAGGACACTACCTAGGAGAATTCGCATTAACAAGAACAGAAAAAGTCGAACACTCCGGACCAGGAATCGGAGCAACAAGAGGAACAAAATACATATCCGTACAATAATAAGTGATCAAAATGAGTTACAGCTACCAAGGACCAACAGAAAACACAGCAAAAGCCAAAGCCACCAGAGTAAAGGTATCTCCAAAGAAGACAACCGAGACATGCAACGCAGTGAAAGGAAAAACGGTGGAAAAAGCACTCGAGTACCTGAAAAGAGTAGAAGAAAAGAAAGACAGCATACCATACAAGAACCACAACAAGAAAATGCCACACAGAAAACAAGGACAGTCAGGCGGATACCCAATGAAGTCAATAGAAAAAGTCCGAGAAGTAATAGAAAGCGCAGCGAAGAACGCGGAGTACCAGGGCC
>CAYLXZ010000037.1:0-5256 GCA_964388265.1 Microcaldota archaeon | reverse complement strand
TTCTGCAGCAGCGTCTTCAGCAACTCTTTCTGCTCCTGCTTTTCTGATTATTCTATCTACAGGTGCAATTGGTAATTCTCTTGCCATTATAATCCACCTCCTAAATCCATAACGTAGTTCACCTTTATAAAGGTTTTGTTTGTATTGAAGATTTTAAGGGTTTTAAAGCTCTTTTTGGGGTCTTTAGAGTGTTTATCCTAGTTTCAGTATACCTTGATGTTCCCTCTTGACAAATCATCACAGAAGGCATTTATATCCTCTAGTTCACGGTTAACTTCTTCTTTTATAAGGGACCTCACTTCTGAGAGCGAGGTTGAGTTATTGGTCTTAACCTGCACTGAAGCGATCAAAGGATCGTCTATTTTTCTCCCTATCTGGCTTAAGAGCCATACATAGGATTCTTCAACTCCATTGACATTTTCGTATATTTCTCTAGATATTTTATGGGTTAAGGCATTGTATATTTTTCCTACATGGCTAACTGGGTTTTTCCCTGCGGCTGCTTCGCTTCCTTTTGGCCTGTTAAGTGGTATTATTCCGTTTACTCCGTTTCCTCTTCCTACTTGACCAGAGTCACCGCTTTCAGCGGATGTACCTGTGACAGTGAGGTATATTCCGTCTTTTCCTCTTCCTCTTTCGTCAAGGGTATTGAGGGCAATGTCAACTTCTTCATCTAGTTTCTCTTTTATTGTCTGTTCAGCCTCTTGTTTCTTCCTGAAGTAGTCTTCTTCGCTTTCTATGTATCTATCTACGAAGGCCATGGCTATCGTTATCTTTTTTTTGTTCCCTATCCTGGTTCCCATTACTTTTATGTCTTCTCCTGAGTATGGGTGTTTGTCTTTGTAGTCTTCGGAGTTCAGGTATCTTTCTAGGTCGTGTACTTGTTGCTCTAGATCTGTTAGGGGTGCGTACCCTACTGCTGCTGATGTGTCGTTCGCTTCCATTACTTCTCCTTCTCTTTCGAATATGTCCGCTAGGTTTCCTGCGGCTGGTTTTAGTTCGGATGAGTAGGTTATGTTCCCTGGATCTAGGTTTCTGATGTGTTTTTTTATCCATTCTTTGGCTGTTTGCATTGCTATCTGGTTTACAGGTATTTCTTCTTCTTTGTGTTGGAATGTTGCTCTGTCGCTGAATATGAGTTTTGGTTTATCGGTTATTTCTCCGCCTTTAAATTCTGGTTTGGTGTTTCCTGCGGCTAGTAGTCCTTTGTCTATGTTGTGGTGTAGTATTTTCCCGAATTTTTCTCTGTATTCTTTGCTTAGGTTTACTGATACTTTTTCCATTATTGCATCGCAGATTGTGTCTGGGTGTCCTATTCCTTTTCTTTCAACTACTTCTATTTTCCGTGATTGTTGTGGTTCTCTTTTGAATTTCTCTATATGTATGTTTCTAGCCATCTGGTTTCACCTAATTTATCTTGTTGCTCTGGTTATTGAAGTTCCACAGGGCTTTAAATCATTTTGTTGTTCTAGCAACAACATCATTCTTGGGTTACCTGGAAGTCTTTTATATCGTATATTCCTCTGTTTGGGCTCTCCATCTTCTTTTCTGCTTCCTTGATCTTTATCTTGCCTTGGAATATAGGTGCTTCGAGCACGGCTACCTCGTATTCTCCACCTTCACCAGCCATATGTACTCCTATCTCTTGTTTTAGCTTCTTCAATTCTTCTAAAGTTTTTTCATTTACTTCTCTACCTAGCCATGATTTGTCCAGTCCTCCTGAGGAGACTTGGGTGAATATGTATCTGTATCCTGATTCTATCTGTTCCTTCATCATCTTGTAGGGGTCTTTATGCCAGAGTGGTGTGAATGATTTTAGCTCTAGGTCTTCTCCTATGTATTCTAGTCTTTTTTTCTGGTATTCTGATTCTATGGCTCCGGATATGAATCCTTCTATTCCTCTCTCTTGTTTGAGTTCCTTTAGTCCTTCTTTCAGGTCTTCTAGTTCTTTTTCTTTCTCTCCTTGTATCTTGATTGTTCTGTTGGGTATGTTCATTAGTTTTGATTGGGTTTCTGCTATCTCTGGGTTGGGGTAGTGGAACATCCAGGACTCTGGGTTGCGTGGTGCTAGGGTAATGGTGTCTGTGATTTCCCATGCTTGAGATTGAGCTATCTGTATTGCGTAGACTGAGTCTTTTCCACCTGAAAGTAATGCTGCTGTCTTCATGTTTCTTCTCCTTTATTCTCTAGAGTATTCGGGTGACGAGTGCTAGTAGGAGAATTATTATGGCTAGACCTAGAGCTATCTTTAGAAGTGTTCGGATGGTTAGTTTGCCTACTGCTTTTTCTGCTTCGCTTTTCTTCTCGTTTACTATTAGAGAGAGTGTTGTGGTTGTTTCTCCTTCTACGTGGTTGGGTTTCTGTGCTGTTACTTTTACTTCTAGTTCCCCTGTTTCTTCTGGGTAGTAGGAGACTCTGTATATGTCTTCTTCTTGTTTCATCTTCATCTCTGATTCTTTGCCTGTTGGTGAAGTGAACTGAGCTGTTACTAGAGCGTTTCTAGCTACCACGTTGTTCTGGTCCGTTACGTTTGCTTTGAGGTCTATTCTATTTCCTTCTGTTAGGTTAAGTGTTTCATTGTCGGGTGGGTGAATTATTTCTGGTTCTAGGTACTTGTCGCTTATTTTGAATGGTACTGTTTCCCTTGCTTCTTCTTTACCGTGTTTCGCTACCACTGTCACTGTGTGTCTTCCTTTCTCAGGGACTCCAAGTGATGTTTGGTATTCTCCTTCTTTCTGCGTTGGATTCATCTGTTCCTCTTCCTGGTTGTCCAGGACGTAGAATACTGTGGCGTTTTCTATGAATTCGTTGTGTTTGGTTACTGCTGTTTGGATCATTAGCTCGTTTCCATAGGAGTATACTGTTGGTCTTGGTGTTATGATCTCTGTCTGTAGCTTTTGTTCTTCAGGTATTTCTTCTTCTGGCCCTACAGTGATGTTCACTTTTTCTTCGAGGTTTTTCCAGGTAGCTGTGAATCTGTATTTCCCTGGGTTCGGGAACTCAAGTATCTTGCTGTACAGGTAGTCTCCTTGGTTTATCTTTCCTTCGTTAGTGGTGTTTCCAGGTCCTTCCAGCGTGTAGTTTATCTGTTGATCTGACATTGGTCGGCTGGAGGAGTCGAGTAGCTCTATTTCAAAGATGAGGCTTTCGTTCTTGTTGATCTTTATGTAGGGTGAGGGGTAGAGTATATTCATGCTTGGTTCTAGCTCTTTTGCTTTGTCTGAACTGGAGTTGAGAACTCGGATTGACCTGTTTTTTTCCAGTGTCCATTCCTGGTTCTGGAACTTGACTTGGATGGTTTTGTTTCCTGGTTTTTCTACGTTCATCTTTCCGGAGTAGGTTCCTGCCTGGGTTTTGTCGAGTTCAGTGGATCTGTTACCTATCTTCGCGGTGAATTCTCCTGTTAGGTAGGTTCTATACTGTGTTGCTTGTGCTTCTATGAATACCTCGGCATCTTGTACAACTTTCAAGTCTTCTTCAGGGGAGTATATCTCTAGGTTCGGTTTCTTTCCTTCGACTGTAATCTCCATGGTCTCTGTGTCCTTTCCGTCTGGGTACTCGGCTTTGAATTCTACTTCGTAGGTTCCTGGACCTGTTTTTATTTCTTTTGAGAAGGTGCAGTAGCTTCCTTCTGGTTTTTTTAGCTTGTAAGGTATGTTTTTTACTTCTGCTTTCACTGTGGTGTTCTGGCAGGTGAATGTGTTGTTGGAGTATTGACCTGCGATGGCCTCTAGATATAGGTATCCATCTCCGTTGTCTTTGGCTTCTGTTTGTAGTACTTGACCTTGGCTGGGTCTCTGTACCGTGATGTTTTCTTGGTAAGTGTCTTTTTGTCCTTCTGTATCAACTACCTCTAGGGTTGCTGTATGTTCTCCTAGTGAGTAGTATGTGTAGGTGGTTTGTAGTCCTTCTTTGTCTATGTATCCGTCTCCTTGAAAGTCCCAGTGGTATCCTTGTATTGAGTGGTTGCCTAGTATGGTTTGGGATGCATCGAATTGAACTTCGAGCGGTGCTTCTCCTGTTTTCGGTGTGGCTGTGAATTTAGCTGTAGGTGCACCTAGGGCCAAGGTTCCTAGAAGTACTATGATGACCGCTGTGTGTAGGGGATTGAAATTTTTATTCATTGTGTAATTTAGAAGAATTTAGAATATAAAGGCTTTGGTGGTCTAGATATCTCTTCTTTTCACTGCTTCACCTATTTTCTTGTAGAGATTTTTTGGAATGTTGTCTATCCTTTGTTCCAGTTGATCTTTATTTAGAGATATATCTTCGATTATTTTTCTTGCTTCTCTCTGCGTAAGTTGTTCTTGGTGTTTAATCTGGTGAAGTCTTATTAGAGTTTCCTTTAACCCGTTCTTGAGTTTTTTATCTTCCTGTAGGTAGAGTTCTCTTCTTACGAAGAGATCATCATTTTGGCTTTTTCGGTAGCTTGGTCTGTGCTCTATCTTAACTAAAGTTGAATTTGTAGCTGGTTTGGGGTAGAATCTTTTTCTAGGGATATTCTTGATCTTCTGAATCTTTAGAAAGGAATTGTAGATAGGGTTCTTTTTTACTGTGGAGATGAATCTCTTTGGAGCTGTCAGCACGGTTACTTCAATGTCTTCAATGTAGTTAAGGCAGTGCATTAGTGGTTCCGATATCTTGTATGGTATATTCCCAATTATCTTGTCGTGTTTTGGATCTTTGGATTTTATCAAGTGGTTTATTATGTATTTTCTAGCATCTTGGTATTTTATTTCAACGTTTTCAGGAAGTTTTTGTAGTATTGGTTTGAATTTTTCATCTATCTCGATTCCAGTGACTTTATCTGCCTTTCTAGCTATTTCTCGGGTGATGTTTCCTGTTCCCGGTCCTATTTCAAGGATTTTATCTTGTTTGTTTATGTTCGCTATGTTTGTTATTTTCTGTATGGTTGCTGGGTGAACTAGAAAGTGTTGTCCTTCTTCTAGATCAGGTTCTATCGAGTTTTCCTGGAGCTTCTGCTTTGTTTCTTTTTTTAGGTTCATTTTCTAGCTCCTTCGATAGAAAACTAACCGTAGAGTTTCTTTCCGTTAAGTGGCTCTGGATCTTTCTTTGGACTTATTACTGCGTATTCTCCGTATTCTTCGTCTTTGAATCCTATTACGTTCCCTATGAACCTTCCTGATTCGTCGTATACTTGGTCTCCTTCGTCTAGGGTTTTATCTGTCTTCAGAATTAGTTTACCGTCTTTTACCGATGCGACCTTTCCTAGTTTTTTCATGGTTGAGCCTCCGG
>CAYLXZ010000036.1:762-5666 GCA_964388265.1 Microcaldota archaeon | reverse complement strand
CCCTAGGAATAGGGCCAATCGTAATGGCATCCATTATACTACAACTACTAACCGGAGCAGACATCATCCAAATGGACATGAGCAACCCCGCTCAAAAATCACTGTTCCAAGGAGTACAAAAACTCGTAGCAATACTATTCTGCTTCTTCCAAGCCGTAGTATACGTAGCAAGCGGATTCATACCAGCAATGGGAGGAGGAACAACCACATTAATACTAATAATTCAAATAGCAGCCGGAGGAATACTCATAATATTCCTAGACGAAGTAGTATCCAAATACGGAATAGGATCAGGAGTAGGACTATTCATTGTAGCAGGAGTATCCTCAACAATCATATGGAGAGCACTAAGCTGGGTAACCAGAGCAGGAACACAACAATTCATCGGACTAATACCACAGCTACTCAAAGGAATAACCATGGGAAGCGTACCAAGCTCAGCACTATTCCCACTCATATTCACAGTAGTAATATTCCTAATAGCAGTCTACGCACAAACAATGAAAGTAGAAATACCACTCACCTTCGGTAAAATAAGAGGAAGAGGAGCCAAATACCCATTAAAATTCATGTACCTATCCGTAATCCCAGTCATCTTCGTATCAGCACTCTTCGCAAACATACAACTATGGGGAGTAACCCTAGACGGAATGGGAATGCCCATACTCGGAGAATTCCAAAACAATCAACCAGTATCAGGAGTAGCCTACTACCTACAATCACCATCAGGAGCACTAGGGACACCATCAAAAGCCGCAGCCACACTAGGAAACTCAAAGAAAATCCTACAGATAATTATCTACACATCAGGAATGGCCCTAGGAGCCGTAATATTCGGAAAGTTCTGGGCCAAAATGAGCAACATGACCAGCGAAGACGTAGCAGAACAATTGAAGGACACAGGGCTACATGTACCTGGGTTTAGAAGAGATCAACGCGTTATAAAAAGAGTGTTAGACAGATATATACCTAGCTTAATTGTCTTAGGTTCTGCTTCAGTAGGCATACTAGCCGCAGTAGCTGACCTAACAGGCGCACTAGGCTCAGGAACAGGTATACTACTCACAGTAGGAATACTCTACCAGATGTACGAAGAACTAGCCAGCGAAGAAGCATTCAGATCCATCCCAGGAGTAGAAACCTCAAACCTACCAACCTAGGTGTAAAAATGAAAGCCCTAGTAATAGGAATACCCGGAGTAGGGAAAACAACAGTACTCAACAAAGCAAAAGAAAAACTACCCAACTACAAAGTACTGAACTTCGGAACACAGATGCTGAAAACAGCAAAGAAACAAGGAACAGTAGAAGACAGAGACCAACTAAGAAAACTACCAGCCAACCAAACAAAGAAACTCCAGGAAAAAACAGCAAAGAAACTCAACAAAAAAGAAAACATACTAATAGACACCCACCTAGCCGTAGAAACACCAAAAGGAATACTCCCAGGAATGCCAAAATGGATACTGAACAAACTAAACATAGATAGAATAATTCTAATCGAATCAAAACCCCAGAACATAAACAAAAGACGAGAAAAAGACCAATCCAGAGAAAGATCAGACTTCAAACTACCACCAAAAGAACACCAAGAACTCAACCGACACTACGCAGCCACAGCATCCACATTAACCGGAGCATTGGTAAAGATAATAAAGAACAAACAAGGTAAAATAAACAAAGCAGCCAAACAACTCGCTGAAACAATGGAGGAAAAATAATGGATCCAGCAACAACAATCGCCCTGATCGCAGTTGGAATAGCAAGCACATCCACAGCCGTACAAAAACTAATGACAGATCAAGACAGAGTAGACGAAATAAAAGAAAGACTAAACGAGATAAAAAAGAAACAAAAAGAAAGCGATGAAAAAGACACAGAACACACAAAAGAAATGATGTCCCTAACCAAAGAAATGATGAAACACAACTTCAAACCACTCATCTACACCTTTGTACCAATAATACTAGTTATATTCTGGCTAAGAGGAACATACCAAGGCACAGGAACCGTAATGACGCTTCCAGTAGTCAACCTAAATCTAACCTGGCTCTGGTGGTACATACTAGTATCCGTAGCAGTCAGCCTAACCCTAGAAGGCATATACAAGACATACAGAAAGAAAAAGAAAGATTAGATGATTATAACAATCTCCGGAACACCAGGAGCAGGAGACACCACAACCACTGAACAGCTCTCTCAAGAACTAAACTACCCAATCATAGAAGTCGGAGAAATAGCCCGAAAAATAGCAGAAGAAAAAAACCTAGATCCAGAAGGACTATGGGAAAAACAAGAAAAAAACCCAGAAAAACTAGAAAAATTCCACAGATCCCTAGACCAAGAACAGAAAAAACTAGCAAAAGAAAAAGAAAACGCGATAGTGAACGGGAAGCTATCAGCCCATCACCTACCAAAAGCAGATCTAAAGATATTTCTAACCGCAGAAATAAAGGAAAGAGCCAAGAGAATCCTGATGAGAGAGAAAATAGGGAGAGAAGAATATGCTGAAAAGATAGATGAAAAACAAGAGTATAGAGAACCTACAGAACAAGAAATAAATAAAGAAATAAAGAAAATCAAGAAAAGAGAAAACAAAGAAAGAAAACACTGGAAAGAGATCTACGGAGTAGACTACATAAAAGACAAAGACCAATACGACCTACTAATAGACACAACAGACAAGAAACCCAAAGAAACAGTAGAAACCATAAAAAAACAGATAGAAAAGATCCAGAATGACTAAATCTAAAAAAGGAATACTCCTAATAGACAAACCAAAAGAAAAAACCAGCCCAGAAGTAACCCAAGAAATATCCGAACTAACTGGAGTTAAAGCAGGTCACTGCGGGGCTCTAGACCCATTCGCCACAGGCATACTACCCATAGCTCTAGGTAAAGCAGTTAAAATACAGGAATACCTACAGAAAAAAGACAAAGAATACTACGTAGAGATAAAGACAGAGAAAGAAGTGCCGGAGAAAGAGATGAAGAAAAAACTAGAGAGTTTCAAGGGAAAGATCAAGCAGATACCACCTGAAAAATCAGCAGTGAAGAGAGAAGAAAGAGAAAGACAGATATACAACATAAACTACCTAGAGAAAAAAGGAAAGAAACACATCTTCACAGTGGAAGCCCAGCACGGAACCTACATAAGAACTCTAGCAAAAGACCTAGGTGAGAAACTAGATACAGAAACAGAGTTAGTTAATCTCAGAAGAATCAAATCAGGTAAATGGAACGTTAAACAAAGTAACACGATCGAAGAACTGAAAGAAGAATCGACTGAAGAACTATTGATACCTCTGGAAGAAGCACTTTATGGGATGCCGAAGATAGAGATTAAGAAAACAGCACTAGACACAGTGAAACACGGAGCAAACCTGAAGAAACCAGGAATAAAAGAAATAAAAGGAAATCTAGATAAAGGAGAACCAGTAGCGCTTGAATTCAATGAAAAAATCATAGCAATAGGCGAAGCCCAGATGAACCAAGAAGAAACCCAAGAAAAAGATAAAGGAATAGTGGTAAAAACCACGAAAGTAATAAGTGATTCAGATTAAGTTCATGAAGCTGGGATGGCAGAGCGGTAATGCGCCAGCCTGGAAAGCTGGTGGCCTCACGGCCACAGGGGTTCAAATCCCCTTCCCAGCGCTTTCTCTCCAAACCAACAAAGACCTTTATAAACCACGGTAGGGAAAATAATACCTGAGTAAATATCTGAGCCTATATCTCAATTACTCCACGGCGAGCCAAACGGCATTGACCCATAGAAAAGCAAAGAAAGAAAAGGTGAACACATGGCAGACGTAAAAGGAATAGTAAGAATAGCTAAAAAAGACATCGACGGACACAAAGAACTAAGCGAAGCATTCCAAGAAGTCAAAGGAATAGGATCAAGCCTAGCCAATTCACTAGCTCACAAAGTAGCTGAAGAAACAGAAGCAGATAAAAAAGCAAAGATAGGAAGCCTAGAAAAAGAAGAACTAAAAAAAGCAAAAGAAATACTCAACCAACCAGAAGAATACGGAATCCCAAGCCATCTGCTGAACCGAAGAAAAGACAGACAAACCGGAGAACACAAACACCTAACAGAAGCAGACCTAGACCTAAAACAAAAAAGAGACATCGAACACATGAAAGAAATAAAATCATACAAAGGAATAAGACACAAATACGGACTCAGAGTAAGAGGACAAAAAACCAGAACAACAGGAAGAAGCGAAACAACACTCGGAGTAGAAAAAGAAAAAATGAAACCAGAGGAAAAATAAGGTGAACAAACATGGGAGACCCAAGAAAACTAAAAAGAAAATACGAAAAACCAAAACACCCATGGGAATTCCAAAACCTAAGATCCGAAAGCGACCTAATCAAAAAATACGGATTAAAAAACAAGAAAGAAGTATGGAAAGCCGAAAGCCAAATAAGAAAATACCGAAAACAAGCAAGAAAACTCACAGGAACAACCGAAGAAAAAAACAAAGAACAAAAATTCCTAGAAAAACTAAAAAGAATAGGCCTACTCAAAGAAAACCAACAACTAGACGACGTACTATCACTCACAACAGAAGACTACCTCAAAAGAAGACTACAAACCCAAGCATGGAAAAAAGGATACGGAAAAACACCAAAAGAAGCAAGACAACTAATAGTACACGGACACATCCAAGTAAAAGGAAGAAGAACAACCAAACCAAGCAAAACCATACGAAAAGGAGAAGAAGCAACAATAGACTGGTACGGAGAACCAATAGAACAAGCAAAAGGCAAAGAAACACCTGAAGAACTAGTAGAAAAAGCAAAAGAAGAAGGAAAAATAGAAGAAAAACCAAAACAGGAAGAAGAGACAGAGGAAAAAGAAACCAAAGAAGAAAAAGAGACGGAAACAGGAGAACTGGACTA
>CAYLXZ010000036.1:0-752 GCA_964388265.1 Microcaldota archaeon | reverse complement strand
AGTCAAAGAAAACATAGCGGACATAAAAGAAGAAGTAAAAGACAGCGAAGTAGACTACGAGAAACTACTAGAAGCAGAAAAAGAAAACAAAGACAGAAAAACACTTAAAAAATGGATAAAAAGAAAAGGTGACCTCGAATGAAGGAAAAATGGGGAATAGCCCACGTATACTCATCAAACAACAACACAATAATCACAATAACAGACGCAACAGGATCAGAAACACTAGCAAAAAACTCAGGAGGAATAGTGTCAAGAAACGACAGAAGAAAAGGAACACCACACATAGCAATGCAAGCAGCACAAGAAGCAGCACAACAAGCAGCAAACAAAGGACTAAAAGGAGTGCACGTTAAAATAAGAGCACCAGGAGGACACAAATCCAAGATACCAGGACCAGGAGCACAAGCAGCAATAAGAGCCCTAGCAAGAAGTAAACTAAGAGTAGGAAAGATAGAAGACGTAACACCAATACCACACGACGGAACAAAGAAAGCCGGTGGAAAAAGAGGAAGAAGACCATAGGTGAAAAAATGAAGATAACAGACATCGAAGAAAACGGGAAAAAACTAAAATTCACACTAAAAGAAGCAAACCCAGCAACAGCAAACGCAGTAAGAAGAGCAACAATGAGAGAAGTTCCAACACTAGCAGTAACACAAGTAGACTTCTTCAAAAACACAAGCAGCATGTTCGATGAATACATAGCCCACAGAATAGGAATGACACCAATAACAACCCCAGTAGAATAC
>CAYLXZ010000035.1:0-5799 GCA_964388265.1 Microcaldota archaeon | reverse complement strand
TTTCTGAAGCTCGATGGAGAAGAATGCAGATACATCTGCGGAACCGACAACAACGGCACACCCATAACTATATCAGCTCAGGAACACGGTGAACCTCCAGAGGAATGGAGTGAAAAATGCCATGAAGAACTCAAAGAGCTCTTCAACGGGCTTAACCTAGATTTCGATGTATATTCAAAGACAACCAAACAAAACCACGCCGAGAAAACAATAGAGATATACGAAAAACTCAAAGAGAACGACTACATCTACAAGAAAGACATACAGATACTTTACTGTACACAATGCGAGAAATCTCTTCCGGATAGATTCGTGGAAGGAGAATGCCCAGAATGTGGAGCCGAGGACGCGAAGGGAGATCAATGCGATGAATGCGGAACTATGTTCGACTCTCCAAGCGAACTGATAAACTACCAATGCGTCACATGTGGATCAAGACCCGAGAAAAGAGAAAGCGAACACGTATTCTTCAAGCTATCCGCCCTGGAAAACGAGATAAGAGACCTACTGGGTAGAAAAAGAGACCAATGGTCAAAAACCACTGTTAACCTAACGGAGAATCTATTAAAAGAAGGATTAAGAGATAAAGATATATCAAGAAACATGGACTGGGGAATAAACATCCCAGACCACCCAGAACAAGTTTTCTACGTATGGTTCGATGCTCCAATAGGATACATAAGCTTCTCAGAAGAAATAGACGTAGAAGAATGGTGGAAAGACGAAGACACAAAACTAACACAGTTCATGGGAAAAGACAATGTTCCATTCCACTCAGTGTACTTCCCAGCAATACTCAAAGGAACAAAAGACGGCTACATAGAGCCAGATAAAATAACCGCCACACAGTTCCTAACCTACGAAGGAGGAGCATTCAGCAAATCAAGAGGAAGAGGAGTGTTCCTAGATGACGCGCTCGACCTCTACCCCGGAGACTACTGGAGATACATCTTAATGAAGATGAATCCAAAGGACCGAGACAGAGAATTCAGTTGGGACGAATTCAGAAAGATAGTGAACCATGATCTGAACGACGTGATAGGAAACCTAGTTCACAGAACACTTACATTAACTGAAAAATACTTCGACGGAGAAATACCAGATCCAGAGCTAACGGAAAAAGACCAAGAGATACTGGAAAGAATCGATGAAACAATAGAGAAATCCAGAGAACACATACATGAAACAAGCTTCAGCAAAGCCCTAAACTCAATCACAGATTTAGCTAGAGACACCAACAAATACATAACAGATGAAGAACCATGGAAAAACGAAGAAAGACAAGAAGAAGTAATATACACATCACTACAAGCCGTGAAGGCACTATCTATCCTGCTCGAGCCATTTATACCTGAAAGCGCGGATAAGATAAAAGATTTCCTAGACGTGAACCCAAAGAGATTAAAGGACTGCAATATTAAACTTGAACCAGGACACGAGATAAACGACTTCAAGCCACTGTTCAAGAAGATATCCAAAGAAGAAGCAAAGAAACACGAAGAAGAATTCAAAGACTCAGAACAAGAAAAGGAGGATGAAAAAATGAGTAAAATACCGTTCGATCAATTCAAAGAACTAGACCTAGAGATAGGTCACATAAAAGAAGTTGAAGAAGTAGAAGACGCTGATAATTTATATAAGATGAACATAGATATATGTAGAGAAGAAAGAACCACAGTAGCGGGATTAAAAGACCACTACGATGCGGATGAATTAAAAGGAAAGAAAGTAGCGGTAGCAACCAATCTAGAGCCAGCTGAAATAATGGGAATCAAGTCAGAAGCAATGGTACTAGCCGCAGTAGACGGAGATAAAGTAAGTTTACTGAACCCAGATAAAGACATGAAACCAGGGACAGATATAGAGTAGTGTTCAAAATGGTTGACCTAGGTGTATTCAAAAGGGAAAGAGAGTACAAAGGATTCAAAGACTACCTCAAAGAAGAAGAGGAAAAAAGCAAAGAAGTAAAAGAAGAAAAGGAAGAGAAAGAAGAACCTGAAAGAGAAGACAGATCGGAAGAAGCAAAGAAAGCCGAACTAAAACACCGGAAAGAAAGGTTGGAGAAGGTTCTTAGACGCAGAAACAGATTGATTATACTACTAATCGTGCTTTTGATTCTGGTTCTAGGGTTATCAGCAGGTGGATTTATTCCAACTCTGTTCTAGATTTATATAGAGAAGTAGTCAGTCTGTTGTTTTAGATAAAAAAAGAGAAATAAAGAGAAGAGATTATTCCTCTGTGTCTTCTTCTGGTTCTTCCTCTACTGTTTTGTCAACGAGTTTTTCCAGGTACTTCTTATCCGATTCTTTTCTTAATGTAGCTTTGTTTAGGTTTCTTTCTCTTACATAGAGGAATACGAACACTAGAGCTATTAATACAAGTGCTCCGATTGTTATTGATCCTCCGCCTACTACGAGTGCTGTTCCTGTGGTTCCTACTCTTTCTCCTGAGAACTCTAGTTCCTTGCTTGTGATCTGCTCTCCGTCTTTAAGTAGGTTTACTTCTACTGTTTCTTCGGAGAAGTCTCCCTGTGAATCGAAGAACACTGTTTTCTCTGTTATTTCTCCACCTTTTATATCGAAGTCTTCTGTTCCAGTGACGTTCCAGGATTCTGGGATGTTCTCCATTTCCCATTCTACGTTTTCTAGGTCGGTTAGTCCTTTGTTTGTTATTTCAAAGGTTAATTTGTATCCTGTTGGTCCTTCATTGCTTTGTATTGTTTCCCATGATTTTTGCGGTTCGAGTGTTAGTCTGTCTTTTACTGGTAGTTTTCCGACTATGTTTAGTTTTACTTCTCTTGTTGCTTGGAGGTCTCCTGATGCTGCTTTCACGTTATAGGTGTATTCTCCTTTTGGGTAGTCGCTTGGTATCTGGGCTATCACGGAGATTTCTCTTGTTTCGTCTGGTTCTAGGTCAAAGGAGTCCGGGTACTGTGGGTTGAATTTTTCTGATAGATCGGATTTCACTACGATGTTCTTTATTTCTCTGTTTCCTGTGTTTCTGGCTACGAGTCTTATGGCGTGAGAGGTTCCTTGTTTCACGGTCATCTTTCCGTAGCTGTTTGTTAGGCTTAGTGACGGTGCTCCTTCACCTACATTAAGTGCTAGAGAAACTGTTTTCTGGTTTGCTTGTAGGTTTATCATGTAGGTTCCTTCGCCTACGGATTCTGGAACCGCGAACACGTGTATTGTCTTGGTTTGTCCGGGTGATAGAGATACTAGGTTATCTGAGAGGGAAGTATGTACTTCTGATTCAAGAGATAAACTTACTTCTACTGTTTGTGATTTATCGTTGGTTAGTTCCACGGCGTATTGTGCTACTTCGTTTTTCTGTGTGGTTTTAACTTGTGTTGGTGCCTCTGCTTTTAGTGCTGAGGCTACGCCGATTATGAGTACGGCTACGAATGCTATCTTGATTATTTTGGAGTCTGTTATTTTCATGGATTCTCACCTGTTACTATTCCTGAGTAGCAACATATTTAAATGTTTCGGTTCATAATAATATAAAGGATGGGTTCCTTATGAAACTAGATATGGATAGTGACTTGATCAACAGCCTACAGAAAATAGGACTAAACAAATACGAATCCAAAGCATACCTAGCACTAGCTACATCTGGACCCCTAACAGCATCGGAACTAAGCGAGAAAACCGACATACCTAGACCAAGAACCTACGACATACTCAACAAACTAGATGACAAAGGAATGGCTTCTATACAGCCAGGAAGACCAGCAAAATACAACTCTCACCCAGTAGAAGAATCATTAGATAATCTTAAGAAAACCAAGAAAGAAGAACACAGGAAAGAACTTGAAGAGATCGAGGAAGTGAAAGAAGAGTTCCAAAGAAAAGCAGGTGAAGTCGACACAGGAGAAAAAACAGATCCAGAGGACTTCATGTGGTTCCTAAGAGACAAAAACAAGATACATTCAAAGATACAGTCCCTTGTCAAAAACGCGGAAAGAGAAATAACAATAGCCACGGACACAGAAGACGCAAATAAACACATAGACACACATGGAGAACTTCTACAGGAAGCCATGGAAAGAGGCGTGGACGTGAAGCTAGTTACAGGTAAATCCAAAGACCTAGACAGATCTCTAGATTCAGCTGAAGTGATTGAAAGCGACCATGATCATAGATTCATGACTATAGACGATCATTCAATTCTTTTCTTGAATCCAAGCGAAGAGAGCGAAGAAGTTGGAGCATGGGTAAAGTCACCTTTCTTCACACAGGGACTGAAGAGCAAGCTACATCCAGGTAAAGGATAGTGAAGTAAGAGAGATAATTTTAAAGGGAAATTAAACGCTAGAGTTAGTTTAAGAGCTGTCTAGATTAATTTAATAGTGTCAGATGGGGCGATACCCGGTTACTCATCATGGGTACGGAGAACCTCTGAGGTTGTTCACATCATCATCCACTATGTTTATTTTGTTATAGATACAAATATAAATAGAATGGGCCGGTGGCCTAGTCTGGACACGGCAACAGCCTCCTAAGCTGTAGATCGCGGGTTCGAATCCCGCCCGACCCGTTAAACTTTTTTCGAAAGCAAAAAAGTTTGCAAAAAAGAAGGGTTTAAACTCATCAAAAGAAAAAGATCGAAAGAGAAACCTTATAACCATCCATGATATTAATATTCCTAGATGGGGCTTTAGGGTAGTCTGGCATCCCCACTGGCTCCAGTTCCAATTCATGGAGCTCTGAACGCTTACGCGTGATGAAGTCCTATTGGTCTCAAGGGGAGACCAGTAGACGGGAGAAGCCGTCCATGTGACGAGCTCCCGATTTCAAATCTCCCAGGCCCCATCAACTTTCTCTCCCTTCTAGTCCAGAAACACTGTTCGAACACACCCTTGTTCACATTTTTCCACCAAAACACTTATAAAGTGGAAGAAATGTAATGTATGTAGACGAATTCTATCTCCTTTGGGTGAGCCTCTCCTCCCCCGGATCCACGGGGGAGGCAAATTCTCAGCCAAGGAGAAAAGGTGGAAAAATGGAACTCGATGAAAAGGACCGAAAAATCATCAGGGAAGTTATGAAGAACCCGAAGATAACCGACAGCGAGCTAGCCGATAAGATAGATTTATCCAGATCCGGAGCCGCAAAGAGAAGAAAGAAACTCGAAGACAACGATGAAATACAGTACTACGCTTCACCTAACTTAAACAAGATACCGGGAAAAACAGCTACAGGCATAGTAGGACTCAACCCTAAACTAGGGGTCAGTGAAGCCAAGAGAATCGCAAAGAAGTTCTCAGACAGAGAAGAAATTGTAGGCTGCCAGGTAAGGCTAGCAGGTCAAAATCAATGGGGAATAAGATTCATGGCTATCTCAGAGCAACTGAAGAGCAAGGAAGGCACTCACAAAATGAGAGAAAAATGGAAAAAAGACTCTTTTATTAAAATGTTTAATTATTTTATGGAAGAGATTGACCTAAAAACAAAAATTCTTTCCAGAAAGAATGGTGAAAGACGACTTGTCAACCTTCTACACCTGGCTGAAATGATCAATAAAGATGAAAATGAAAATAATCGTGAAATGAATGGTACAATACTATGGTACAAGCAAAAAATCGAAAGTTCCGATAAATTGCCCTCAGAGGAAAAAGAAATCCGCCTGGATACCGATAGGTCAGCTGTTCAGGTTATGACTGTTCACCACAGCAAGGGTCTGGAATTCCCAATAGTATTTTGTCCTTTTCTCTGGTCGAGGACGGTTAAAAATCGAAGTAGCCTGAACAAATTTCACGATGAAAATGATAATTACATAATAGAAATAGATAATGAA
>CAYLXZ010000034.1:0-5982 GCA_964388265.1 Microcaldota archaeon | reverse complement strand
CGTCTATGGTTAGTGCTTCTATTATGTCTCCGTGTTCTCTGTTTATCTGGTTCATTTTCTTCATTAGTTTCGTGATTCCTTTTCCCATACCTGTCTTGATCCATATAGGTTTATCGTACTCTGCCATCTCTAGAACGATGTCTTCGAACTCTTCGTTGGATAATGAACCTGGCTGGGCGTGTCTTTGGTATGTTCCATCCGCGTTTTTCTTGACTTTGTATCCCCATTCTCTGTATTTATCTGCGTCTTTCTGGCTTTCGAACTTTATTTCTCCTCCTAGCCCTTGTTTTGCTCCTTGTCCTAGTTTTATCTCTAGCGCTTGGGCTCCTAGTCCACATACTTCGTCGGCTAGGCCTTGTTTTCTCTCGTTCTCGTTCAGTTGAACTACTAGTGCTCCTTCTCCATCGTAGTGTTCTAGGTAGGGTTCCATTCTTTCTTTCAGAACTTCCTTTCCGTAGGTTGCCCATACGTTTTCTCCTATTCCCATTGGTATTCCTGCTCTTGCTGCTCCTTCTGCTAGGGCTTCTCCGTGTTTATGAGCTACCTTTGTGGATCCCATGGACGCGATTGCTATGGGTGAAGATACTTTGAAGCTACCTATCTTTATGGATGTTTTTACTTTTTCGAAGTCCATGTTAGGTCCATATAGCTCTGGTAGGATCTGCAGGTCCTCTATTGATGGGAGTTTCTTCTCTCCACCGAACTGAGCTGTTCCAAATGGCTGTGGGAAAAGAGTTTCTCCTGTTTTAGCTCTTTTTCCTACTTCGCAGTTTCCTTCTTTCGTGCATATAGAGCATAATCCGCTTGGGGACACGTGTTCTGGGTTAACCAAACTTGTCTGTGTCACGATATCGTTATTCTTATGTTTACGTATGGGTTCTTTATCATTATAATCCATTTTATCACCTTTATCTAGATTAATCACTCCTCATATTTAAAAATAGAGATTTACCAAGATTACAGTCCTCACAACAACAGATACTTAAGAACCAAGAGGTAAACAATTACACTGATTACACAGAGAAAGTGATGGACAATGCCTGAAGAACGCGAATTAATAATCATCGGAGGAGGACCAGGTGGACTAGCAGCTGGAATATACACCGCTATATACAACCTGGACGGCAAGGTAGTAACCGAAGACATAGGAGGAACAGTTCTAGATGCTCATAAAATCGAGAACTACCCTGGACTAGGAGAAGTAACCAACCAAGAACTCATAGAGAACTTCAAGTCACATCTAAATCACTTCAACGTGCCTGTAGATGAAGACACCGAAGTAGTGGACATAGAACAAGAAGAAGAAAAATACAAGGTAACCACGAGAGAAGGAAAAGAATACCTAACAGACACAGTACTAATAGCCACAGGAACAAAGACAAGGAAACTAGACATACCAGGAGAAGAAGAATACAGGGGAAAAGGAGTAAGCTACTGCGCAGTATGCGACGCAGCACTCTACAAAGACGACACAGTAGCAGTAGTAGGAGGATCCGAAGCCTCAGCAAAAGAAGCCCTACTACTAACAGAACACGCGGAAAAAGTCTACATAATATACAGAGGAGAAGAAATACATCCAGAGCCAATACTGAAACAGAGAGTAGAGGAAAAAGCAGATAAAGGCGAGATAGAAGTGATAAACAACACCAACGTCACGGAAGTGAAAGGAGATCAGATGGTGAACAAAGTAAAGCTCGATAACAAATACAAAGGAAAGAAAGAACTCGAAGTAGACGGATTATTCATATCAATAGGCGGAGTACCACTCACAGAAATCACAGGAGACCTAGACATAGAAACCAGCGACTCAGGAGAAATAAAAGTAGACGAAAGAATGAAGACAAGCGTACCAGGAATATACGCAGCCGGAGACGTCACAGACAACGGATTCAAACAAATAATAACAGCCGCATACCAAGGATCAAGAGCAGTGAACACCGCATACCAACACCTAAAAGAAGAATAGAATTAAATAAATCACCTTCTTTTTCTAAACATGGATAAAGCACGAAGATATCTAGAGAGAAAAAACCCCGAATACTGGGACATAAGAAAAGAAGAAAGAAACAGCAGATACACCGAATCAGAAAACGGATCAATAGAAGAAATAATAGAATCAAACAGATCAGGCACCGGGATAAGAACAGTAGAAAAAGGATCAATAGGATTCTCCTACACCGAAGACGAATCAAAACACCTTGAAACAAGCCAAAAATCCTACAAGATAGCCAAAAAACTGGGAAACCAAAGAGTAAAACTCTCAGAGGAAGAAACAATTCAAGACAAGTTCAAGATAGACACAGAAAAACCAAAAACAGAGAAACTAAAAAAAATAACCAAAGAAACAGACCAATTCTCCAAAGAACCAACAGTGAAATACAGCGCAGTGAGAATAAACCTCAAAAGACCAAAAACCCACTTCATAAACTCAGAAGGAACCGAAATCACTCAAAAAATACCATACGGATCCATATCAATACAAATAAGAGCAGAGAAAAACGATTCCAAAGCACAGATACATGAATCAAGACATCTCTCCCAATTCAACCCAAAGAAAATACGTGAAAAAGCAGAAGAAGCCAAAAAAGAAATCCTAGAAAGAACAAAAGAACTTCTAAAAGCTAAAAGAATATCATCCAGAAAAAGAAAACTAGTAATAAACAACCAAATGACAGGTCTATTCGCACACGAAGCACTCGGCCACGCACTGGAAGCCGACATAGAGAGCTCCTGCCTAGGTGACAAAAAGAACAAGAGGATAGCACCCAAGAAATTCAACCTAGTCAGCGACCCAACCAGAAAAGGAACCAGAGGATTCTACAAATACGATGACGAAGGAGTAAAAGGCAAAAAAACAAAACTAGTGGATAAAGGAAAACTAAAAAACTTCATGCACTCAAGAAAAACAGCTGGAGAAAAAGAAAGAAAATCAACAGGAAACGGAAGGGCAGAAAACTACTCATATCTCCCAATAAATAGAATGAACAACACAGTAATAACATCAGGGGATAAAGACCCAGAAGAAATGATAGAAGAAACAGAAAAAGGACTATACATAAAAGGAGCAAAAGGAGGAAGTGTACATCCATCAACAGGAGAATTCAGGTTCAGAGCACAACTAGGATACAAAATAAGAGACGGTGAATTAAAAGAACCTGTAAGAGGAATGATACTAAGCGGAAAGATACTAGAACTGCTTAAAACAATTGAATCAATAGGAACAGACTCCAAGATGGATAAAGGAAGCGGACACTGCGGTAAAAACGGACAAAGAAAACCAGTAGGATGGGGAGCACCCCACCTAAAACTAGAAGAATTCATGGTGAGCTAATGAAACTGGAAAACACGCTGAAAAAATACAAAGAAGAATCAAAACTAATCCAAATAATGAAAGAGAAAAGAAACAGGAAAAAAGTAAGAATAACAGAAAAAGGAGACATAGAAGCAGAAACAGGAGAAACAGTAAACTACTCAATAAAAGCAACAAGCCAAAAAGGAATAGGAACCGTATCCATAAAGGGAGAAAAAAACCTTGAAAAAGGATTAAAAAAAGCAATAAAACTAGCTAAAATAAACACAGATCAAAAAAACAAAATCAAAGAAATTAAAAACAAAGGAAAAGCCCTAGAAGAACTAGGAAAAAACCTAGAGCCAAGAACAATAGAAGAATACATAGAAAAGATAAAAGAAGCCAGGCAATACGAAGAAAAAAACACAGAAGTAAGAGCAGCAAGAATAAGCTATATCAAAGAAACAAAAACCTATACAGACACCCTAGGAAACCATGAAAAATTCCAAGAAAAAACAGCAAACTCATTCGGAAGCTACATCACCAAAAGAAAAGACAAAGGAACATACAGCGAATACACCAGATCCTACACAGATCCCTACAGCGAGTTCCTAGAGAACTGTAAAGAAGCGCAGGAAAAATCAAAGTACTTCTCAGACAAAGAAAAACAAGAAGGAAAAAAGAACATCCTCCTAAAGAAAAAAGCCATATCCGACTTCCTAAGAAGAAACCTATCCTACTACCTAGACGCCTACAAAGTGCACAAAGAAAAATCAGAAATAGAGCCAGAACAAAAAATAGGAAAAAACCACCTCAACATAATCAACTCAGGCACACTGCCAACAGGAGCCTACACAACCGGATTCGACCATGAAGGAACCAAAAAACAAGACACAAACCTAATAAAACAAGGGAAAGTGAAAAACTACCTGCACAACGACTACACAGCCCAAGTATTCAACACAGAATCCACAGGAAACGCAAAAAGCTTACTAAACAAAGACTCAATAAGGATGGACAACCTCATAGTAGAACCAGGACAAGGCATAGACACGGAAAAAACAATCATAATAGAATCAATAACAAGCAACATAGACCGATCAACCGGAGACTACTCCTACGAAGCAACCAAATCATACGAAAAAAATGGAAAAGCACTACACAACTTCGTGTTCCAAGGAAACATCTTCAAAGACCTCAAAAAACTCAAAATAGGGAAAGAGAAGAAGAAACAGAAGCCAGGGATAAGGTCACCGAACCTAATGCTGAAGAACAAAGAAATCAAACCAAAGTAATCTACTCAAAAAAACTCAGCCACCTTCTTAATCCCCTTCAATACATTACCAGAATTATATCCACCTTCCAAGATGAAAAAAGGATTATAATCATCTATAACCTCACAGGTCTTTTTATAACTTTCAGTGGTTAACTCCAAGCCAGTCAAAGAATCTCCCTTCATAGAGTCAAATCCAGCTGAAACACCAACCACATCAGGATCAAACTCTTTCAAAAGAAGTTTTAATTCATTTTCAATGACTTCAAGAAACTCTTCATCTCCAGACCCAGATGAGAGAGGATAGTTATAACAGTTTTCTACAGACTCAGTTCCCGTACCAGGATAGAAAGGACTCTGATGAATAGAGAAATACACAGAGTTCTCTCTCCCTCTCAAGAAATCCTGAGTTCCATTACCATGATGAGCATCCCAATCCAAAACAAGAACCCGTTTACCCTGATCCAAGAGCCTTTTCACAGCTATAGCAATGTTGTTGAAAACGCAGAAACCTCCAAAAGGAGCATGATGCCCAGGAGGACGAACCAAAGCAAAGGAAGTCTCTCCGTCCAGAGCAAGTTCAGCTGCCTCAACAGAAGCCCCAGCTGCATAACAAGCAGCCTCATAAGTTCCCTCAGAAACATAGGCTTCAGGAACAGGTTGAGATACACCTCTAAAACCAGAAACTCTCCTTATAGATTGAATATAGTCATCCGAATGGACCAAAGAGATGAAATTCTCCCCATCCAGAGGCTCGGATTCTTCATAGTTACTTCTCAAATAACTTAAAGCCTCCTCAATCCTCTCAAAGTCCTCAGGACACATACTTCCTGTCTCATGGTCCCTGAAAGAAGAGTGATAAAAAAATTTCATCAAACCATCTCATATTTATAAAACACCCTGATAATAAATAAATAGATTCACAAGAAACACAAAAGAAAGCTAGTTTTACGAGGTGGATAAAAATGGAGAAAGTATACAGAATAGAACCAAGCACACTCAAAGACGTAAAAAACGTGCTAGAAGCAGAAGACATGATAGGAGAAGACACAGACATAAACCAATGGAAAAGACAAGGATACAACCTAAGAGACGCAAACTCACTAGGAATGGATAAAGAAGGAACATACCTACACGTAGAAGGAAACAAAGAATTCTTCGAAGAAAACGAAGAAGAAATCAACCTAGAAGGAGTAAAAGAAATCAAAGGCGAAGAAAAAGAAAAAGTAATAAACAAAATAAAAGAAGAACAACAAAAAGCAGCAGAAGGAATGGGCACAATATTCGGATAATCACAATCACGGGCCCGTGGGCTAGACTGGCAAGCTGGGAGCTTCGGGTGCTCCCGACCTGAGTTCAAAACCCAAGAGAAGCATTGCTTCTCCAAAGTGGAAATCTCAGCGGGCCCATCAACCCAACC
>CAYLXZ010000033.1:0-6062 GCA_964388265.1 Microcaldota archaeon | reverse complement strand
CCAAGGCTTGCTTAATTCTCAGGGAAGAAGGTTTAATTAATCTACCGCGAAGAACATGAATCTCACGACAATATAAACTACATAGAGCATTATTAAGTATATTGCTCCGCCTCGACCGAGTTTTCTATCTCTCAGTAATAGATAAGCTAGGAGTAAGGCGGCTGTGATTGTCTCCATAGGCAAGTCATAGAGATAGAGAGAAGGTGGAGCCCAGTAAGTGGATAAAAGAGATCCTAATCCTATTCCTACCAAGGGATTCGTTATATTGCTACCTATCAAAGTACCTAGGGAAATCCCTTTTGCTTTATGTTCCAGTGCCGCTATCGCCGTGGTCATCTCAGGTAGAGCAGAAGCTAGACCAATTAAGGCTACTCCTATCATGGATCCACCGATTCCTGTTAAAGCCACGACCTCTTCAGTGGATAATAAAACGAAGTGAGCAGATACCAGGATAATCGCTATGCCTATAATAACCGCTGCGATATCTTTCCAGGGATTAGTACTCGTATGGTCAGGTAAGTGATCTTTATGTCTTTCATCTCTTGTCAGATAATACATATAGGCCACGAAACAGGATAATAGGATTAATCCATCTATTCTAGTTATAGTTCCATCGAAAGCAAGAACCATGGTTAGGAGAGTTGTACCTATCATCGGCAGGTAATCCTGGATCAAGAACTTTCTTCTAAACTGTATTCCACCCATTATAAGCACAACTAGACCTATCACCAGAGTTTGCTGTATCACATCGGACCCTATATTGGTTCCTAGAACGGTAGCGGAAGCTATCTTGTAATCAAGAGAACCATTAAGTATACCTATGGAAGAAGCTATATGAGCAGCTATCTCAGGAAGACTAGTGCTCGCTGCTACCACAGTCATCCCAATGAAGGTGTTTGATATCCCGTAGTAGTTAGATAAAGCGATTAGGTACTTAACTGTTTTTTCAGCTGTAAAGACCAGTATGATGAGAGAGATTACTCCTATCCCTATGCTCGCTGCTCCTGACAAACCAAACATGATTTAACTAATACATCAAATGCCTTTAAATCTTTACAGGGAAAACTTTCTTCGGTTTCTACCTAAACAAAACATTTATTTAAAAAAACCTGAATCACTAATCTTATCCAATATGTCCGACAAGATTAAACTCGACCAAGAAACATTCAAAGCCCTAGCAGGCGAAACAAGAGTAAAGATACTTAAATCCCTCAAAGAAAGAAAAAAATATCTATCAGAACTATCCGACGAACTAAACATGTCAAACTCCTCAGTCAAAGAACAACTAGACAATTTAACTGAAGCAGATTTAATAAAAAAAGAAGAAAGCGATAGAAAATGGAAATACTACAGCCTAACCAAGAAAGGAAGAAGTATAATAACCAAGAAATCAACCAAAGCATACGTGCTCCTCAGCTCCACAGTAGCAGCAAGTTTAATCGGACTAGGACTATTCCTGAAGAACTCCGTGCTTCCATCAATTGGAGAAAGAACCGAAAAAGCAGCAGCCACAACAGCAGAAGAAATACCAGCTGAAACCCTAGGAAAAACCATGGAAAAACCAGTATCCCTACTTAACTCACCAGGATTCATCTTAATGGCAATAGGAGCCATAGCCACAGTCATAATCACTATATGGATAATTAAAAACAGGAGGATGATAGAATGAATAGGAAAAACGCAGTAGCTACACTGCTAATAATATGTATTGCATCTGCATCTATGGTCTACATAGCTGCATCCACACCAGACGCAGAAGAAGGCAACGTAAAGACATTCAACTCAATACAAGAAGTAAAAAACCACGTGGAGATAAAGTCAGCTCCAACCACATACTACAGAACACCTACCTTAGGAGGAGCACCAGTAGCAGCCGAACCGAAAGAAACCGGAGGAACAGCAGGTTCTACAGGTAGCACAGATTACTCAGAGACCAATATACAGGAAAAAGGAGTAGATGAACCCGATACAATGAAGAACGACGGAGAATACATCTACACCATCACAGATCAAAAAGTAAAGATAGCAAAAGCATACCCAGTAAACCAGATGAAAACAGTGTCAACCATAAACCTAGAAGACTACGATCCCCAGAACCTATTCATAAACGATGACAAACTCGTGGTATTCACACAATCCTCCCAAGTAAAATGCATGGCGCTAAAATGCCCATCACCAACATGGAACACCGATATCCTGATATACGACCTATCCGACATAGAGAACCCAGAAAGAACCAATAAAATAGATATACCAAAAGGAAACTACGAAGACGCCAGGATGATAAACAACACAGTATACACAGTGGTAAATCAACCTATAAGAGAAGAAGAAGTGACACCACCAGTGATCTACGAAGGAGATCAAAGAGAAGAAATAGACATAAAGGAAGTTAAGTACTTCGACAATCCTGACACATCCTACCAGTACTCAATAATCCTCTCAACAGACCTAGAAGAAGGAAAAACAGAGAAAGAAGTATTTCTAACAGGCTCCACAGAGAAGATGTACGTATCTCAGAACAACATCTACCTAGCCCACAGAAAAAGAATAACACTAGAGAAAAGAATGGAAAAAGAAATAGAACAAGTGTACTCCAAGGAACTTCCCTCATACATTGTACAAGATATAAAAGAAATTAAGAACAGCGATAATGAGACATATGAAAAACGATATGGAATAACGAAAACAATAGATGAATACACAGAAGAACTAAACGAATCAAAAGCCCAGAAACTAAGAGAAGACCTAAGAAAAAAGAGAATGAACATAACCCAAGAAAAGAGCGTTATAAACAGAATCTCTATAGGAGACAAACTAGAAGTAGAAGCCCAAGGAGAAGTTAAAGGAACCATACTGAACCAATTCTCCATGGATGAACATGGAGACTACTTCAGAGTAGCCACCACAACAGGACATGCTTCCAGAACAGGAGGAGAAGCTACTTCCGGAAACAATCTCTATACATTAACCCTGGAAGATCTGGAGCTAGAAGGAGAAATAGAAGATATAGCACCAGGAGAAGAAATATACTCCGCTAGATTCATGGGAGACAGAGCATACCTAGTGACCTTCAGAAAAGTAGATCCGTTCTACGTTATAGACCTAGAAAACCAAGAAAACCCAGAGATACTTGGAAGCCTCAAGATACCAGGATACTCTGACTACCTACACCCATACGACGAAGACCACATCATAGGAATAGGTAAAGAAACAATAGCAGCGGAAGAAGGTAACTTCTCATGGTACCAAGGAGTAAAAATAGCCATGTTCGATGTTACCGATGTCTCAAACCCAAAAGAAGTAGCTAAATACGAGATCGGAGACCGAGGAACAGAATCACCTGTCCTAGACAACCACAGAGCACTCTTATTCGACAAAGAGAAGAACCTAATGGTAATGCCAGTGAAGGTAGCTGAAGTAGATGAAAGCGACTACGCAGGAGAACCACCTCTAAATGCACATGGAGAAACAGTCTACCAAGGAGCTCACGTATTCAATGTAACCAGCGATGAAATAAAGCTAAGAGGAAAAATAACTCATCTACCTAGCAACGGTACACTGGAAAAATCAGGATACCATTACTTCAGCAGCCCGTACAAGATAGAGAGATCTCTCTACATAGAAGATAATCTCTACACAGTGTCAGAGAACCTGATCAAGGCAAACGACCTGAATACCTTAGAGTACCTGAATGAAGTTAAGCTCAGCGAGGAACAGGAGGAAGACGAATCAGGAAAGGTAAAACCAGCTAAGAAAGCATTAAACATAGAAGGATGCAGCCCTGAAGACAATGAAGTACTAGTGAGAAACACAGGATCCACAAAGATAGATAAAGCTGCATCAGTTTACAATGAATCTGACAGTGAGGTAGGTTACATAGCGTTCAACAACACAGCAGTAGAAGTAGAGAGTGTAAAGCATGTTGGATTCGTGAACACTACATCTTCGGGTGCTCTTTCAAGTGGAGAAACCTATACTATGGTGGAAAGTAATTTACCTACTGTGCAGTTCACATGTTAGGTAGATTTAATCCACTGAAGATCAATTAGAGGTCTATCTTCTCCTCTAATTTCTTTACTTTTTCTATTGTAGTGCGTGTGACCGGTTTATCCGGCCCTAGCACATCGCATATCTCTGGTCCTGTAGATACTTCGTAGGTTCCTAGCTCTCTTGCTTTTTCTATAACTTCTTCTTTATCCAGCCCTATCAATGGTCTTGCTACAGGTATGTCTATTGCTTCGTCTATTACTTTGAGGTTCCATGGTGTTTGGCTGGATACTTGGCTCATTGCTTCTCCTGTGACTAGGAAATCGAAATCTTTTTCTCTAGCTACTTCTTGAGCTCTCCGGAGCATTAATCGCTTGGTTAACACGAAGTAGTATCTTTTGTTTACTTGTTCAGATATTTCCATGAATTCATCCGCCATGTCTTCTATTATCAGGTCTTTGAATCCTAGTTTATTGACTATCTCTCTGCATTTTTCTTCTTCCTCTCCCCTGGTCGCTAGTTTAATCGAGTAGTGTAGTGCTGTGACTTCATGTCCTTTTTCTTTGATTAATCCACCTGCTACGGCGCTGTCTATTCCTCCGCTTAGGAGTAGGAGTGCCTTCATTCTATTTCACCTATTTCATTTTTCTTCTCTCCGGAGCTAAGTAAAGTTACCCGAGATAATGGTTTTTCATCTATTATCTCGTAGTCTAGATGTTGGTTTATCTGTTCTGTGAACTCTTTAACGTCTTCGTGTAAAGGCATGTTCTCTTGTTCTAGTCTTTTCCTGGAGTAACCTACGTACATGTACGCTTTTACTTCTACGAAATCCACATTATTTCTATTGATTATCTCTGCGTATTTCTCCGGGTCCTTCATATTCTTTCCTTTTATTGCTGTAATCCTTAGTACGGATCTATCTTTATTTCTGAGGTAGCTTAAGGATTCTTTGAGTTTTTCCCAGGAATTCTCCGTCATAGGCTGGTTTATTTCTCTGTGTTTTTCTTTTGTTGGGGCGTCTAGTGATAGGTATAGCTGTGTTGGATTTATTTTTTTTATCATCTGTGGGTTCATTCCATTGGATACTATGAACGTGGTCATTCCTCGGTCTCTGTAGCCTTGGATTAGTTCTGGTAGTTCTGGGTAGAGTGTTGGTTCTCCTAGTAGGCTTATGGCTACTTGGCTGGGTTCTTGAGCTTCTTCGTACTTCTGTTTATCTATTCTGTCTGGTATTCCTCCTAGTCCTGATAGTAGTTTTCTCTGTGCTTCTATTGATTCGTTTATTATCTGTTCTGGTTCATCCCATTTGTTTGGTGTGGTTATTTTTGGTGATTCTTCCCATGCTCTCCAGCAGAATATGCATCTTTGGTTGCAGTAGATGTTCGGTGTCATCTGTAGGCATCTATGGCTGTCTATTCCGTAGAAGTCTTGTTTGTAGCAGTTTTCGCTGCATTTGATTGATTCCTTTGTCCAGTGACATGTCTTGACCGCGGAGTGTTGGTTTTCTCCGATTACTTTGTATTTCTGGTTTTTTAACGCGTTTATGTAGTTTTCTTTGTTCATATATGTTTATTTTGGGTGTAGAGGTAAAAATAGCTGTGGGGCTATATCTTGCTTGATGTATCCATTTTTACTCCGAATGTTTCTTCTGCTTCTTTGTTGAGTGAAGCGAGGTTGTTCTTCATTCCTTGGATTTCTTTGACTTTTTGTTTCTTCACTGTGGCTGCTATCATCTGTAGTTCTTTTTCTAGTGCTTCTACGTAGTTCACTACTCCGTCGGCTCCCATTGATTCCCCGTCTTTCAGCGTGTTTGCTGCTATTAGGAAGCTTCTTCCCATTGCTGCTCCTCGTGCTCCTAGCATCATTCCTTTAGCTATATCTGGCCCGGAGTTGAATCCTCCTGCTGTTAAGATGTCGAATGATGGTTCGAAATCCAGTGCATTAAATACTGCTCCGCTGTGGATGTTCATCTCGTTCATCACGAGCCATGGGCTCATTCCTGTTCCTCCTCCGTATCCGTCTATGGTTAGTGCTTCTATTATGTCTCCGTGTTCTCTGTTTATCTGGTTCAT
>CAYLXZ010000032.1:0-7672 GCA_964388265.1 Microcaldota archaeon | reverse complement strand
GTTTAGCAAGGAGGATCTGCTTTTTCCTATTCCTTCCCAGTATATTAGGAGCTGGTGCTTTGTGTCTATGGGTTTCTCAGTGGCTTTGAAGTTTCCCCAGAGTACTTTTCCTGTGGAGATAATGCTTCTTTGTAGGTCTTTCCATCTTTTTAGCTCTCCTACCTTTGGTCTTATTTCGTTGTTGATTCCTTTTGCTCTGTATATCTTATAGTCCCTGGTTTCATGGAATTTCTCCAAAATCTCCTCTACTTCTTCCTCTAGGTCTGCTTCTGTGTCTATGAATAAGTCGATGTCGCTTTCAGAGTCAGCGGTTTCTCTTGCAACGGATCCGTACAGGATAATGTGGTCTACTTCCTGTATTTTTTCTCCTAGTTCTTGGATTAGGTAAGATGTGAATCTGGAGGCGTAGGCTTTGAGTTCTTGGTTTAGTTTTTCATTCAATTTTTTCACCTGTTTTCTGTTCGATGGTTTCCTTTATCTCTAGGAAAATGTCTATTTTGTTCTCTAGTTCTTCTTTGTCCTGGACTGGAGAGCCGTAGGCTATATCATTTCGGCTTTTTTCAATTGTTCGCATCTTCTCTATAACTTCTTCCAGTGCTTCCACCTGGTTAAGGTCTCCTGTAACCTGGTTCTTTAGTTTTTCCTTTGGATTCTTTCTTCTGAGCCAGCTGTGTTTTATTCGAGCTCCTGGTTTCATTATTCCTTCTCTATGGAGATATATTTCAAGTAGTTCTGCTACTCCTGTGGATAACATGAAGGCTAGTCTTCTTTGATGGGCTTTTAGGCCTCTTGGATCTTCAAGTGCTTTTTGTATCTCGTCCAGGGTTTCTTTTATGCTTTCCAGGTGTTTCTTTTCTCTCATATGAACACTTCTCCAAATTTCCTTCGGTGACATCTGTCTTATAATTATTATGACAGTTGTCATTTATAAATCTTTCGATGGCACTTGTCAACAAAAAACACTGACACCTGTCATCACAGAGTTTCTAGAAGAAAAGCTTGACGCCGGGGAGGGGCGATGAGCCTATTCAACGTATTTTTTCACCATTTCTATGATTCTTTTTACCTGTTTCTTTCTTTTCTCTGCGTCGGATTTGCTGAAGTACTCTCCGTGGTAGTCAGCATCGTTCTTTTCTTGTAGGATTGCTTGGATGTTTCTTTTGTATTTACTTTCTTTTCCATCTATTTTGTTTCTTCTCAGTAGTTCTTTGAAGTACTCTATGGATTTTTCGTGTCTGTTTGGTGTTTTTCCTAGTTTTTCTTGGAATATGGCGTCCAGAGCTTTTATCATGGCGTGGGTGAATTGTGCGATAGCGACTCTGTTGTTCTTTCCAATGTTTTCTTTTCCGGATTGAAACCAGGTTTCAGCGTCCTTCAGGTGTTCATTCATTGGATTTTCCTCTGTAGAGTGTTTCTCCTTCTTCCTCTATGTTTTTAGCGAATGGATCGTCGTGTTTCTTCAGTATCTTGAATTTTTGCATTGTCATTAGGTCGGGCATGATCTTGAAGGATTCTTTTGAACTCATTTTGTCCGCTATAGCCATTACTTTTTCTTCGGTTTCTTCATCGGCTTCTTTCGTTAATACTAGTATGTCTATGTCGCTTTCTTTTGTAGCGGTTCCTCTTGCTACGGACCCGTACAGTATGCACTTCTCTACTTTGGGGAGCTCTTTTATTTTTTGGGTGAACTCCTTTGCTGTTTCTTTCTTGGCTAGGTTTTGAGGCTGGGTGCCTTTCACGATATTTTGCAGGAGTTTTGGGTTCTTGACCTTTGCTATGATGGTTTTTCCTTTTCTATCTTCTTCTATAAATCCTTTTTTCTTCAGTCTCTTTATCTTTCTCCATACTGTGGATTTGGATACCTCTGACTCTTTAGATAACTCTTTAATGGTCCATTCTCGTTTTGGGTAGTCTATCAGGGTTTTTATTATCTTTATCTCGTTTTTGCTCTTTGGAAGGTACATCTTCGTCCTCCTTGCTTTTCTTTTTTCAGCTTTGAAATATATATTTCATTCTTGAAATATAAAGGTTTGGTTCTCAGAGATTTTTATCCAATACATCTCCGGAAATTTAATGGCTCGCCGGGGAGGGGCGATGAACCTTCTCATTCGGTTCCCCATTGCTCGAGAGCTTTCTTCAGTTCCTCGTTGTCTTCGGCGTATTCCCATGGATCCTTTTCCTTCATCTTCGCGTTGATCGCTTGCCTCATTGCTTTGGCTCCAGCTCTAGATCCGTCTGGATGGCCGTGTATCCCCCCGCCAGCTTGGATTATGATTTCCTTGCCCATGAACTCGACTAATGGGTCTACGTGTCCTGGTTGTAGTCCTCCGCTGGATACAGCGAAAACTGGCTTGATGTCTCTCCATTCCTGGCCTAGTTCACGTTCATTGTAGCTAGAGGAAATGCTCTGTTTCTCTATGTTTTCTTCTATCCATGTGACCACGTCTTTTCCTCCTTCCATTTTGCCTACAGCCGTGCCTATATGAAGCTGATCCACGCCTATGAGTCTGTATATCTCTGCGAGTGACTGCATGGTGATTCCATGTTTCTTGTTTCTGGTCATGGCTGCGTGCATTGCTCTATGAGCATGAATGACTAGGTCTGGTCCGTTTCTACGCATCTCCTGTAGTGCTGAGAATCCTGAGGTAACTACGTCTATCATCATGTATCTGCCACCCATGTCTTTAATCAGTTCTGCTCTTTCCATCATCTCACTGAGTGCAGCTGTGGTGTTACACATATACACTTTTTCTTCTCCGGTTTCCTCGCGGGCTCTGTCCCTTGCTTCCAGTGTCTTGGTTAATCTTTCTTCGAATTGATTGAACGGCTGGCTTGTTAGGTTCTCATCATCCTTCACTACATCGCATCCTCCTTTCCATGATTCCTCTGTGACGTGTGCGTGTCCTTCGGCATCTAAACCTAGTTTTGGCTTCACGATCGTTCCTTGTAGCGGTCTTTCCGGCACGTCCAGGAGGTCTCTAACTCCTTGTATACCGTACTTTGGTCCCTCGTATCTCTCTATCATCTTCTCCGGGAATCTTATGTCGGTTAGTCTGAGGTTCTTCACTGCCTTCATTCCGAAGATGTTTCCTGCGATCGAACTCATTATCTGTGGAATGTTATCCAGTTCAAATAGCTCGGGCGGGTAAGCTACTTTTATGTAGGGTCTGTCCAGTTCAAATACTCTGGCTTTTATCCGATCTGCTCTTTCGTTAACTGTGGCTAGGTGTGTCCAGGTTCCTACGCTAGATTCCTTGGCCACATGATTAGCTACTTCCTTGAATGACTTGCCTTGACCAGGCTCTACTCTAAATAAACATATCAAGTCATCTTCACTTGGGCTGTAATCTTGGTTTATGAAGTTCATGTGATCACCAGGTAAGTAATGGGTTTGATCTTTTAATTACTCAGCCCAATACCTTAATTAATGAAGGGTTCTTATATCTATGTGGTAACATGCCTAGAGTTAAGACAGGGATACCTGGACTGGACGAGTTACTTAACGGAGGGCTCCTAGAAAGCTCCACTGTACTCGTATCAGGAGGAGCAGGTACTGGGAAGACAATTTTCTCCACACAGTTCTTCTACAAAGGAGCAGAAGAATACGACGAACCAGGGATATATATAAGCATGGAAGAAGGCGCCACCAACCTATGGTGGAACATGAAGAACTTCAGATGGAACGTCACAGAACTAGAACAAGAAGACATGCTCGAAATCTACAGAATAGGGATGATAGAGCCAGAACAATTCAAAGACCGATTCGAAGAAGAAATAAACAAAATAAAGAACATGGTAGACGACATGGGAGCAAAGAGACTAGTAATAGACTCCACCACCGCATTCGGAATGTGGATGGGATCCCAAGAAAGAATAAGATACTCCCTATTCAAACTAAGCGATGAACTCAAAGAAATGGATCTAACAACCCTGATGACAGCGGAAGCACCAGGAGGAAAACAGAGCTTCGGAAGATTCGGAGTAGAAGAATTCATAACCGACGGAGTAATCGCACTATACTTCAAGCCACCGCAAAGAGCACTATTCATACGTAAAATGAGAGGAACAGACCACGACAAAAGACCACATCCATTCGAAATCACTTCAACAGGAATAGAAGTAAACTCACAGCAAGAAATACTCTGGGAAAGCCTAGAGTAACCACGGATGGTTAGATGAATAAAATAAAGGCAATTCTAAATCTCACCAGAGCAAGCCATGGACTATTCCTAGCCATAGCCGTAGTAATAGGTCAACTAGTAACTATAGAGCAAATACCACCGTTACAAATACTCATACCTTCGATAATTACACCGATAGCTATATCTGGAGGAGCATTTGCAGTAAACGACTACATGGACTACAAGACAGACAAAGAAAACAACAGGACGGACAGACCACTCGTATCCGGAGAACTCAAAAGAAAAACAGCCCTACAACTCTCCATTCTCCTCACAACCATTGGAATAATCTCATCCTACACAATCAACCTCTACTCCTTCCAGATAGCCCTAGCTTTCACAGCACTAAGCTACGCCTATGCTGTAACACTCAAAAAGATTCCATTAATAGGGAACATCTCCATAGCAGCAAGCATGACAATACCCTTCATATACGGAGCACTAACCGTTTCAAACCAAGTTCCCCTAGCAGTATGGGTCCTAGGGTCAATGGCGTTCCTCGCAGGGACGGGAAGAGAAATAGTTAAATCAATACAGGACATGAAAGGAGACAAACTACAAGGAAGAAAAACCCTTCCGATAAAGATAGGAAAGAAACCGTCAGCCTACCTAGCCGTGCTACTAGTCTTAACAGCCATATCGATATCAATAACACCCTACCTTTACCTAGAGAACTACCTTGAAAGCACGATATACATATCCACCGTGACAATGTCCGACATACTGTTCCTAGTATCCATAAAAAAACTTCTATCCACCCAGAACTACAGGTACTTCAGGCAAAAAACCCTCATGGCAATAGGTGTAGGGCTGATAGCCTTCTTACTACCCATTCTCTAAACCTCACCCTAAAGATATATAAGAAGAGATACTATTGTACTAGTGGTGACGCATTTGGAACAAGCACCTAGTCCCGAGTCTTCAGAGCAACCGCTAGAAAAAGAGATAAAGGACCCAGAAGACCTGGATCTACAGGACATGGAACTAGAAGAACTAGCCCAGAGGCACGACTGGAGAGACATACTCAGAGAAATAGTCAAAAAAGAAGATATGGATCCATGGGACGTTCAGATATCCAAACTAGTCCAAAACTACATAAAAACCGTAAAACAAATGAAGAAAATGGACTTCAGAGTACCTGCAAATGCTCTACTAGCAAGCTCCATACTACTAAGAGAGAAAAGCGGTTCATGGGTAATCAAAGAGGAAGAAGAAGGAGAAAAAGAAGATATATGGAGCATGATGCCCAGCACTCCAGACCAGATACCGCCACCAAGAGAAGAAATACCCGAGCCAAAACCCAAGAAAAGAGAAACCAAGAGAAAAGTAGGGGTAGACGAACTAATAGAAGCAGTAGACGAAGTGATACAGAAAGAAAAGCAAAAAGCAAAAGAGAAAGTGAAAGAAGGAAAAAACAAGGCACCAGAACAAAACATCGTGCCCGACCAGCTTCTCGAACTAGCCAAAGAAAAAGAAGAAGATTTCGAAGAAAAAATAGAAGAAACCGAAGAAGTGATAGCAGCCAACGTAGACGAAGAAAACTTAACCACATTCACAGATATACTGGAAAACCAAGAAAGATCATCAGAGTTCATAAATTCCTTCATATCTCTACTGCACCTGGCGAACAAAGGAAAAGTCTCAATATGGCAAGAAGAAGTATTCGGAGAGATATTCATCCACTACATAGGTGAAGAAAATGACGAAAGCAAAGAAAACAATTGAAGCAGCCCTATTCATGTCCCCAGAACCACTTACAGTAGATAAAATAAAGAACCTACTTGGCATGAACTACTCTCAGGCTTTAAAAGCTATAGAAGAACTGAAAGAAGACTATGAGTCACGAGAAACCTCGCTAGAGATAAAGAAAACAGGAAATAAATTTGAAATGGGGTTAAAACAACCTTACTCCGATGAAGTTGGTCATCTAGCGACTTCACCGGACCTAAAGAAATCAGAACTCAGAACACTGGGCTTAATAGCTATAAGAGAACCAATAAAACAGAGCAAGGTAGCTAAAGTGATAGGGAACAAAGCCTACAGATATGTAGGGGAACTTGAAAGAAAAGGATTCATCAAAACCACGAAGGAAGGGCAGACCAGGATACTTGAAACCACGGATAAATTCAAGGACTACTTTGGAGAAGAACCAGAAGAGATAAAGAAAGCAATCTAAATCTATACTAACACGCCTTTCTTCCCGTAGTACTTCTGTATAGCTTTACTGGTTCCTTTAAGAGTATCAATATCGTTTTCTGAAAGATCCTTGAGGAATGTTTCCTTTTCATCCATTTCATCCTGTACTTCTCTCAGTGATTTACCCGCAAGGTCAGCCAGATGCTCTATCTTCCTGCTTGGAACATCAGTTCTCTCAACCTCGTCATTATCTGGGTTGTAGAGGAATAGTTCATTGAATGAGATCCCTACTTCTGACTTTGAAACCTCGGCGATTGTGGCTACTCTTCTCTTCATCTTATTCTCACCTGTAACCTTCTTCATGACAACTATTAAATCTATAAGTGGAAGCATGTTTTTAGGAACGTCCATAGGTGGATTTGTAAGCCTGGATATAAGTTCTGAAGGAGAGTTAGCGTGTAGTGTACCCATGGCAGAGTGACCTACATTCATAGCGTTGAATAAGGATTCTGCTTCCTTTCCTCTTACTTCTCCTGTGACTAATCTATCTGGTCTCATCCTCAAAGCGTTTTTAAGCAGATCGTTCATGGTTACTGGGTCTCTGGACTGGGTTGGTGGTACGCTGATCATCCTGACAACGTTCTCTCTTCCAAAGAAATTAAGCTCCAAAGTATCCTCTATACATGTTATTCTTTCATCTCTAGGTATGAAGGTCATCAGGGTGTTCAGTAGAGTTGTTTTACCGCTTCCTGTTCCACCTATTACCAGTAGATTCAAAGGATAGTTTTTTTCTCCTTCTACAGCAGCCCATAGGAATGCAGCTGTTTTATATGAGAGAGTACCGTTCTTCACTAAGTTAATTATTGAGAAAGGTTCTTCCCTGAATTTAGTTATCGTTATAGTAGGTCCTTGAGGAGTTGCTGGTGGAATAGTCGCGTTTAACCTTGATCCGTCCTTCATACGAGCATCGAGGAATGGCTTGGATTTATTTATGTAGTCCACGGACTCTTCTGCAGCGTCATTGATTATCTCCTTTATGTCCTCTTCGCTCATCTCCAGGTTGGTTTCGCATCTGCCTTGTTCTCTATGGAAAACGAATACTGGTTCATCAGGTCCGTTTACAGCTATCTCCTCTAGATTAGGGTCATTCACCAGGTTATCAAAGGAAGGATTCTCCATCTTGTACTTCTTTCCTGTCTCCTCTTTGGTTATCTTGACATCTTGAGAGCTCATGGAATCTACCGGTTAATGAAGTACCCGAGGTAATAAATATTTTACCCTATTTCAGAGAGAATTAGAGTGGGCCAGGCGAGATTCGAACTCACGATCTCCCGGTTATCAGCCGGACGCTTTAA
>CAYLXZ010000031.1:5225-7790 GCA_964388265.1 Microcaldota archaeon | reverse complement strand
CGTAGTCTATGGTGATGCAGTACTTGACTCCTACTTCGTCGGCTCGTCTGTATCTCTTACCTATTGAGCCTGAGTCATCGTAGTACACATCGAAGTCCTTATAGATTGATTCGTAGGCTTCTCTGGCTTTCTCAGGTAAACCGTCTTTTGTTACTAAGGGGAAAACCGCGGCTAGGTGCGGTGAAACCTTTTTAGGTAGCGCGAAGTAGTTTCTGTTACCTTCTTCGTCGTGAGTGTACGTGGAGTCGAGTAAAGCGAATATATCCCTATCCACGCCGAAACTCATCTCCATCACATGAGGAGTGAATGTTTCATCGTCCTTCGTGACTTTTAGGTTCTGCCCTGATTCCTCCATATGTCCTTTTAAGTCGTAGTCTGTTCTGTAGTGCATTCCAGCGATCTCTTTGTATTCGTCGTAGGATTCGAAGTACGCTTCGAAGTCGAAGTGTATCTTGTTGTAGAATGATTTTTCTTCCTTGCTTTTTTCGTATAGTCTGAGGTCCGTGATGTTGAGTGAGTTGAAGAACTCCTTCATTCTGGCTAGGTAGTAGAGGTACATCTCTGGTTTTCCTTCTTCCTTCATTTCTTGTATTGTTTTTTCTTGTAGTTCGTGGTCTTCTCCTGCTGGAACGACTTCGAGTTCCATGTCTTTTACTTCGTTGAATTTTGGGTGTTCATCGAGGTTGTCTGGGTTGAAGAATATCTCTATCTCGGCTTGGTTGAATTCACGTAATCTGAATAGGTCTTGTCTTGGTGATATCTCGTTTCTGTAGGCTCTTCCTATCTGCGCTAGTCCTAGTGGTAGTTTTTCTCTGTTCGCGTGGTATTCTCGGTTGAATGCTGTGAACATACCTTGTGCTGTTTCGGGTCTTAGGTAACAGGTTTCTTCTGTGTATGGTCCTACTTCTATTTCGAACATTAGGTTTATCTCTCCAACATCTTGGAAGTTTCCTTCACATCTTGGGCATTTTATCTGGTTTTCTTCTATGACTTCTTTTAGTTCTTCTGGTGTTAGGCCTTCGAATGATTCGTCTAGCTCTTGTTCAAGTATCTGGTCTGCTCTTTCGGTTAATCCACATTTCTCGCATTCTACTACTGGGTCTACGAATTGTTCTAGGTGTCCGCTAGCTTCAAATACAGGTTTGGGCATTATGTTGGCTGTTTCAATTTCGTGGAAGTTCTCGTCGAGTTTCTTTAGGAAGAAGAATCTCCAGTAGTCTTCGAAGTTTCTTTTTATCTTTTTTCCGGTTGTACCGTAGTCGTAGAACCCTGCGAGTGATTCATGTATCTCGCTGGATGGGTAGTATATTGCTCTGCGGAGAGCTATTTTCTTGATGTCGTCTGGTTCCATGTTCTCTATTCCTCTAAGTATTCTATTACATTTGCTATTAAGATGTTCATTGTTTTTATGGGTTGATAACTTTAAGTATTATTGATTAAGATGACTGATCACAGTGACTTAAGAGAGAAGGCGATGAAGGAAACCAAGGAGAAGGTGAAGGAGGAGAAGAGCCGAAGAGATAAGCTAGCGATCCAGGTAATTAACTCGATTGATAACTTGGATAAGACAAGTAACACCATGCTCGAGCAATTTAAAGGTATTTATTCTTTCTATTTCCCTGAGTTAGAGGATTTGATTGAAGATACTGATCTTTACCTTGAGTTAACGAATGAATTAAGGGAAAGAGAGAACTTCACCGAAGACAAGCTGGAGGAAGAGTTAGATAGTGAGGAAAAGGCTCGAGAGGTATCTGAAGCTGCTTCAGGTTCCTCCGGAGCAGATCTGAGAGACAAAGATCTTGATAAGGCTCTTGAGATCGGTGAAATTGCTCTTGAGATGAGGATGAAGAGAAAAGACCTCGAGAGATACCTTGAGGAGTTGATGGAGGAGATCGCACCTAACCTCAAGACCATTCTTGGTTCCAGTGTTGCTGCTAGGTTGATGTCGGAGGCTGGTTCGCTTGAGAAGCTGATGAAGATGCCTTCTTCAACTGTCCAGGTTCTTGGTGCGGAGAAAGCATTATTCGCTCACTTGAACAAGGGAGTTAAGCCACCTAAACACGGTATAATATTCCAGTATCCGAAGATAAAGGGATCTCCACCTGATAAGAGAGGTAAGATTGCTCGTAAGGTAGCTTCCAAGGTCTCGATAGCCAGTAGGATAGATTACTTTGACGGAGAATATAGGGGAGATAAGTTAAAGGAAGAACTGGAAGAGGAGATCGAGGAAATATTAGATTAAGACTTCTTTTCAAGTTCCTGTTTACGTTCGTTTAGTTCTCTTAAGTCCTTTAGGTGGTCTTCTCTTTCTTTAGCTCTTTTTCTTCCTTCTTTTCTGGTGTCTCCTTTGAGGTAACTGACTTTGGATATTGATTTATTAAGTTCTTTAACTCTTTTTTGTTTTTGTTCAATCTTTTTCTCTATTTCTTCTTCGCTTAAATTTGCGTACTTGTTCTCTTCTCTTTCCCTACCTATCTTGAGTTCCATGTCTTCCGCTTTCTTTTTCTTTCCTTTACTTTTCTTCTTGTGATGTTTTTTCGCCATGGTACCTGTTATCTAATAGGA
>CAYLXZ010000031.1:0-5125 GCA_964388265.1 Microcaldota archaeon | reverse complement strand
ATAGCTACGGAGAACCTGGTTCCAGGTGAAAAGGTCTATGGAGAGAAACTTAAGACCGTGGACGGAACGGAGTATAGGTTCTGGAATCCTTATAGGTCTAAGCCAGCTGCGGGTTTCAAGAAAGGACTTCAGAATTTCCCTATAGAGGAAGGTTCGGAAGTCCTGTACCTCGGGGTAGGTGAGGGAACCACTGCTAGTCACCTATCGGATATAGTGAAGGAAGATGGATTGATCATAGGTGTAGATATATCTGAGAAGGCTATTGAGAAGTTCATGGTGCTATGTGAAAAAAGAGATAACTTAATCCCTGTCTTAAATGACGCTAACAAACCTGAAGATCACGAGAGATACGTTCCTGGTGAAGTTGACGTTGTTTATCAGGATCTAGCTCAGAGAGGACAGACCCATATCCTTGTTAAGAACATAGATATGTTTCTGAAGGATGGTGGGTGGTTCGTTTACATGGTTAAGGCCAGGAGTATTGACGTTACAAAGGACCCTAAAGAAGTCTTTGATGAAGAGATAAAGAAATTGAAGGAAGAAGGGTTAGAGATAGTGGAGGTTAGGTATTTGAATCCTTTTGAGAAGGATCATGCGGTTATCGTGGGTAGAAATTAGTTTTTTAGAATGCGTCTATTATTTCCTGTAGCTGTGTTTTTTCTTTTTCTGGTTTTGTGCTGGCGTAGGTTCCTGATCTTCTGTATTCGCAGTTTATTATAAGTGTTGGTAGTCCTGGGACTGTGTAGTGTTCTCCTTGTTCCCATTCTTTGTAGGGTGTTCCCCATGTCTGGTTTTCGCAGGTCTCTGAATTTTCTGTGGTTGATCTGCATATGTATTGGGTTTCTAGTTCTGGGTTGTTTTGTGAGAGGTTTTTGAGTATTTGTCTTTGTTGGGTTGAGGGTTCTTTTCCTGGTGCGTGTATTGCTATTATTTTGACTTCTTTGTCTTCTTGTGGTGCGCATGCTGTTGAGTTGCTGCAGTATATCATTTTGTCTACTCCTTTTTTTCCGCATAGTGCTTTATCTATGTCTGGGGGCTTGTATACTTTCTTTATTTCGGTTTGGTTTTTTTCTAGCTTGGTTGTTTGTAGGTCTAGGTTTTGTACTGATAGTACGAATACTGTGGTGAGTAGTAGCATGGCGAGTATTGCTACTGTAGTTACTAAAGCTACCTGTGGGTCTCTTTTCCACAACCAGTCTTTTTCCTTGGTTTCTTTTTGTTTTTCAGAGTTTTTTTCTTGGCTGTGTTTCTGGGATTTGTGTATCTTCATTCCTTTTTCGCTGTCGAACTCTTCTCCACATATCGGACATTGAACCATGTTTACTCCTCTGTAGATTAGAATAGGTTAGTTTTTAATAAGTTTACCTTTTTTCTTCACGGAGTCTTTTTTGCGTTTCTTTAATTACCTCTTCTCTTGGTAAGGTGGTGTTAGACTCCATTACTTTCTCAGCTGTTTCTTTTATCTTTGAGGCGTTTTCTTTACTTAGGTTTTCGTTTTTACCTAGCGATCCTGACTTCCTGTACATTTTCTCTAGTTCGTCTTTTATGTCACCTGGAGTGAAGTCGAACTTCTTTTCCCTTTTCTTTTTGTATTTTTCTTTATTCTTGTATTTTTCTCTAGTCATCTTTTCACCTTTTCTAATAATGTACCTCTTCCTATAAAAGTTTTGTAAAATTATTGAGCTATTCTATTTGGAATGTGGCGTTTATCGATGGGCAGATTGTCTTGACCTGGATCTCTGTTACATTTTCGAAAGATCCGGTGTAGACCGTGGTTTCGATTGAAGTTGTTTTCAGGGGCAGTAGTTCTTCTGTAACTGTTGCTCCGCCTCCTCCTGTTGGTGTGATGTAGTCTACGGACTTGGTCTCTATCTCGTTTTCTCCGTTGTTCTTGACCTGTACCTCTAGGTTTCCTTCGTTTTCTTCGGTTTGCTGGAAGGAGTAGTCGGTTATCTCTATGGATCCACCGGCTTCACAGGCTTCTTTTTGTGCTCCTTGTTTGTAGTTTTTGATCTTTTGTTTCCCTATGGTTGTTAGTACGTCTGCTGCGTTCCATGTAAGTATCTTTGTGGCCTCTTCGCCGTCTATTTCTTTTTCGAGAGCTAGGCGTATTTCGTAGAATTCTTGTTCTTTCCCTGGTAGTGTCCATGTGTATTCGAAGTCTAGGTTGGTTTTGTATCCGTATTGGGTTTTGTTGGCTGGTGGTATGTCTTTTTTCCAGATCTTTATCTTTTGGAATGGTGTGTTTGTTGTCTGTGTTTTGTATTGTCCTTGTTTGGTGATGTTGGTTATTTTGATTGGTCTGTAGTATAGTCCTATCATGTATTTGTCTTCTGGGAGTTTTTTATCCATTTTGTTGGTTATTTCTATGCCTAGGTTCATTTCTTCGCCTGGTGCTGGGTTTTCCCATGGATCTGTGTCGAGTAGTACTGCTGCTCCTGGTTCCTCTGGCCTCATGGGGAACTCGGACCCTGTGGAGGTTTCTCCAGCGCTTTTCATACACCCTGTGGCTAGGAGGACTCCGGTTATGATCACCGTGGCTATAAGGGTCTTGGTGTTCATGTTGGTTAGATAAAGAAGAACTACTTTAAAAAATTTACTTTCTATTTATATTGTTGGAGTAAGTGACTAATTTCTTCCTTTGTTTTCTTTACTCTTGGTTCTAGTTTTTCCTTTTCACCGAGAGCTTCTGCTACTTCAAGTACTTTATCAAGTAACGTGGGTTTCATTCCTGCTCTGACGTCTCTGAGTATCTTCTGTATGTATATCTCCCAGTCGGAGATCACTAGCCTCATATACCAAACTACCTCTGGATCTGCGACGTATCCTTTATTGGTTTTTCTGGATCTGTAGTTCTTCAGGTACTTTATGAATTCTTCAGGTGTTTTTTCACCTGAGAAGTACTTGGGGTTTAGAAACTCTACGGTTCTCCAGGCTCCGTTCACTTGGAATTCAGCGCTTATCATAGGATCTATCTTTTCTATTCTTTGGAAATTCGGGTTTTCTTTTAATTCTTCCGTAATTCTATCGAATTCTTCTGGGGTTATGGCGAAGTCCACGTCGGAGGTGCCTATTGGTTTATCTCTTTCTACGAGGGCTGAGCCTCCTACTATCACGTAATCTACTTTCATTCCCTGTAGTTCTTCGCATACGGATTTTAAGAGTTTTTTTATCATGGTAGCACCTCCTTCACGGTGTTTTTTCTTGTTATTTCTTTGAGTTTTTCTTTTTCAAGGGGTTTTCCCTTCTCTGGAAGGTTAATGAAATCTTGCAACCGGGCTTTAGTAGCTGGTTCTTCAAGGTTCTCCTGGTAGATTCTTTTCTGTAGGTATTTTAGGTCTAGGTTCTGTTCGCTTCTTTTTACCATGGCTCTTGCGGCTATTGGATCTAGGTAGAGGATGTATGTGACTGTATCTTCTAGTTTTGGAGTGAGTCCATTGTTTTCTTGGAAAGGTAAGGTGCTTTGGAGGCTATGGATATCAAAAGAGGTTTCTATAGCGTCTACATACTCTCTAGGTGTTATTATTGTTTTCGGTATGGTCATTGGGTATTTTAGTATGGCTGTGTCTTCTGATTCTACTATTAAGATAGGTATATTTGATTGTAGTGCTTTTTCAGCGTCTTTTTTATCGTTTATCTGTAGTTTGAATTTTTTCTTGGGTTTTCTGGGTTTTTTCTTTATCTGTTGGAATGTTTCTGGGTATTTTTCGTATTTCTTGGATTTTTGGAAGTGGTTCACCAGCTCCATACTATTCACCTATTACTATTTTTTTCAAATTAGTATTTATACTTATTGGAATTTTCTTAGATTTGGTCTAGATGTAGTTCCTACATCCTTTGGAAAGAAACGATGTAGTTCCTACATCCTTTGGAAACAGACGATGTAGTGCCTAAAATCTTTTTTGCAAACTTTTTTGACCTGGAAAAAAGTTTATGTAGTGCCTAAAAGTTATCTAGAATAGGTGTCCTATTTCTTCCTTTGCTTCTTCTGATAGGTCATCTGGACTCCATTGGTGCTCTGTATCGAGCTCTACTTCTGTTTTCTCCACGTCTTCCAGTTCCTCTACGGCTTCTTTGACTTTTCCTAGTATTTGTTGTGCCATTGGGCATCCTGGTGATGTTAGAACCATCTTTATATCCACTTCGTTTCCCTGGATATCTATATCTCGGATGAATCCAAGTGAAACCACATCTAGACCAATGTGCGGATCTTTAACTTCCTTGAGTTTTTCTTTGATCTTTTTCTCGGTTACCATTTTTAACACACTTGTTATTTTGCACCGCTAATGATAAATCTTCGGTTTCCCCAATTTTTTATCGTAGGTCAATTCTATTCTCTCTATCTTTATCTTAGTGGTTGAGAAGACACCTTCTTTTCTTCGATAGGTAGGGGACACTTCACTAAGAACTCTTTAGCTTTAGAACAGCATTAAGTATTTTTAACCCGCAAGCGTTGGGAAATTAAGTAAAATGAGGGTTCTCCACAAGAAACAAGATAGAATGAAGTTAGATGAAAAGAAGATAATTGTGGAAAGAGGACATCAAGAAAAGATAGTTAATAGAATAGGTCCAGCTTACAGAAAAAGGATAAGAGAGATGATTGAATAAGGCACGATAGTAGACAACGAAAAGAATAAACCTAGTAAAAAGCTATGTATAGCTAAAGAACCTAAAAGAAAATGGTACAAGATACCATTTACTCCCCTCAAGGATTCTTTAATCGTAGTAAGTGTTATACCAATTACTAAAAAAGAAGCAAAAAAGTTAAAAACTCTGAGGAACAATAGAAACTAGGAGGCTGATTAAATGGGAGCAGACTTAGAGGGCACAGAATGCGTAATGTGTGAGAGAGGGAAATACGAGGAAGTCTATAAAACCGAGATCTTCCTAAATAAATACCTAGTAGAAGACGCACATCTCTACGAATGTGATACTTGCGGAAGTGATGTGATACCAGAAGATGAACAAGACAGAGTAATGGAAAAAGTCAAGAAGCTTGAGAATAGTACTCTTTATAGATTAATAAACAGGATTAAGTCCTGGCTATTCCTACCGAGCAAGATACAGATCCTATAAATCGATATTTAGTTTACTTTATTTATCGGAACAGCTACATATTAGTCTT
>CAYLXZ010000030.1:0-8861 GCA_964388265.1 Microcaldota archaeon | reverse complement strand
TCTAGTTCTTCTATCTCGCCTTTGTTGTTGAATTCCTCTTTCTCACCGAGGTATCTGTCGGATCTCATTACTCTGAAGTCCTTGCTCAGACCCACTTCCACTAGCTTCGGTACGTCGGGGAATGTTTTCTTCTCTTTCACTTTATCCACATCTACCCATTGGTTTCTTCCTTCTCTGTTGCTTTTTTCCAGTTTTCCTTTTGGGTTGCTGGCTTTGACTGCGAATAGGTGGTGGTTGAAGGATACTTCACCTTCCTTGTATGTTTTGGAGCATACTAGGCCACTTAACTTGAATTCACCTGCTTTTAGTCCTGTTTCTTCTTTTAGTTCTGTTTCAGCTGCTTCTAGTATGTATTGATCGAGCTCTATTTTTCCTGAGGGGAATCCCCAGTGTCCTCTGAATGGTTCTTTCTTTCTCTGTTGCATTAGTATCTTTCCGTCTTTTTCTAGTATAACCACGGCTATTGATAGTGGTGTTTTGGATTTCTTACCTGACTTTCCGTCTATCTTGGAAACATGTTTCTTTCCTTCGTGGGTTAGTTGGTAGTTTCCGTCGTCTTTTTTAACTAGGTTATTCTCTCTAAGTTTCTTGAGGTGGTAGGCGAATTTGTTCGACTTCATTTCTTTCTCCCATAACTCGTTGAAGGAGGAACCGGGCTCGTGCATGAGCCTTCTTATTATCTCCTCTTGAACTTCATTCATCTAGACACCGTAATTAATTCCCATCTTATGGTTTAAATACACCTATCTCAAACCAACTTGAGAAAAAGAGAACTTCCAGGGCCAGAAGCCAAAGAATACGCGAAAAACAAAAATAACCATAGAAAATAATATGGCTATGTGTCCAAAAATGTGTATTTTATCCTCTCTATTAGGACGAAAAAACTATGTGTCCAGAAACCAGCGGTTTTATAAAGAACGTCTTCATTAAAAATATAAGGAGTAAAAAAATGCCTGAATACGAATACGACAGAAAAAGAATAAACATAAAGAAACCTACCTACGACAAACTCAAACAACTAAAGAAAACACCAAAAGACAAATCAAAACTCAACTGGGACGAACTAATCCAAAAAAGACTACTAAAAACAAGAGAACAATACCAAAAACAAATAGACAACCAACTCTACAAATACCGAAACTCAACCACACTAAACCAACGAAGAAAAGCCATAGACACACTCATAGACTTATTAAAACCAAAAACACGAAGAGACGAAGGAATAATCCCAGAACACATAGACAGAAAAATCTCCGACAACAACCTAAAAACGATGGAACTATCAGAACACATAAAAAAAGAAAAAATAGAACCAGAAACCATAAACTTCAAAACAGGAGAAATAGAACCAAGAAAAAACCCACTAAACCAACCCTACAAAGACATCGAAGACATACCAGAAGCAAAGAAGATAAAAAATCTTCTTGACGAATCATACAAACTAATCTTCGAAGAACTGCAAAAGAAAAGAATAATATCCCCAAAAAGAGAATTTACTCTAAAGTCAAGCGAAGAAATGCTTGAAGAACAGAAAAGGAAGGAAAACAAAGAGATAAAGGAAAGAGCAAGAAAAAGAGGACATCTAAATATACTATTAAACACAAATAGCGAAGGAGAAGAACTCAAAAAACAGAAAGAAAGAGCAAAAACAAACGCAGAAGAAGAATACGGAATAAAGAAAGCCAAAGTATACACAAACCCAGAAAAAGTAGAGAAAAACGACATAGAAATAGACTACGTAGAGGTGGTAATGTGAAGATGAAAGAAAAAACACTAAAGGAAAACCTATGCAAAGTCTACGCAGGACACAAATGGGAAAAACAAATGGAGAGAGAGCTAAAGAAAGAAGACAAAGAACTAACAGATTTCTACATATTAGAAGGAACTCCCCCAAAAGCCTATGCAACCTATATGCCAGAACTACAAGCACTTGTATTAACAGATGGAAAAGGAAGACCCGTTTACAGATTAATAGGAGTTGAAGAAATAGTGAAAGAACCAAAGGAGGAAGAAGACACAAATGAATAAGGAATCAATACACCTGTGGGAGTGTTGTCTTGGTGGACGGACTCCCACAGGAAGAATCGGCCTCTCTTCACCTCAGAGGGAGGTTAGAAAAGAGGGTGTATTAAATGAATACGGCTAAACATAAAAAACTTTCCCCAAAAGAAAAAAGAGAAACTCTTTCTCAAGACTTCAAACTCCAAATAAATCTAAAAAAGAGAAACACTAGTCTTAAGTTTATCTTAAAAGATGGAGAGGGGGTGATTAAAAATGAATATACCTGGACTACCAGGACTATCGGCAGGTACAGGACCTGCAGCAGCTATACTCGGTGGGGTTGTACTTTTCCTATCGGGACATGAAACTCCTGGGGTATTAGTAGCTGCACTTGGCTTCTTACTGTCTTTTTTCTGGGCAATAAACTTCAAGTGAACTGCTAGTTACACCTAGTAAAGGAGGCATATTTTTAATGCCTCCTCTTTTTATAATAATTGTATGAATCTCTTGTTATCAATCCACCCAGAACACATCGAGAAGATTTTATCTAGAGAGAAGTTCTGGGAGTATAGGAAATCTATTTTCAGGAAGGATAAGAGCGAGATCGACCGGGTATACATCTACTGCACTTCTCCAGTGAAGGAGATAGTCGCGAGCTTCGAAATAGGTCGAATCCTGAAGGGCTCGCCGGAAGAACTCTGGAAAAAGACAGGAGAAGAATCCGGAGCAGACAAACAGCAGTTCATGGAGTACTTTGATGGTCATAAGGTAGGGTACGGCATCGAGATAAAGGATCTACAGGAACTCGAAGAACCGATAGACCCGTACGAAGAACTTGAAGATTTCCACGCGCCTCAGAGTTACATGTATATGGAGAAGTTGTAGTTTGGCGGGTAATAGTTAATGTGTTTCTACACTGAATTCAACTGTAGCGTCATCTTCAGGCTCTATGTTGTCTTCTTTACCATCTAATGATTTCTCTACCTCCCCCTTTGTTATATCATATGAGAAAGAGTATCCTCCTTCGTGGGTTGAGGGGTTGATATCTGCTTTATCATCAGAGTCCCAAGCTGCCCAATCCATATCCCATACATTAATTCCTAAAGAGAGAAATCTTTCATCATCCGGTACGTCAATGTAGGGAGTAGAATAAAAGCCACTTGGATTACTTTTCTCCTGAGTATCTTCATATGTGTCGCTTTCATACTTTACCCATTCCCCATCTACCTTCGCATTTACTTTGATCCATGGATCCCATGGATCAGATCCATCCCCAAAATCATCTTGGGTACCTACATAGGTAAAAGTAAGAGATACTTCAGCATTATGAGTACAAAATAGGTCTTCATCGTCATCGTAGCCATCACTATCTGTATCTATACTTAAAGGATCACAATTTCTGTCTATTTCTTCTCCATCGTTAACTCCGTCTTCATCGGAGTCTGAGTCTTTAGGTTCGGTTTCATAGTAGTTTATTTCTTCTCCATCGTTCAAACCATCATCATCAGTATCTGAGTCTGTGATCTCTGTCCCATAGTTATAGTATTCTTCGTTATCTGTTAATCCATCATTATCTGTATCTTTCTTTAAGGGGTCGGAACCAAGATTTACTTCTTTCTCATCATTTAAGCCATCACCATCCGTGTCGGATGATGTTAAGCTTGTTCCTAAAGAGTATTCCTCTCCATCATCTAAGCCATCGCTGTCAGTATCGGATTCAATAGGGGATGATCCTATGTCTTTTTCCTTCCCATCGTCCAACCCATCACCATCTGTGTCAGATAAGAGCATATCGGTCTCTGAGGAGTATTCCTCCCCATCATCAAGGCCGTCTCCATCAGTATCTGGGTCTGTGGGGTCTGAATCTAATTCTGTTTCTTTTTTGTCGTCTAGACCATCGTTATCGGAATCAGCTTTGTATGGATCAGTACCTAAATTTTTTTCTTCCTTGTTGGTGAGTCCATCGTTATCGGAGTCCAAGGTTTTCGATTCTGTAGACTCTTTTTCTTGTTGGTTGGTTCCTTCTTCAGGATTTTCAGTTGAATCTGAGTTTCCTGGCGATTGTTGATCTGTTTCTTCGCCACCAGTTCCTCCATCTTCTTTAGACTCAACTCCCTGGGGGGACATACATCCGGTTATAAGGATCGTTCCGAGTATGATGACAACTGCTAAAGATATTATTTTCTTATTCATAGAGGTCAAGTTACTTTTATAACTCTTCACTTAAATATTTAAGGAAAGCAACCTGAATTTATATAGGTGATTTAATGAAGGGAAGATGGAAGGCTGCTATAGTAATATTGATCCTGTTAGTAGGGGTTTTTGTGTTTCTCCTAGTTTCTCAATCCCAAAAAACAGGGAAAGAAGCCTCAGTCACTGTTTCTAGTGATGAAGAGGGAGCTAGCGCTGAATTTGAGTACCATGACCACAATAAGGAGAAGGGAACCTGGGGAGAACTAAAAGAAGGAGCTAAATCACTATTCGGTAACATAGCGCTTGGAAACCTTACTTAGGTTGATTGATGAGGGTTTTCTTTTCCCTTCTCTACTTTCCCCCTCTACCTCTGCATCTGAGGAATAACTGATAAATATCTTGGAAGATTTAACAATACAACACGACTGGTACACCATGGATGAAGAATTAGAACTTGAAGATAACCTAGAATTCTCTGAAGGGTTAGAGATATCAGAAGTATCCTTTATTAACAATAAGGATCTTTTCTCAACCCATTATCTGGCGGAAAGAGCTCCTAAAAGTGATCTATGGGAAAGTAAAACAGACATAAAGGAGAAGTTTAAGGAAATAAAAGAGGAGTACGAGAAAGAAAAAGACAACTTTGAACATTATAACGAGGCTCAATTGGAAGATAACTTCATCAAACCGGTTCTTGAAATACTAGGACGTACTTTTGAACCTCAACAAAAAACCCAGGAGTCACTTATACCTGACTATAGCTTCTATAGGTCCGAAGAAGACCGTTCAAAAGCAATAAAAAAAGATGATAGATATCAAAACGCCATAGCTGTAGGAGATGCTAAAGCATGGGACCTAAACCTTGATCAAAGAACAAAAAGCGGTAAAGTGAAATACCATGAAAGCAATCCTAGCTGGCAGATAATGAGATACCTAAAGAGAACTACTCTGGACTGGGGAATACTAACCAACGGTAAAAAATGGAGAATATACTACAAAGACAAATCAGATAAACTAGATATATACTACGAAGTAAACCTAATCGAGATCCTGAAAGAAAACAACTTAGAAGCATTTAAATACTTCTATCATGTGTTCAAGCAAGAAGCATTCCTAGAAGACTCTACAGGTAAAAAACCACTAGACAGATTATACGACAAAAGTATTAGATACAGAAAATCAGTAGGAAAAGAACTCGAAGACAGAGTCTACAAAGCACTAAAATGGATGATCGATGGATACTTCTCAGTAGGAACCAATAAATTAAACGGAAAGAGACTAAAAGGAAACAAAAACGAAGAAATGATGCAAGAGGTATATGAAAACAGCCTTATATTCCTTTACAGACTATTATTTGTATTATATGCAGAAAGCAGAGGACTACTAGGAGAACAAGATAAACTACCATCTAGTAAGAGCATAATAAAGGCAATTGACGATATATTAGACGATTTAGATAATGATAACATCGAAGAAAATGACGCCACATACAGCTGGAGATTAAATAACATATTTGAACTAGTAGACAAAGGAAGCGACCACGAAGACTTTGAACGCATAGAAGCAGAAGTCCCAGCCTATGATGGGGGACTTTTCGACAATGATAAATATCCATTCTTTAAACAAAGAGAAGCTGGTAAAACGAATAAAATTCTGGATAAAGAACTAGCCAAAGTAATTGATTTAATAGCTAGAAGAAAAGAAGACGGAGAAAAAGTTCGAATAGATTACTCAGACCTGTCTATAAGACATATTGGGGGTATATACGAAGGATTACTGGAACATAAACCTCAATTAAAAGATGGAGAAGTAGAACTCCTAACAGATAAAGGAGAAAGAAAAAAGACAGGCAGCTATTACACGCCAGACTACATCGTGGAATACATAGTTGAAAACACAGTAGAACCAGTGATAGAAGAAAAACTATCAGAAATCGATGAAGATCTTCCAGAAAAAGAAGAGAGAAAAGCTAAGAGAGAAGCGATTCTATCTATCGATGTTTTAGACCCGGCTATGGGGTCTGGACACTTTTTAATAGGTGCTTTAGAAAAACTAGCTAAAGAACTAGCACCTTACTTAGAAGAGGAGAGAGTTGGAGAGGAAGAAAATGATATAGATGTAGCTAAGAGACTAGTGGTGAAGAACTGTCTTTACGGAGTAGATGTAAATCCTCTAGCCACAGAGCTAGCTAGAGTCTCCTTATGGTTAAATACTATCTCCCCTAACAAACCTCTACCATTCTTAAATCACCACATCAAAACAGGAAACTCTCTAATAGGCGCTGAACTGGAAGATTTAGGAAGACACCCGGAAGAAACAGAGAAAAACTCTAACGAAGAACCGAAAAAATTAGCAGATTACATAGGAATGGAGGAATCAGATAAATTACAATCCAACTTAAAGGAACTTTTAAACAAATTTAATGAAATAAATAACCTGAGAGAGAACGGACCAGATGATATAAAAAAAGAAAAAGATATATACAACCAATATCTAGACTCTGAATTCAGAAAAAGCTTTGACGTACTAGCTGATGTCCATACAAGCTTTTATTTTGGTAATGAATACTGTAAAAAAGACTATCAGAAATTACTAGATGCATTCCAAGAAGATACAGAGAATTGGGAAGAAATGACTAAAAAAGAATGGGTTAAAAAAGCAACAGACTCCGTCAAAAACCCAAAGGAAAACAATCTATCAGAGCAAAAAAACTTTTTCCACTGGAAACTAGAATTCCCAGAAGTATTTTTTGACACTAAAACAGGAACAGAAAAACAAAATCCAGGTTTTGACGTAGCTATAGGAAATCCCCCCTGGATCGAATCAAAAAATATACCTTCTAAATTAGGTAGATATCTTTCTAACAAATATTCATCTATAAAAGGACAATACGATATTTTCAATGCTTTCATTGAAAAAATAACAAAGTTTTCGAAAAATAAATGTGGTTTTATTATCCCTGAAAGATTTCTCTCAAACGACGATTACAAATCCTTAAGAAAATATTTAATTAATGAAACCTCACCAACCGAAATTTATAGTCAAGGGGATAATGTCTTCGAAGGAGTTAATATGCCCTCACTAATTTTTATTTGGAAACCAGGAAGCGGTAAAAACGATAACATACTGGTTAAAATCAATAAAAATAGTTTTACAAACCCCAAATGTTATGAAATACCTATAAATCGATTTAAGAGGGACGATGATTATATATTCTCCATATATACTACTCCCAAAGAAAGAAGCATATCAGAGAAAATGGAAAGCTCCAGCGTAAAGCTAGAAAAGATTGTGGACAATGGAAGGGGCGTAGAAATTGGTAAGAGAAGTCCACTTATCTCTTCTGATCCTGAAGAGTTTGATGTTCCTTTCCTAGTAGGGGAAGATATTGGGCGATATAAGATAAAAAGAAAAAGATCCTTGAAGTTAGGTGAGGGAGATGTTGATTACAAAGATGAAGAATTATATAAGGCTCCAAAAATTCTCCTTAGAAAGACAGGAAAAGGCTTAAATGGAGTAATAGATTATTCTGATAGCTACGTTATCCAAGTAATTTATATTTTTAAAAAGAAATCAAATTTGGAGAAACCTCTCGTAAAATGTTCTGAGGAATATATCTTAGGAATATTAAACTCTAAATTAATGAATTTTTATTACTTCTCAAAGTTTGGGGAGAAAAATAAACAAACCTTTCCTCATTTAAGACAGGGGCAAGTTTTAGATCTCCCTATTAAACCTCCTCAAAAACCAAAGAATAATATCCATCAATTTTCTAAAAGGTTACACAATCTTAATTCTTCTAAGAGAGAGGAAACTTCTGAATTTTTAGATTGGATTGAATCAGAATGGGATGTAGATATCGATAATTTATCTCTGAAAACTCATCTACGCGAATACTGGGAATACGACTTTGATGAGTTTATGCGTATTGCGAAAAAGAATAAATCCAAGGTAGATGGCGATGTTCGATCCAGGAAATTCCGAGAACTAATGAAGAAAGAATGGGAAAACTCAATGGATACACTAAGACCATTGATGAAAGAAATAAATGAACTAGAGAACGAGATAGACGCCATAGTCTTCGACCTCTACGACCTAACCGAAGACGAAGTAGAAACCGTGCTAGATTCACTTGAAACACCAGAAAAAGAAAAGAAAGATATAATAGAGAAGTTTAGGGGATTGGGAGATGGATAGAGACTTAAGAAAATTTATCCAATTTTTTGGAGGATTTCTCCTTATAATATCTATGATATTACTCTATGGAGATATTCAGGCTTTCCTTTCTAGTGAAATGACTACAAAAACTTTAGAATCATTTTTAGAGAGTTATTTTCTATCTCCTACATCTTTTGCGATTTCTATTATATTAATAGCAGTATCCAAAATCTAAAGCTGGTTAAGGGTGAATATATCATTACTTATCGGTTTCTTCTGCTGATTGTTGAGTAAAGAATACTCCGTCAAGAGCATCTTGTTTGGCTCTTATTTCTTTCTTAGTTAGTGGTTTAGAATATATTCTGATGCTTTTTATGAAGTTATTAAATAAAGAGCCTGAGAGAGCTAAAACAGACCATCCGTTGTAATTTAAAACATTGTTATTCTCTTTAAGTATATCTGTGCATTGTATTATCCCTCTTAGATCCCCCTTTACCCTATAATATCCA
>CAYLXZ010000029.1:3114-8922 GCA_964388265.1 Microcaldota archaeon | reverse complement strand
TGGTATAACTACCTATGAAGCTATAATCTCTGCTGTAGCTATATTATCTCTTTAATTAGCTTAGAAAAAATGGATATATAAATCTAAACCATTCTTAAATTTCAAACTATATAATAGGAGAAGAGATGGCTCTCAGACTATGGTATTAAATATCATTAATATGGGTGAAAAAACAATTAGACTCATCAGACTTGGTTATGTTACCGTAAAAGAAAAGAAGGATTTTTATCTTTTCCAAAAGGAGTCTAAATATTGGGGATGGAAAACTGACAAGAAGAGATTAAAACCTGAGAAAGATATTAATATTAAATTAGGGGATAATTTGATTATCGTGGGGCTCAATGAGTTTAGTTATGAGGATTATGAAGGAAATCGAAAGAGAAAGGATGTAAGCAATGAATTTTCAATGGTGGAATTAGCTAGGTGTAAAAGCAGTCACCAAATACCTTTACAGATATTATTTGATAAATATCATGGAGAAAAAAAATTACCAAGAAAAATGAAAATACCTAAGGAAAACTTGGATATAAAAAAACCAGAAGATATAATAGAAAAATATTCTCCCGAACAGGATACAATGGGAGAAGTTCTTAGTTATTTAGATGTTCCTGAAAAGAAAAGAAAGGAAATAGTAAAGAGACATAAGAGGATTAATAATGAATAATAAGAAAATTGCTGGATTGCTAATCTCTTTAGTTCTAATTGTTTTGATAATATCCATTGCTGTTTTGAATTTTTCTTTAGATGTGGAAACCATCTCAGAAATTCTCTTAATTATTATGTTGGTTCTAGGATTAGGTATATGGATTGTGTTCTGGGCAGCTATAATAATCTATCCGATGTTTTTTAGTGTTGAAATGAAGAGTGAAGAAAGAAAGATGAGGGCTAATTTTGTCGAGTACCTGTTTTTAGCTGTTACTCTTCTTGTTACTTTAGGTAATAAGGGTGATATAGATCCTCTTTTTGTTTTATTCGTTATAGGAGCTATAGGGTACTTTACATTCCTTTTAAATCCTTATCTATTGGAAGATGAAGAATCAAAGCTGATATCGCCTGTTTTTAGTGGAACAGTTCTACTTCTCTCTTCTTCTTTACTATTTATAGTATCTGGGTTTCTTGACCCCTCTTTCTTTTCTCAACCTATTCAGTCCTTCTCTAACTATGGGGTAACTATCCTTATTTCATTGATAATTTTATCCCTTACTATGATGCCGACAGAAGTAATTCAAAGTTTTTATGAAAATCCAGGAGAGGCATTTGACAAAATCTATGGAAAAATATTAAAAAGAAAAAATGGATTATTAGGAGGGTTCCTAAAATGGATAAGGAAGAAATAATTGACTTACTCCTAGCAATAATAATCCTCTTGTTTGTGTTCTTTATACTACTGCCTGCCATTAGATCTGCGGGATAATCCCTTTAGCGATTAATGAAAGTTTCAAATCAACATCTTAATAAAGGAAGGGGTCGAAACCGTGCTAGATTCACTTGAAACACCAGAAAAAGAAAAGAAAAACATAATGGAGAAATTTGGAGAATTGGATAATAAAGAATCTTAATAGAGGATATATATGAACCAGAAGATTGAGATAGAAAAACTACGTTGTGATCCAGAGATAGACAATGATAAAATAAATATTTTACCAAAAAATTTCAATAGTCCAGAAAAAGAGGATAAATTGTTTAGTGAAACCTATACTTATAAGAAACTGCTAGAAAAAGAAGATTTACCAGTTAAAATACCTCAAAAAGAGTTAGAGAAAGCAGAAAAATCTCTTAGTGTTGAAATCCCTCCTCTCTCAGCTACTTTGTCCTTTATAATAGACAATCCTGGACTTTTATTAGCAGCGATAGAGGTAATAAAATGGTATCTAGAAAAGAGAAAATTCAGAGAAATTTATTTTTCGCTAATAGTGAAAGGGAAGAATAATTCTACCGCCATAACTTACAAGGGTCCTCCTAAAGATTTAGATAATATTCTAGATAAGATGGAGGAGTTGACGTGAAAAGTATCGAAGAGGCTATAGAGGCGGTTATTGATCTAGAAAAAAGTTACAGTGAGGTCAATAATCTGGCTAGGTCCCATAAACTGAGAAAAAAAGCTATTTGTAGTATGAGGGAACTAAAAGATAAATTAATTTCATTAAAAAAAGAAAAAATAGATAAAGAGGAAGAAGAGAATGCAAACTTACTTCTTGGGCTAGAAATGTTTTTAAAATCACATCTCAATGAATTAAAAATGTGGGAAAATCTAAGGGAAGAGAGATATAATAAAGCCTGGGGAAACTTAGTCAATTCCCAAAATAATGCTATAGATTCTGCAAGCGCTCATGGCTTAACAGAAGAAATTATAAATAAAACTATCGAGAGACTTAAAAAAATAGAAGATGTTGTTTTCCCGAAAATTTTATTTTTTAGCCCTGGGTTTGTTATTGTTGAGTCTAAATGCTCTATATGTGGGGAAAAATATAAAGATTGTAATCATGTAAAAGGCTTACCTTATATGGGTGAAATCTGTGTTCGAGAGATAGAGAAAATAGAACGCATAGAAGAAGTATCTGTTGTTGAAAAACCAGCAAATAAGCTAAGTAGAGTGCTATTTATAGGGAAAGAGGATGTAAAAAAGGACTTTATGACTTTAGAGAAAATAGAAGAGTAAAATTATTTTTTTACCTTCTATAAAACATAAAGTAGGGATCTTAATAAGGTTTCTTCATCTTAAAAAACCTTTACTATTTCTTTTTTTAGTTGGTATTCTAGTGGTGGTGGTCCTGGTTTTTTCTTTGTTTTGTTTTTTCTTTGTTTTCTGTGTACCCAGTTTTTTTCGTGCATTTTCTTTAGGATTTGTTTGATTCTTATGGTTGATAGTGTGGGGATTCCTTGGGATATTTCTTTTGCTGTGTGGTGTTTGTTTTTTTGTTGTTGGGTTTTTAGCCAGAGTGCTATTCTTAGTGCTTGGGGGTTTTTGAGTAGTTGTTGTAGGGTTTTGTTGTTGGTCATGTTGATCGCTTTATCCGTGTGTTGTGACACATGGTTTTTTATATGGTGCTTCACATAAATATATCCATATGAGATAACACATAGTTATCTATATGGAGGTGACAAACATGTCTCGAAAGAAACAGGAGCTGTGTTTTGAGATAGATAAAGATATCTGGGATGCGGTAGCGCGGATGAAAGAAAAAGAAAACATAAAACTAGAAAACATAATAGAGCTAGGCATAACAATGCATCATAATATAGAAAAAAGTCGGAGCAAGGAGGAGTGATTGATAATTATATGAGTTTGAACTCGTGTAAACTGGAAAGAGTATGAAACTTCTTGATAGGTTGGTTTGGTCCGAGGTTCTTTGAATACCCCCTACTAGAGAATACTATTTCACCATAGAGATGAGATTGAAAAGATTAATTAATAGGGTGGAACAAAAATAGGAATATGGTGGAAATAAAAAGATTAGTTAACAAGATAGAGCATAAAGAGCTAGTTTTACCAGAATTTCAGAGAGAATTCACTTGGAATAGGGATCAGATAAAAAAACTTATAGGTTCTTTTTTGAAAGATTATCCTACAGGATCTCTTTTATTTTGGAAAACCGATGAAGAAATAGCTCTTAAAAATATGCCGGATTTTGACTTCGATGGAAGAGTTGAAGTTCTATTAGGTCAACAAAGATTAACAACATTATATATGCTAATAAAAGATGAAATTCCCCCGTATTATTCAAATAAAGATATATCCAATAGTAAATCAATCGAAGACTTGTACTATAACTTAGAGAAAAGCGAGTTAGAATACTACTCCAAGAGAAAAATGAAGAATGATCCTCGTTGGGTTAGAGTCACAGATTGCTTTAAGGACGGGAAAGTAGATGATATAGATATAGCCCATGAGATAGTTGACGAAAGTGAAAATGTAAGATCTTACCAGAAAAAAATAAGAGATAATCTAAATAAAATGCAAAGTATTCCAGATAAAGATTATAAAGTTCTATACGTCGATGACTCTTGTGCATTAAGAGAAGCTTTAACAGTTTTTGATAGAATAAATAGTCAAGGCACACCTCTTGGAAAATCAGATATCGCTCTAGCTCACATGGTAAGTAGGTGGCCAGAAACCCGAAGAGTCTTTAAAGAAAAGATAAACAACCTCGAAGAAGAAGGATTTTCTTTTGACCTAACTTTCTTTGTCAGAGCCATGAACTCTGTTATTAACCATAAAGCAGAATATGAACAGTTACATGACAACACAGCAGAAGAATTAAAGAAAGGATTTAAGAAATTATCAAATATCTTGGATTATCTAGTAAATATTCTGAAAAACAGAGCCTACATCTATAGTACAGATGATTTAAATACACGTAATGTTCTAATACCAATAATTGGGTTTTTATCTCTATATGGGCCCGAATTTCCCGATGAAAAATCACTGAGAAAAGCTCTTTACTGGATGTATGCCTCCCTATATCAAACGAGATACAGCAGCAGTGTAGATACAACTTTAGAGGAAGACTTAACCGCTTTGAAAGGAGAATACACCGAAGAAACTCATCCATTTGATTATCTATTGGATAACCTGAAGGAAGATCAAGGAGACCCTGTGATTTCAAAATCTGCAGTTGCCTCTCGAGGAGTAGGTCACCCTCTCTATAATATGCAACGTATTGTTATTAGAGCAAACAAAGGGGTAGATTGGGCAAACGGCGTTGAACTTTCACAGCCATACGGCCAAAAGTACAGTGTTGAGAGACATCACATATTCCCCAAGTCCGTATTGAAGAAAGAAGGATATGATACTGGTAACTTACACGATAGAAGAAAAGTTCACGAAATTGCTAACAGAGTACCTCTAACTAAAGGATCTAATAGAAATATATTTAACCAGAAACCCAAAGATTACTTACCCAAAATCCAGGAAAAATATCCAGGAACCTTGAAAAAATTCATGATACCTGAAAATGAAGAATTATGGAAACTGGAAAACTACGAGCAATTCCTGGAAAGAAGAAGAGAGCTAATAGCTGAGAGTATTAATAACTTTATGGAGTCATTAATATCAGACTATGACGTTGATTCTCAAGATAAAGAAATATCTGATCTAATAAATAATGAAGAGAGTGAGAATCTAGAGTTTAAGGCTTCAATTGCCTGGAATTTGCATGCTGATAAATATACACCTAAAGATCTTGAAAAGTCTGTATTGAAAACAATAACTGCCTTTCTTAATAGGGAAGGTGGAACATTATTGATAGGAATTAAAGATGATAAGAATATATTTGGAATAGAGAAAGACAAGGAAAAATTTGGAAGTTTGGATGACTATGAACTTCATATTTCCAATTTGATAAAAACTAGAATTGGAAAAACTTACGAACCATATATCCATATCAAGTTTGAGGAGGTAGAGAACAAAAAAATTTGTAGGATAGACGTAGAAAAAAGTTCCAAACCTGCATATTTAGAAGAAGATAACGATGAAGTACTTTACGTAAGAGGCGGAAACCATACCGAACGATTCACAGGAAGAGAAGAAAAAGATTATATTGAAGATCATTGGGATTGAGTATATTTAAGCTTCTAAATGTTTCTTTAAACTAGGTAAACTCCATTTCACCCTCTAATTTCAGGTAAAGTATATTTTGCGTAGTTATATTCGTCCATTATCTTAGTGGGGCTTTTTTCTGGGACTTGGTTTGAATCTAGTTTTCTCTTGATGAATTTTTGAGTTTCTTTAAGGAAAGTTAGTTAGCATTTCCCCTTTCCTCTCTTCTGTTTGCCCTTGTGGATTTCTGTTTCTTTTTCTTGATTTTC
>CAYLXZ010000029.1:0-3104 GCA_964388265.1 Microcaldota archaeon | reverse complement strand
GTGGAATGCTTTGCTTGCTCCGGTAGAACCAATAGCTTCTTTTTCACAGAAGTTGTTGAAGTTACCTATTACATATTGACCTATTGTCTTCCCATTTAGCTCTTTACTAAAATCTACGTCCTTTAAACTAATATCCTTATTCTCGAAGTATTCTAACATCTCTTCATTATTTTGGAGAAGACCCTCTACCTGTTTATTCAGTTGAGAGTTAGTTACACTGCTTCCAGCGTAAGCTCTCCAGTTCCAGGTTAAAAGAATCACCTTAATAGCTTTATTCAGATTACCTTTCTCTCTTTGCTCTAAAGCTATGTCGTAGAGTATTCTCCTTAATTCCTGACTATGAAAGTCCTTTAAACATTTTCTAATCTCTTCCGTGCTTTTAGGCAACGCTTTATTCATTCTCATCATCTTTTTCCTTTTTCTTACTCATTTTTTCCTCTATGTATTCTATTTTGTCTTTATTCACATAGGTCTTCTTTTCTCCATTCTTGAGTAGAAATACGTATTCTCCGAAGTTTAAGACCTTTCCTTCAATGGGTTTCTTTTTATCTTCTAGATAAATTTCCACTTGAGGGTAACGAGCTTTTCTGTAGCCATAAAGCATCGCTAGAAGAGAAATGATTAAGAAAAAATAAAAGATTGCTAATGAAGTAAGAATTAAGTTACTTTGACTCTCTATTTGTATTATACTGAATATTGAAAGTGGAATGGATAGATAAGTAAGTCTTTGAATCGTTTCTTTGTATTTTTTGTCATAGGAGGAGATTGAGATTAATCTTTTCTTGATCCAATTTTCTTTTTTCTCATATTTTTTCAGTTTGTATCCTTTTGAGAGACCAACTAAGATCCATGTAGGGATTATCTCCGCCAAAAAAATCCAATACCAAGCTTTAGATAATAATGAGCTAAATCCAAATGAAGAGATGTAATATATTATATAAAATGAGAAGAAAGAACTTACTACCGCTGATAAGAAAAATAAACCTTCAAAGTATGGTCCCTCTTTGCTGTATTTCTGGGTTTGAGTATCAGAGATTAGTCTACCTAAGTAGTAGAGGAGTGCTCCTCCGATTATGACTGCTACGAGCCCTATATCTAAGGAAAAACTTAGGTTACCTATTGTCTTGTCTAGATTTGCTAGTAAACCTGTCGCTCCCATTATTTACTTTGTTCGGTTGGATGTTAATAAATTTAATATTTATATGGTTCATACTTTTTTCAGTTTAAACTAGTTTGAACTCGTGTGAACTGTATTTGGGTAGAAAAATGTAGTGCCTAAATCATCTTCAATTTAGATACTGAGTTTTTTATTCCAGTCTCTCTTTTCTATATCCATGGCTAGCGTAGGTTTCTCAACAGGTGACCTGTATAAAACAGAGTTATCGCTCGATGAGATAATAGAAAGATACCACTCAACCAAAGCTGAAGCAATCGAACTAAACTTCGGAAGCAAAAAACTACTTCTAGAGTACGAACTGAAAGAAGAATCCAAAGAAATGCTGAAAGACTTCAATTACCTATCAGCTCACAGCCCATTCGTTGAATCAGAATACGGGTACAACAAAGAAACAGAGAAAATAATCAAGAAACTAAAAGAACTACACAAAGAACTCAACTTCGACGGAATAGTAGTACATCCCAACGACGTCGAAGACTTCGAAGCACTCGAAGAAACCAATCTACCATTCCTAATAGAGAACATGGATCATAGGAAGCCTGAAGGGAAGAAACCAAGGTACTTCAAGAGACTAAAAGAGAACTATAGCTTTGGATTCATTCTTGACGTAGAGCACGTGTATGAAAATGATGAATCAATGGAACTAGGTCAACAGATAATCGAAGTGATGGGAGATAGACTCAAACACATGCACGTAAGCGGATGCAGAGGAGAAAAGAACCACTACCCAGCCTACAAATCCGAAAACAAAGAGGAAATAACGAAGATACTGGAAATGGGTATAGATGTACCTAAGATACTGGAAGGGGTAATAATCCAAGACACTGAAGAAACAATACAAGAAGAACTAGACTACGTTAAAAGCTTTGAACAGTAAAAATTTACTCTGGAATAATAGCTTTATCTTCTTTACTGATGTTGTTCTCTTGGAAGAATCCTTGATTTACCTCTAGAGCATACTGGTATGGTTCTGGGGAATTGTGAAGAGTAACTGTGTTGGGTTCCATCTGCTGTATATCTATTATTGTCCCGTCACTGGATATGAAGGCTATTGATAGGGGTATGGTGGTGTTCTTCATCCAGAAGCTATTAGTAACATCATTCTCATAGACGAATAGCATTCCACAGTTCCCACAGAGTGATTCTTGGTTCATGAGTCCTTCTCCACGTTCTTCCGGTTCGTCAGCTACTTCGATAAGTACTTTGATTTGCTTTCCCTGTGAATTAGTCAAGTTAATTGACTTCATCCCTGTTCCATTGTCTTTAACCGAAGTTTCCATGGTAGAGTTTTCATTTTCAGTGGTTAAACACATCGTGAGGGAGACAGCAAGGATTAATATAAGGGTTACTGTGATGTATGTTGCTAACAGTTCCTTCTTGTCCTGCATACTACCTGGATCTTCCTCAGCAACCTCTCTTACATTCATTTCCCCTAAACCTCCCTGACTCCACCATGAAAAGTTAAACACGTCATGATTAACCAAAGAAAGAGAGATATAAAAAACATAGTCTGGTGAGTTTGAACTCGTGTGAACTGGAAAGGATATATCTACTACGGTTATTTCGCATAGAAACCGAACCTTTAAATACTCTGTTACACTAATATTAATAAAACATTAATTATGGTGTAACAAATGCAGGGTTTATCAGGAAAAGAGATGAAGGTAGTATCCTACCTCGAACTAGAAGGAAAAAGATTCTTCAAGAAAGAAGACATAGAGAAATTCTTCAAAAACAAGAACGAAATGAACGTCTACATCCACAAACTCAAAGAAAAAGGAAGAATAACCAAACTCAACAAAGACAAATACTACCTAGTACCAATCAAAGCCCACGAAGGCAAATGGACCGAACACCCCTTCATAGTAATAGACGAAATGTTCAACGGAGAAAAATACTGCATAGGAGGAAAAACAGCAGCACATTA
>CAYLXZ010000028.1:0-8998 GCA_964388265.1 Microcaldota archaeon | reverse complement strand
AAGGAAACGATCTTCCACTGATCTACGGGCCCTGAGTAGTGTTTAGTTAAACTTAAGATTCAATTGAGTTTTTAATCTCTTTCTTAAGTTCTTGGAATTCTCCTTCAGGCTCATAACTCCATTCCATGTCCAGGCCATCGTCTTGTTTTCTTGGAAGTATGTGTACGTGTACGTGGTCAACAACCTGTCCTGCTGCTCTTCCATTGTTCTGCATTAAGTTGAATCCTTCTGCATTAACTGTTTCAGTGATTCCTTTAGCTATTTTTTGTACGGACTCGAATAATGTATCTATCTGAGATGAATCTAGATCCAAGAACGTCTCGCTGTGTTCCTTAGGCACTACAAGCGTGTGTCCCTTGACTTTTGGGTTTATATCTAGAAACGCGTAGACATCTTCGTCTTCGTATACCTTATGGCTTGGTTTCTTTCCCTTAATTATCTGGCAGAACAGACAGTCTTCCATTCTATCACCCTGTGAATTAAGTGGATTGAGAAATTAAAAACCCTTATGTCAGAACTAGGATCTGATTTCACAGTTTCCAAAGTGTTTCTCGATGGATTCCTTGATCTCTTCAAGCTTTTCCTCAGGGTAAGGAGTTTTCTCACGGTAATCAGGATCCAGAGTGTTCTTTGAACTGAACTGCTGGATGTAGTAGTTTCTAGATCCATCTAGCCATTTACCTATTTCTTCCATATCTCCTTCGTCCAGTAGATCTGGAGCTACTGTGGTTCTAAATTCGTATTCTACATCGCTTTCCTTTATCAAGTCTATGCTTCTCTGTATTTTCTCCGGATCGACCTTGGACCTGGTTACTTCTTGGTATCTTTCCTTGGGTGCTTTTATATCCATCGCCACGTAGTCCACTGTAGGTAATAGTTTTTTCAGTTTCTCTGGGTTCGAGCCATTGGTATCCAGTTTCACTAGGTAATCTTTATCTTTTATCTTTTCTATGAATTGCTTTATATCTGGTTGTAGTGTGGGTTCTCCTCCTGTTATGCACACGGCGCCGAGTTTCCCTCTTCTCTCCTCTAGAAACTTGAGGAATTTATCTATAGGTATGGTGTCCGTGTCAGGTTTTTCTTCCACTAACGTAGGGTTATGACAGTAAGGACACCTGAAGTTACATTTACCTGTGAATATAGTGGTTGCTACTTTCCCTGGGTAGTCCACCAGTGTTGTTTTTCTTATTCCTCTTATCTTCATACGTTTATACTCGTTTCAAAGGTTTCTCTGTTGTGGAACTCCTCGGTTTTTCCTTCGTTCCATTGTTCTACGGGTCTTAGGTACCCGACTATCCTTGAGTAAACTTCGCATTTTGTTCTTTCTTCTTCAGGTAGGTCTTCTTTATCCATCTACGCCACCTCCATTTTGGCTTTCAACTTTATTCATTAGTTCTTTATCGCATGTTGGGCAGTATTCGTGTTCTCCAGGTATGTACCCGTGTTCTGGGCACACGCTGAATGTTGGGGATAGAGTGTAGTACGGTAGCTCGTAGTTGTTAGCTATCTTCTTCACTAGGCTCTTTGTCGCTTCTTTATCCGGCATCTTTTCTCCTAGGAAGCCGTGGAACACGGTTCCTCCAGTGTATTTGGTTTGTAGTGGGTCTTGGTTGTCAAGCGCTTCGAATAGATCGTTTGTGTATCCTACTGGTAGCTGTGTGCTGTTTGTGTAGTAAGGTGTCTTGCTTCCGTATTTTTCCTGGTTGTGTATTCTTAGGTCTGGGTATCTTTGTTGGTCTATTCTTGCTAGCCTGTAGCTTGTTCCTTCTGCTGGTGTTGCTTCTAGGTTGAATATGTCTCCTGTTTCTTCTTGGTAGTCCGCTAGCTTTTCTCTCATCTTCACTAGCACTTTCTCCGCGAACTTCCTTCCTTCTTCTGTCCCTATATTAGTGTCCATGAAGTTTAGAAGCGCGTCGTTCATTCCGTTCAGTCCTATGGTGCTGAAGTGGTTCTTCCAGTACTCTCCGTAGCCTTCTTTTATGTCTCTGAGGTAGTACTTGGAGTATGGGAACAGTCCTTTCTCTGTCAGTCTTTCTAGGATTTCCCTCTTGATCTTCAGGCTTTTCTTTGCTAGATCCATTCTGTCTTCGAGCATCTCCATGAACTCTTCTTCATTGTCCGCTTCGTACCCTATCCTGGGCATGTTGATTGTTACTACTCCGATGCTCCCTGTCTTGGGGTCTGCTCCGAATAGTCCTCCTCCTCTTTTCTTTAGTTCTCTCTTGTCTAGTCGGAGCCTGCAGTTGTGAGTGAGTATACCTGTACTACCTACTGTGAAGATGGGTTCATCGTTTTTTACTTCGAAGCAGTAGGCTGTGTTGTTTGGAATGTCTTCAATGGACTTTATTTTCACCCATAGTTTGTTGTGTTTTTTGAACCATAGTTCTCCATATTTATCTCTGTTTAGCTGGTAGATGAGCACGGAGTAGTTAGGTTCTTCACCTAATCTCCCTTCTCTATCGTCTTGGTAAACACTTGTAGTTGTTCCTAAAGTAGCTGCTAGCATGTTAAGTGATTCTACCATCTTTTCAGAAGAAGTATATATACGGTTTCTGTTTCCTCCATCTGTTGCGTAGTGTCCTTCGATTACCCCTTCTCTAAATTCAATCCCGGTGTTAAAGAGCCGTGCTCGATAGTGTTTTTCTCTTTCTTTTCCTGAGACGTAGTCTTTGCATAATCCTACTGCTGCTCGGGAATGAACTTTGAGGGTGAGCAACTCGGTTTCTTCATGGGGAGTTAAGGTTGTGTGGGCACCGAAATATCTCCTTGCAATGTCAGCTAGTTCTTCAGCCACTTCTTCTTCCTGGTTTTTATTTAAAGAGAAGATTACTGTAGTTTCTCCATCAAATGATCCATCACCTGCAAAGGCTCCTATGAAGTAACCCATTTCTTTATTGCTTTTTTCTCTTCCTTCATATTTTTTCTGGGAATAGGGGAGATACATTCCTTCTTTCAGTTCTTTCCCTTTTAGTTCTTCCATTTCACTGTTTCTATCTCTTAATATGAAGTTTAAGTGTTCTTTCGTCATTTTAAGCTCATGGTTGTTCTCTAAAGTTACTTTAACCATTTCCTGGTTCTTGAATTTGTTGAATTCTCCTTTAACGAATTTTCCATCGCTGAAGATTTCGTATTCTTCTTGTTTGGAATTTCCTTCATAGATATTTCTAATTTTACTGTATTCTAGTTCTCTTCCTCTGGAGGATTTTATGAGTACTTTCTCTTCCCCATCTATGGGACACATGCTTCTTGCGTCGTCCGCTTCCATGTCTGAGTTGATGAAGTTCGCGAAGTATGGTATTCCGTACTTTGCTGTCATCTCCCATACTGGATCTAGTGTTTCTTTGTCCCAGTCGAAGTCATTGGTTATGTTATAGGTTGGTATTGGGAAGGTGAATGGTCTTCCTTTTGCGTCTCCTTTCATCATTATCTCTGCGAACACTTCGTTGAACATGTCCATCTCTTCTTGGAAGTCCCCGTAGGTTTTATCTTGTTCTTCTCCTCCTATGATCACTGGCTCGTCTTCTAGGCTCTTTGGAACTGTTAAATCCATTGTCACGTTGGTGAATGGTGTTTGGAACCCTACTCTTGTTGGCACATTCATGTTGAATACCCATGATTCTAATGCTTGTTCTACTTCTCTTCTGCTTAGGTCATCGTACGCTATGAATGGAGCCATCATGGTATCTAGGTTTGATACTGCTTGTGCTCCTGCTGCTTCTCCTTGTAGTGTGTAGAGTAGGTTTACTAGTTGCCCTAGTGCTGCGTCAAGGTGTTTTGGGGCTTTTGTCTCTATTTTTCCTCTTACTCCTTCGAACCCGGATTTCAGGAAGTCTTTTAGGTCCCATCCCACGCAGTATGGTCCTAGTACTCCTAGGTCGTGGATATGGAACTTTCCGTCTTCGTGTGCATTTTGTACTTGTTGAGGATAGATTTTCTTTAGCCAGTATTTCCTGATTACTTTTTCGCTTAAGTAGTTGTTTAGCCCTTGTAAAGAGTAGCTCATGTTCGCGTTTTCCTTTACTTCCCAGTCGTCTCTATTAAGGTAGTCTTCTACGAGTGTAACGTCTTCTATGAACCTGCTTATCTGTCTTATGTTTTCGTGTTGTTGTCTGTATCGGATGTAAGCTTTAGCTGTTTTTGGATGTGCTTTTTCCATCAGTACTTCTTCTACTAGGTTCTGTATTTCCTCTACGTCGGGTAGTTCTCTTTTTTTGTCTTCGTATCTTCTTTCTAGTTCCTTTGTAACTACGTCAGCTAGGTCTTTGCATGCTTTCTTGCTTTCTTCTCCCACTGATTTCGCCGCTGCGTATATAGCGTTTGTGATCTTTGATTTGTCGAACGGTACTACTTCACCGTCTCTTTTTTCTATTCTCTGTATTTTACTCATTTTTTCCCTCCAGTTTTTAGTTTTCTTAATTTTTGCATGTTTCTATGTTCAATTTACAATGCAGTTTGATGTGTTGGATTAAGGAAAGAGTAATTTATATAGATTTACAAAGAAAAACTAAGTTTGAAACTGTTTATACTTTGATTATCTAACCTGGGTTTTTAAGGAAAAGAACAGATAAAAACTTACGTTCATTACCGTAATTACGTTATTCGTCTAACGAAAACCTTTTAAACACCCAATAAGTAAGATAACAAAGCCAAACAGAGGAAGAATGTAAAAATGGTAGGAATAAACTCATACGGTACCTCAATACCACTGAGAAGGATAAAAGCAGAAGAAATAGCCAGACAATGGGGAGAAAACCCAGAAACAATGAAGAAAAGTCTTAATATCCGGGAAAAAACCGTAAGACACCACGATGAAGACAGCGCGACACTAGCAGTAGAAGCAGCAAGAGAAGCCATAAAAACAAACTCAATAAACCCAGAGGAAATACAGGCAATCTATGTGGGAAGCGAAAGCCCACCCTACGCAGTGAAACCAACAGCAGGGATAGTAGCAGAAGCAATCGGAGCAACTCCAGACCTAACCGGAGCTGACCTCGAGTTCGCATGCAAAGCCGGAACAGCAGGAATCCAAGCACTAATGGGAATGATAAACAGCGGACAAATAGAGAAAGGAATGGCAATTGGAACCGACACTTCCCAATCCAGCCCAAATAACGCCCTGGAATACAGCGCAGGATGTGGAGCCGGAACCGTAGTGCTAGATAAAGAAGGAAAGATAGCTGAGATAAAAGAAACCGTATCATATACCACGGACACACCTGACTTCTGGAGAAGAGAAGCTCAAGAGTTCCCAAGACACGGAGGAAGATTCACAGGAGAACCAGCGTACTTCAAACACGTTCTGAACTCCACGAAGAAACTGCTCAAAGAAACAAGACTAAACAAAGAGGACTTCGACTACTTCGTATTCCACCAACCAAACGGAAAATTCCCATTGAAAGCAGGTAAAAAACTAGACATACCACTAGAGAAAATAAAACCAGGATTAATCACACCACAGATAGGTAACACGTACTCCGCCGCAACCTTCATAGGCCTAGCTAACGTCCTGGATCAAGCAAAACCAAACCAAAGAATAATGCTAACATCCTACGGAAGCGGAGCAGGAAGTGACTCCTTCCTAATAGAAACAAAACCGCAGATAACAGACTCAAAACCTGAGGAAACACTACAAGACAAGATAGACGAAAAAAAGTACGTGGACTACGGAACCTACGCCAGATACATGAACAAACTAAAGGAGGTTCACGAATGAACGATAGAAAAGTCGTGATAATCGGAACAGGACTAACAGAGTTCGGAGAAAGATGGGAAGAAAGCTTCAAAGACCTCATAGCCGAAGCAGGAGTAAAAGCAGTTAAAGAAAGCGAGATAAAAGGAGACGAGATAGACGCCCTATACACAGGGTGCATGGCATCAGGAAGACTAATAGGACAAGAGCACATAGGAGCACTCGTAGCCGACCAAGTAGGACTGAACCCAATACCATCGACTCGAGTAGAGTCAGCCTGCGCCTCAGGAGGAACTGCACTAAGAACAGGTTACCTATCCGTAGCCTCAGGAGAACACGACCTAGTCGTGGTAGGAGGCGGAGAAAAAATGATAGACGTCTCCACAGGAAGAGCGAACTTCGCACTCGGAGGAGCAGGAGACCAAGAAACCGAGATATTCAACGGAGGAACATTCGCAGGAATATACGCATTAATGGCAAGGAAACACATGGAGAAATATGGAACCACAGAGAAACAACTGGCACAGGTAGCCGTGAAGAACCATGAGAACGGAGCAAAGAACCCGTACGCGCAGTTCCAAAGAGAAATCTCCATAGATTCAGTCATGAAGTCACCAAAAGTAGCTACTCCTCTAAAATTATACGACTGCTCTCCATTAACGGACGGAGCAGCCGCAGTGACACTTACAACTAAAGAAAAAGCTGAGGAAGAAGGAAGAGAATACATAGAGATAACGGCATCCAGCCAAGCCAGCGACACACTGGACCTAGCAAACCGAGAATCAATAACAAAGCTCAAAGCAACGGAGAGAGCAAGTGAAAAAGCATACAAAGAAACAGATTTAAAGCCAAGCGATGTTGACTTTGCTGAAGTACACGACTGCTTCACAATAGCAGAAATAATGGCAATGGAAGACCTAGGATTCTACAAGAAAGGAAAAGCAGCAGAAGCAGTGGAAAAAGGAGAAACCAAGAGAGATGGAAAGATACCAATAAATCCCTCTGGAGGATTAAAAGCAAAAGGACACCCTGTAGGAGCAACAGGAGTAGCACAAGCAGTAGAGGCCTACAAGCAACTCACAGGCAAAGCCGGAGAAAGACAGGTGAAGGACCCTGAAATAGGTTTAACACACAACGTAGGAGGAAGCGGAGCTAGCGCAGTAGTACATCTACTCAAAAAAGGTGATTAAATGAAAGAAGCAATACCATTGAACTGGAGAAAATACCCAGAAAGATACAGGCTAGAAGGAAATCACTGTAAGAACTGCGGAGAAGACTTCTATCCAAAGAGAAAGATCTGCCCGAACTGCAGGAGAAAAGGAAAACTAGAGGACAAAGAGATGCCTAGGACGGGAAAGATAAAGAGCTACTCACAGATACACGCAGCTCACAAGGACTTCGAAGACGAAACACCCTACTATATAGGGCTCATAGAACTGGAAAACGAAGTCACCGTGTTCGCACAGATAGTGGACTCCGATGAAAGTGAGATAGAGATAGGGAAAAAAGTAAAGAAAGTTTTCAGAAAGGTAAACAGCAGTGAAGAAGGAGTAATAGCCTACGGGCATAAATTCAAGGTAGATTAACTAGATCTCTTCCGTTTCATTATTAATCCTTCTCTTCTTCAAGAAATAAGTAACTCCCAAGATTATACTTAAAACAAAGAGACCTAATCCTGCTTCAAATAAAACAGATTCGCCTAAAGAACCTGACATTAACCCTGTAACCCCTGTTTCCTGATCTTCACTATCTTTGATTTTACTGGAACTCTGATCTTCCTCTACCTGGAAGTAAACATCAGTTGAGTTACCGGGAACGGTTTTCTTTTTCTTCGAGCAGCCCTCTTCACAGCTGTAGTTCTCAGGTAACTGATCTTCAGGCACCTGGTAAGTCACATTCAAGGTACTCGAAAAGTTATTTGCAATATATTCGTAGCCAGCAGTCAAGCTACCTGAATCATTGAGAGAACTCCATTCTGATAGATTCAAATTCCCTATGCAGTCAACCTTTGACTTCAAGGATAAGTTTCTTCCTTCACCAGGATCCAATTCACCTAAATCCCTTTTCTCGGTCTCTATATAGGAACATTTCTCTAGGTCCTGTTGTCTAGGTTCATACGTGACTTCAGTGGATTCAGGTAGGATTTCTTTAGCTTTTATGGTTGAGTTAGCTTTGAAGTGAACTTCATCAGGAGTTGATTTCTTCTCCTGGTTCTGTGTCCATTTGCTTTGGTCTAGTTCTATCCAGTCTCCTTTCCATGTTGTTTCAAGTGAAGTGGATTCTCCTGGGTGAAGTCCTCCTGTGAACTCCAATCCATCGACCTCTTCACTTCCTTCTAGAGAGGAATGAGTGATGTAGTAGTAGAAGCTGTTTTCCCCTGTGTTCTCAAGGGAATCTTTCTTCCTGTACTCTTGCTCTGAGACAGTGTTATTCTCCAGAGAAGTTAAGTTATTATTTGATAAGATGTATCCTAGTTTGTGTTCTTCTTGGTTTCCCGCTCCGTCCTCAAAGATAATAGTGGAGTTAACTAGGTTTTCTTCAATATCTAGGATGTATTCATCTTTTTTCCTATCTATTACTGGTTTATTTACTTCTTTTATCCCTGTAAGCTTGTCTGTTATCTTAACCTGCATCTTAGCTGTTAAGTTACCCCCTAGGTTGTTAAATATGATCCATGGAGCTTCCTTTACTCTAGGTGGTGTGTTGTCAATAGTTATATTCTTATGTATATCGGTCTTGGATGACCAGCATATCTCACCCTTGTCCTCCACCCATGAAGAGTAGCATTCAATCGCATTAGCTCTGATAAGGAGGTTAGATGAATCAGGCATATCAGTGGTATCAAAGTTAGTCGTGTATGTTCCTTGACCTCCCTCTTCAATGGTATCTATCTTGTTCCATCCTCGAGAGGTAGCTCCCCAATAGATTTCAACTCTTGAAACGTTTTCATCTTCCACCAAAACCTCTATCTGCGTTTCTCCAGATAGGTAAGCTCCTGTATCAGGTTCTACTATATTCAAAGAGAATGCAATAGGGAGAAGAACCATTATCAGAGTTAATACCTTCAATATCTTTATCTTCATGATTAAACCCTGGTAAGAGAAGGAACTCGCTTAATAAAAAACTAATTTTGAAGAAAGTGTGGGAGAAGTGGATGCGGGGAAAGGGATTTGAACCCTTGAAGGCACTAAGCCACTAGGTCCTAAGCCTAGCCCTTTTGACCGCTCAGGCATCCCCGCTTATCCTATAAAGATCTTAAGATGCTCCGAACGGGATTTGAACCCGTGTCTCAGGCTATCTCCAGTTTCT
>CAYLXZ010000027.1:5897-9467 GCA_964388265.1 Microcaldota archaeon | reverse complement strand
GTATGAGTGTGTTATGGTTGTGGTGTTTCCTGTTGTTCCATCTCCTAGGTTCCAGTTGTAGGTTAATGTGTCGTTGTCTGGGTCTGTGGATTGTGATGCGTTGAATGTGATTGTTTCTTGTTCTTCTACTATGTATTCGCTTGATTTGAATCTTGCTTCTGGTGGCCTGTTTTCCATGTTTGTTTCAATGGTTACTGAGGAGGTGTTTTGGTTACCTGTGGTATCCACTGCCTTTACGTGGAGGGTGTGATTTCCTGTAGTTAGATTGCTGAATTCGTGGAATTCGCTTTGGTTCTTATTTATCCATTCTTCGGTGTCTTTTTTCACTTTGTAGTTTTCTATGTCTGTTGCGTTGGATGTGTAGTTCATGGTCACTGTATTGGATTTGAAGGTTGATCCGTTTGCTGGATGGGTGATGGTGATGTCTGGTGGTGTGGTGTCTACTTTGATTTGAACGTTATCTGTATTTTCATTGATGGCTTGGTCTGTTACTTTGACGTGCAGAGTGTGGTTTCCTTCTGTTAGGTTGGTGAATGTGTGTGATTCGTTTTTATCCTTGTTTGTCCAGTTTCCTGAGTCTAGTTTTACTTCGTAGTGATCTAGGTCCGTTGCGTTGGATGTGTAGTTCATTGTTACTTCGTGTTTTGAGAAGTGTTCTCCGTCTTCTGGGTGTTGTATGTTTAGTTGTGGTGGTGTGGTGTCTATTTCTATTGTTCTTGTTGCTGTGTTTTCGTTTCCATTTATGTCTATGGCTTTTGCGTGTATTTGGTGTTCTCCGTCTTGGGTGAATGTGAAGTTGTATGTTTCTTGTTGTCCTAGTTTGATCCAGTTGCCGTTGTTTTTCTTTACTTCATAGTGGTCGAGGTCGCTGGAGTTTGAATGGTACTTCATTTCTACTTCTTGGGTGTTGAATAGAGTGTTGTTGTCTGGTTGTGTGATTGTGATGGTTGGAGGTGTGTTATCCACTACTGTAAACTCTACTGTCTGTTTATCTGTTAGTGAACCGTCCGATACTTTTATTTCAACGTTGTATGTCCCTGTTTCGTTTGGTTGTGGTGTGAATTTTATCTCTCCGGCGGATGAGTTGATGTTGAAGAGTGTGGTGTCGTCTGAGTAGGTTAATGTGTCGTTGTCTGGGTCGCTGGCGTTTACGTCTAGGTAGAATTCTTCTCCTGTCTCCGCTGTTTGATCTGAAATTGGATCTAGTACGGGTGCGTCGTTCACTGGCTCTACTGTTAGGGTGAATTCATCGGTATGTGTGTTTTGGTGGTCGTCTTCTACGTTGATTTGAGGTGTTTCTTCTCCGTTCCAGTTTTCTGTTGGTTCTATGGTCATTTCGCTGGAGTTTATGGTTATTTCTACGTTTTCTTCGTTGTATCCTTCAACGCTGTAGGTTAGTGGATCGTTTTCTGGGTCGCTGAAGTAGTTGTCTAGGTTATAGGTTTCTGTTGTGTCTTCTTCCATGGTTATGTCTGGGAAGTTTCCTTCTGGTGGTTGGTTTGTCTGTATTGTAGCTGTTAGTGTATCTGTGTCTGTTGCTCCGTGGTTATCTGTCACTGTTAGTTCTACGGTGTAGTTTCCCTCTGTGCTGTAGGTGTGGTTTACTATTTCTCCTGTTTTTGTTGATCCGTCTCCAAAGCTCCATTCGTAGTTGTCTATGTATCCGTCTGGGTCATGGCTTTGTGATCCGTTGAACTGTATTTGTTCGTTTATCATGGCTGTTTTGTCCGGTCCTGCTTCTGCTGTTGGATCTGAGTTCACTGTGAATTCCCATTCATCAGAGGTTGTTGAGTCGTAGGAATCTGAAGCTATTGTGTTCCATTGATAGGTTTCTCCTGGGGTTACTGATGCATTGCAGCTTACTGTAGATCCGCTTGGGATGTTTTTGTCAAGGCATTCTATTGAGTCATCTAGGTAGAATTCTACAGTCATTTGATCTCCATCTGGGTCAGCTACATCTGTTTCTAGAATTATTGAATTTGTTTCACTGATTATCGCTCCGTCTTGGGGTGATGGATTATGTGGTTTGTCTGGTGCTGTGTTGATGGTGAAGCTCCAGGTACTGGATGTGGTGGAGTCGTATCCGTCTGTTGTTTCTACATGCCAATTGTGTGTCTTTCCTGGTGATACGTCTACGTTACACGTTGCTGTGGATCCGCTAGCTACATTTTCATCTACACATTCTACTGATCCTCCTAAGTAGAATTTGACATCCAGTGTATCTCCATCTGGGTCCGTTACATTCACGGAAAGTTGTTGGTTTTTTCTTTCGCTTAAGTATTTTCCATTAATAGGTTTTCTGTTAGAGAAGGATCCTGGTTCTGTATTTATTGTGAAGGTGTTTTGACTGGATTGGGCTGTGTCCTTTCCATCGGATGCTTCTACTTGCCAGCTGTATGTTTCTCCTGGTGCTACTGATACTTTGCAGGTTGCGGTTGTTCCTGAGGTCACGGATTTGCTGCATTCTTGGTTTCCTTCTAGGTAGAATGTAGCGGTTACTGTGTTGTCGTCTGGGTCGGATACTTTTGCTGATAGGGTTTGTGTTGTTCTTTCGTTTAGTTTGGATTGATGTTCTGGATTTAGCTGTGTTGGTTTGTTTGGTTTTCCATTCATGTAGAAGTTCCAGGTGTTTGACTTTGATGTTAGTTCTCCGTCGTCTGCTACGGCATACCATCTGTATTCTTGACCGTCTGTTAACGCACTCCATTCGCAGGTGGCTGTGGAGTCGCTTTCCACGTTTTTGTCTGTGCATATTGCTTCGTTGGTAGATGAGTCGTAGAAGGTTACGTTCATTTTATCGTTGTCTTTGTCTTCTACATATACAGAGAGTTGAACTGAATCTTGGGATGATAGCTCGGTTCCGTGTTCTGGTGATGGGTTAACTGGATTTAAGGGAAGATTGTTGTACTCAATTTGGAGGTCTGGGTATTCTTCCATTTTCCAGGTGTTTTGGAAGTTCCAGCCAGCATCTGTGAATGTTGATTTGTCTTGCATTTCTTCCGTGGTTTTTCCTGTTCCACAGGCGCTGGTTGATTGGTTTGAGGTGTTGAGGTCCCAGAAGCTGTCGTAGCAGTAGGATTCGACTCCTGATTCACGCCCTACAAAGCCTCCTATGGTGGATTCATTTTCTCCTGATACTGGGCTAATTGAATATGAGTTTTCTATTATGGCTTCTCCGTAGCTAGTTCCATATTGCCATCCTACTAATCCACCGGCTTCTTGTGGGGCTTGGACATCCATGTTGGCGTAGCTATCTATTATTTCTGATCCTTCATCGTTAACTCCTACTAGTCCTCCTGCCCAGTAGACTGTGGCTTCTACTGAAGGAGGTTGCCAGTCGCTGACTCCTGCGTGAGAGTTGTTTACTGTGCCGCCGAAGTTGTATCCTAGTAGTCCTCCTACGGCTTCGTATCCGTATACGTCGGTAGAGATGGTTTTGCTGTTGATTATTTCTCCTTCTGAGTGCATGTATCCTACTGATCCGCCTACGAATGAGCTTCCGTTTATGGTTCCGGATATGACTTTGATTCCTTTGATTAAACCTTGGTTTTGCCCTGCTATGGCTCCAAC
>CAYLXZ010000027.1:0-5887 GCA_964388265.1 Microcaldota archaeon | reverse complement strand
ATTGTGGGTTGATTTGATTTTTGATTGATATAATTTGAGATTTCTTACTTCTCCTTTTTCCCCTATAACTGAGAATAATCCTATATTACCATCTTCTTTATCAGAGGGTTCTAGGTAATTTATCTTGTTTCCTTGTCCATATAATTCTCCTTGGAATGGGTTATCTGAGTTTCCTATTGGATTGAAGTCGTATCCTTGGCAGTTGATGTTGTCTGTTATTCTATATCGTCTTTTTAGGCCGTTCTGGATGTCTTGTAGTCCTTGGCAGGTTGTTATTTCTGTTTCTTGGGGAATGGTTTCCGTTGAGGATGAGGATAAGTTAGAGGTTGATGGTTCTAGATTTGCTGGTGGTTCTGGGTTTGACTGGGTTTTGGGTTTTGGTTGAGTTGTTTCTTCTTGAGTTTGCTCCTGTGTTTCTTCTTGTGTGTATTCTTGTGTTTGTTCTTGGCTTTGTTGGCAGCATTCGTTGATTGTTTCTCCTGGTTGGCAGCATCCCCAGGTTCCGCTTGGACATTCTAGGTAGATGCCTTGGCATCCTGTAGGTGTTAGCGTTGCTTGGCCTAGTGTGGCCAGTGTTGTTATTAGTAGTGTTGTGAAGATTATGGTCTTTATTTTGGTGTTCATGTTTACCCCTCAATTTTAACTGTTGTTATTTGTTAATGGTAACATTTATAAATGTTACCTTTTTTGCAGAAACTTCTATTTGTGTTTTACCTATTCGACTATTCTTACTTTGAGGTTTTCTTGTTTGAGTTCTGTGGATGCTTTGTCGGCTATCTTGCTTTTTTTCATCCATATTTCGTCTATGTCTTTCAGTTTGGCTGTTGAGATGATTTTCTGTATTGGATTTCCCCATTCCATGTTTTTCTCTACTTCTAGGTAGGTTGATACGTCTTCTGAGATTTCTTCCATGACTTCTTCTCCTTTTTTTATTCTGGATCCTGCGAATCCAGCTGGTACGTCTTCTACTTCTTCTCTTTGCACAACGTGCAGTAGAATTAGTTTGTCGCATTCTTCGGTGGCTTTATCTATGAAGCTGGAGTCGTTTTCTTTCCCTGTGAATATTGGGATGAGTCTTTTCATTTAGCCACCTAGCTGCGTTTGTAGATGTTCTTTCCTTTCTCCACGACCTCTCCGTCTTCCCGTAGCACTACTAGTGCTGCTTTGCATAGTTTTTCTTCTATGTCTAGGTCTTCGCTTACTTCGTGTATTATCTTTTCTTCGTCGAGCAGGTCTTTTATCTCGTCTTCTACTTCATTTAGCTTGTCTTTCTTTATTATGTAGTATTTTTTGTCGAATCCTCGTACTCCTTTTACTTCTTCTGCTTTTTCTTTTTTCCTGAGTTCTTCTTGAAGGTCTTTCACGAGGTCTTCGTCTTCTATTACTAGGTATCCTTGTTCTTCGAGTTTCTTTATAAGTGAGCTTGGTGTGTCTTTGTTTTTTGTCTGGTTGTTTTCGGTTGCTAGTGAGAAGTATTCTCTGTCTATCCCTATTCTTGTTTCTCCTTCTTTTTCGTATTCGAATAACACGCCTTCTGTGAGTAGGTTGTTGAAGATCTTTTTTCCGTCTTCTTGGAGTCTTTTCTTTATGTTTTCTGGGGTTCTTTCCCAGTGTTTTATCTTCCCTATCTCTTTGAGAACCTTGACTTCTTTTTCTTCGAGTCCTTTCTGTTTCTCTGGTTTCTCTTCTTCTTTCTTTTCTTTCTTTTCTCCTGTTTTTTTACGTATTATAACTAGGTCTTTGTATGGGTTTATGAATTCGAGGTCTTGTCCTGGTTCGAGTTCGAGTTTCTCGGCTACTTCGTCGGGTACTTCGCTGTAGGTTGTGCCTTTGAATTCATGGGTTTTTCCGGTTGCCATATTCCTCCCTCTATATATTTTCTTTCAGAATCTATAATACTTATTGTGCCCGCGTATAATTAGGGTTTTCCCAACTTAATGAAGTTAATCTAAAATACATGCAGAGCATTAATTATGTAGAGGTAATTGGAAATGAAGGTCGATCCTGAGAAATGCGTTAGATGCAAGGGCACGCAGAAGCTCTGCGGAGCAACTCAATGTCCTCTGAAGAAAGGCTATAACCTGATGCAGGGTGTAGAGGAAGTATCGGAGAAAAAAGAGTTATTCGGAGAGTCTCAGACAATCTTCGTGGGTTCTTGGAACTATCCAAAAGTCTACACCGGTCCATTATCCACGAAGGAGCTGATAATGGAGGACTACCCTGAAGAATGGTATGGACGTGGATTGAACGACATAGTCAAACATAGAAGCAGCCTATTTAGAGGCAAGGAATCACGGAAAGTTGATGAAGTGCGTGACCCGGAAGAGGATCTGCGTAAACTTCAGTTCATCGCAATGGCGGAGCCCGAGACCGATACAGAGCTCGAGTTCAAGAAGAAACCAAAGTTCAACGTGAACTTCAATGACACTTCACCTCCCTTTGGTCCGAGCGAGGAAACAGAGAACATAGATCTAGCTAGCAATCCAGATATACCTAGAGTGGTTGACAAAGTAGCCGATGATGAACTTAAATCCAGCGAAGGGATGTGGAAGCTCTATAACAAGGGAATCAAGGTCAGTCATATCTCCAAGATTCTCTCTGTAGGTACGCTTGGCCTGGATGAAAACAAGAAGATGGTTCCAACTCGCTGGAGTATCACGGCAACGGACGACGAGATAGGTAAAAGACTCAGAGAAGAAGTAAAGGACTACAACCAAGTCAACAACTACCTCCTATTCGAGGAAGATTACCTGGATAACTACTTCAAGATCCTTATCGCTCCTGGAAACTGGAGCTTTGACAACATCGAGATCTACACGGATGAAGCGTTCTGGAGCCAGGGAGAGAACGTGGCTATAAGTAACTACGAGAGAAACGAAGGAAGAACCGATTATGCCAGTGATGTAGGAGGAGCGTATTATTCAGCTCGGTTAGCTGTGTTGGAGTGGATGCGTAGGAATAATAGAAGAGGCACTGCGATTGTGATTAGAGAAATAAAGGGAAGTGCACCTGTGGGTGTTTGGAAGATACGTGAAACCTGCAGAAGAGCAATGAAAAACAACACAAGGGAATTCAATACATTGAAAAAAGCTAGAGAGCACTTAAAGGAAGAGCTAGATACGGAGAGTCAATGGGAAGAAGAATCAAACGTATTAAAAGATCTGAAGTCAAGGAACCTGCTCAGAAGATATATAGAAGATAAAGAAGAATGAATTTAAGGGTTTATTTTTCTTTTTACTTTTTCTTCTAATTCATTTATTACTTTCTCGAGTTTTTCCTGGTTTCTTAGTAAGTAATGTTCTTCTATAAAGAATCCTTCGTAGCTTATTCTATTTCTTCTTCGTCTCAATTGCTGTAGGAAAACTCTATGGTTCTCAGGGAAACTATATTCTTCCATAGTCCAGTCTATTAGTTTCTTATGAATTCCTTTTCCCTCTATCTTAATTCCTTCTAGGCAAGATAGTGCTTCCATCAGCTGCCTTATAACGTTATAGTAATCTTTAAGGGTCTGTGAAGGGAATTTCTCTATGTTTGTGTTTTTGATTCTGTTTTTTGTCTTTCTTGACATTTTAAGGAGAGATTGAGCTTTTTCTTTATCAGGGGTAATTTTTCTCATGTGGTAAATAGATTCATTGTTTTTATTACGGTTTTTTCTCTTCTTGTTAGTTAAAATGAGTTAAAAGATGTCTAAGTAGCCGTGAAGAACTGTTCCATTGGCTATGTTGTTTTTCAGTTCTTTTGGGTAGTTTTTGGGTTTGGGTGATAGGTGAAGCTGTATTTCTCTGTTTAGTTTTTCTTCGAAGTCTCTGAGGCTTTTTTTCTTTCCTTTTGCTTGTAGGAAGAGATCGATATCGCTTTCTTCTGTGTCTTCTCCTCTGGCTGCGGATCCGAATAAAACGATGCAGTCTGGCTGGTAAAGGTCCTCGAGGTGTTTAATTAATCTATTGTTTGATAATCGGTTGATGAGATCTATTTTTTTAGTGTTTTTGTATTTTAAATTATCTGTGTTAGATTTGTATAGTTTGTAGGTTCTTTTTCCTCTTTCTCGCTCTTCTTCAGTAATTATTTCTTTATCTTTGAGAGTTTTAAGGTGTTTTTTAACGGAGGTGTGAGATAGGTTGGATTTTCTGCTTATTTCCATTAGGTAGTGTTCTTTGGTGGGTTCGTTGAAGAATACTTGGGCAACCTTCCAGGTACTACATTTTTGTAACATATGTTACATATATGTAGTGGTTATTTATAAATCTGGTCTTGAAACCCAAGGGATTTAAATAATGAGTTAAACTAATTTAACCAACCGTTAAATAAAATTAACGAACGGTAAAAATAATTTAACTAAAAATAGATGGAAAAGAATAATAAAAATGGATGAATCGACTGAATCAACCACACTGTCCAAAGAAGTGTTCAAAGACACGAGAAGAAAGATACTGGACTACCTGCTCAGCAAACCACAGGATAAACTCACAATTAAAAAGATAAAAAAAGAAACAGACGTTTCAAAACCCACCACCATAAACTTCATAAACTCACTAAGAGACCTAGGAGTAGTGAACAAAGAAAAATACGGAAACCAATTCCTAATAAGCGTAAACACAGACTCTCCATATTACAGCTCTCTTAAGAATCTATTAGAAATAGACACCGAGCCATTGAAAAAACAAGCAGAAAAAATAGCTAAAGAACTAAAGGACAGCTATCCAGAAATAAAGTCGATATACCTCTTTGGCTCCATAGCCAAAGGAGTCCCAAGCCTTAACTCCGACATAGATCTACTGATAGTTACAAAAAAAGACTATACACAAGACTTCAAAGAAGAACTACAGCACCAAACCCAAGGAATAACAAAAAAAACAAAGACAATTCCTTCATTAACGCTTTACAGTGAAAAACAGTTAAAAAAAGATAAAAAAGCAGGATCAACACTAATCAAAAACATAGAAAAACACGGAGAACTACTGGAAGGAGAAGAATTATTATGAACTACAGGATAAAGGAAGCCCTGAAGGACATGAAAGACTACAGAAAACTAGGAGAACTCGCAGAAAATAGAAAAATTGGCAATCGACCTACCTTCACACAGTACATCAGATCTCTAATAAGAGGAAATGATGCTCTCTGCCTCTATTTCTTAAACGAAGCTCCCAGCGATCACCGTAAATCTCATTTGTACTTCCAGAGACTGTATGATGAAAACCATATACCAGGAAGATACAACAAGTATCAGTCTACTATCCAGCTAATCATGCAGGAGAAGTCAGACATAGAGTACTCCCCAAGCAAATTATCCTCTAGTACCTTCGAGAAATATAAGAAAAAAGTCATTAGATATATAGATAACGTTGTGAAGCCTATTTTCGAAAGAGAAGGCTTCAACATAGAGAAAGTTTAATCTTCTTTATTCCCTAGACAGATAATTCTGTAACTCGCTTATCTTTATTCTATCTTGTTCCATGGAGTCTCTTTCTCTCACGGTGACGGTGTTGTCCTCTAGTGAGTCGTAGTCTATGGTGATGCAGTACTTGACTCCTACTTCGTCTGCTCGTCTGTATCTCTTTCCTATTGAGCCTGAGTCATCGTAGTATACGTCGAAGTCTTCGTAGATTGACTCATAAGTTTCTCTAGCTTTCTCTGGTAACCTGTCTTTTGTTACTAGTGGAAATACGGCTGCTAGGTGCGGTGAAACTTGTTTTGGTAATGCGAAGTAGTTTCTGTTTCCTTCTTCGTCGTGTGTGTAGGTTGAGTCTAGTATTGCGAGTATGTCTCTGTCTACTCCGAAGCTCATTTCCATGACGTGTGGTGTGAATGTTTCTCCGTCTTTTGTGACTTTTAGGTTCTGTCCTGATTTCTCCATGTGTCCTTTGAGGTCGTAGTCGGTTCTGTAGTG
>CAYLXZ010000026.1:0-9530 GCA_964388265.1 Microcaldota archaeon | reverse complement strand
GGGGATTCGAACCCCTGTACTCGGCTCTGCAGGCCGGTGCATAACCACTCTGCCACCCCGACCTATTTCACAGATATCTTTTATATACTCTCATACATAAATCTACGCAAGGGAAAATCTTATAAAAAACCGTGAGAAGAAAAACCATAAGAAGATATTTCTAAGAGAAATTTAAGTAATGATAATCGAATGCTAAGAATCTAAAACGAAAAAAGGAGGTATACAAATGGCTAGATTAGGAGGACAACCAATATTGGTTATGTCCCAAGACACTGAAAGAACGCAAGGTAAAGACGCGCAAGAAAGCAACATCACAGCAGGTACATCAATAGCAGACGCAGTGAGAACAACTCTCGGTCCAAAAGGAATGGACAAGATGTTAGTAGACCAAATCGGAGACATCACAGTAACCAACGACGGAGCAACGATACTCGACGAGATGGACGTGAACCATCCAGCAGCCAAGATGCTGGTCGAAGTATCCCAAACACAGGACACAGAAACAGGAGACGGAACCACAACAGCAGTGATAATCGCAGGAGAACTTCTAAACGAAGCTAAAAAACTCCTCGACCAAGACATCCACCCAAGCATAATAATCAAAGGATACAAAATGGCTCAGGAAAAAGCGCTTAAAACACTGGACAAAATCAGTAGAAACATAACAACAGACGACGAAGACGTGCTCAGAAACGTATGCGCCACGAGCATGAAATCCAAAGGAACAGCAATAGAAAGCGAAAACCAAATAGCAGATATAATCGTAAGAGCCGTGAAAAAAGTAGCAGCAAAAGAAAACGGGAAAATAACAATAGACAAAGACAACATCAAAATAGAGACAAAAGAAGGCGGAAACATCACCGACTCCGAATTAATCAGCGGAATAGTCGTAGACAAAGAAAGAGTACACGGGAACATGCCTACAACCAAGAAAAACCCAAAGATAGCACTGCTAAACACACCGATAGAAGTAAAAGAAACAGAAACAGACGCAGAGATACAGATAACCAACCCAGATCAACTCGAAGGGTTCCTGGAACAAGAAGAAACAATGCTAAAAGAACTCGTTGAAAAAATAAAGGAAAAAGACGTGGACGTCATATTCTGCCAAAAAGGAATCGACGACATGGCACAACACTACCTCGCCAAAGAAGGTATAATGGCAGTTAGAAGAGTGAAGAAAAGCGACATGGAGAAACTCGCGAAATCCACAGGAGCATCCGTAGTATCAAGCGTAGGCGATCTAACACCCGAAGACCTCGGATCCTCTGAAAGCGTTCAAGAAAGAAAAATCAGCGGATCAAACATGATCTTCGTAGAAGGATGCCGAGAAGCCAAAGCAGTAACAATCCTCGTAAGAGGAGGAACAGAACACGTAGTAGACGAAGCAGAAAGAGCAGTAGTAGACGGAATCGGATCCGTAACATGCGCAATCGAAACCGGAAAAGTAGTAACCGGCGGAGGAGCAACCGAAACCGGACTAGCACTAGCACTAAGAGACCACGCAGAAAAAATCGGAGGAAAAGAACAACTAGCAATCGAAGGATTCGCATCAGCACTAGAATCCATACCAAGAACACTCGCACAGAGCGCAGGGATGGATCCAATAGACACACTAGTGAAAATAAGATCCAAACAAAGCTCAGGTGAAAAACACTACGGAATAAACGTCACAGAAGGCAAAGTAGAAAACATGAAGAACCTGAAAGTAACAGACCCAACAAAAGTCAAGAGACAAGCAATAGCCAGTGGATCAGAAGCAGCAAACACAATACTAAGAATCGACGACATAATCTCCAGCTCCGGAAGCGGAGAAGAAGCTGGAGGACCACCAGGCGGAGCTCCAGGAGGCGCACCAGGCGGTGCACCAGGCGGAATGCCACCTGGAATGGGCGGAATGATGTAATACTTACATCCTTCTAAAACGAACGATGTAACGCCCTAAAACCCCTACTTTTTTATTATCTCACTACCTCTTTCTCAACATGGAGATAGTAGTAATTCAATACGGAGAGGATGTAGGTTCGAAAGTCAAAGAAGAACTGAAGAGCAAGATAGAGACAGCTCAAGTTAAGACAATTAATGCCACGGACCCTTTCAATGCTCTAGCTCACGCGAAGAACTATCTAGATAAAGGAAAGAAAGTAATGATGTTCGTAGAGCTAGATGAAGACAAGCCAGGTGAAGGCACTGGATTCTACAATGGATTAAGCTACCTGCAGGTAGATAAAGGTAAACAGATATTTAAAGAAACATACACGACTTCACAGAGACCTGAAGTAGAGAAAACAGTTGAAGAAATGGTCGAAGCAATCCTTTAATCCCCATAGTCTTTTAGTTTGCTTTGTTCAGATTCTCTCCTAACTCTTTTAGCAGTTTCCCAGCTGGTTCTAACAAAGTCAGGGAACTCACCTTCTTCCTTAAGAATATCTTTAAGATAATCTATGACTTTATCTTCATGCGAGTAACCGCTACGTAACTCTATACCGTACTCTTTCTCTATCTCTTCCACGCTTTTGTCTCTATTGACTTTAGCTATTATTGAGGCCGTGGAGCAGACTGGATAGGTTTCGTCAGCTCCATGTTCAGCCTTTATCTCTATATCATCAGGTAAGTCAACGTACTTCCTTATCCTATTCATGAATCGCTCTCCATCAGGATCAGGAACATCCACCACGAGCACATCGAAACTCTCTCCGTCCTCTATAGCTTGTTCTATGATTCCAGCTATCTTCTCAGCTTCAAGTTCATTCAAGCTGATTCTCTGTCTCTTGTAATCTATCTCAGGAGCAGTTACCTCCGTGCAGTACACCGCTTCAGCCTCTTCATTTATAGTGGAGTAAAGTTGTCTTCTTTTACCTTTGGACATCTTCTTAGAGTCCCTAGCTCCTTTTCTCCTCATCTCTTTAGCTTTATCTTCATCCATCACTACTCCAGCTAGGAACATCGAGCCAATTACTGGCCCGCGCCCAGCCTCATCGATCCCTAAGAGTTTTCTATCCATTTTAATTACCTTAACCGTGTAAAGTTAAGTGTCTCAAGGTAAAAAAACCCATCATAAGTGAGAGACCATTAACCTTTTAATCTCTGGGAACAAATATTATTGATGTTCGGAAACTGTATATCGATATCCGACTTCTCAAGGCAAGACCTTGAAACCATTTTCGAGAAAGCGAGGGACTTTGATTCTTCCAAATCCTCAGTAGATAGATACAGAAACACCATAATGGGAACTCTCTTCTACGAACCCAGCACAAGGACAAGGCTATCTTTCGAATCCGCGATGAATCGACTAGGAGGAAACGTCATAGGGTTCGCGGACTCCGATGTATCATCAGCCAAGAAAGGAGAAACAATAGCAGACACAGTCCGAACAGTAGAGAACTACACAGACCTCATAGTGATAAGGCACCCTATAGAAGGAGCTGCAAAAACAGCAGCAAGCCACACAGAGATACCTGTGATAAACGCGGGAGACGGAGGACACGAACACCCAACACAGACACTTCTAGACCTATACACGATAAAGAAAGAGACAGGGAAAATAGATGATACTGAAATCGCCCTATGCGGAGACCTGAAGTACGGTAGAACAGTTCACTCACTGGCAAGAGCACTGAACAACTACAATGTGGACCTGAAGTTCGTTTCACCAAAAGAACTGAGGTTCCCTGAGAAGCTGAAACCAAAGATAGATAACCCATACCAAGAACACGGAGACCTAGAAAAAGCAATGGACTCAGACGTAATCTACATGACCAGGATACAGAAAGAGAGATTCAAGGACCCAAAAGAATACGAAAGAGTGAAGAGCTCCATGATCCTATCCGAAGACATGGCTAGAGAAACAAATGGAATTATAATGCATCCATTGCCCAGAGTAGACGAGATAGAGTACCCTGTGGACGAGTTAAATAACTCAGTTTACTTCAGCCAAGCTGGAAACGGAGTACCAGTGAGAATGGCTCTAATAGATCTGCTTCTAGGAGGTGAAGAACATGAATGAATCCAAAGATAAAGTAAAGAGAATAGAGAACGGCACGGTGATAGACCATATAAGACCAAGCAAAGCAATGAGATGCCTTAGACTAGTGAACCCAGATACAGAGAACACCATAATGATAGGGATGAACATGGATTCAGAGAGAATGAAAGAAAAAGACTTCATAAAGATAGAAGACTACTATCCAACAGAGAAAGAAGTGAACAAGATAGCATTGATAGCACCAGAAGCAACAATAAACACCATAAAAAACGAAGAAGTCATCGAGAAAGAAAAAGTAAGCGTACCAAAAGAAGTAACAGGTAACATAGAGTGCATCAACCCAAAATGCGCCACGAACCACGAAGGATACCTAACACCAAGCTACGAAACAGAGAACGTAGATCCACTTGAACTTCGATGCAAGTACTGCGATGAAGTGCTAAAAGAAAAAGACATAACAGAACAGAGGTTCGCACCTAAATGAAAAACAAGGAATAAATACCCTGAACCCAATAAAAACAAAGAAGGCAACCAGGAAAAAGGAGGATAAAAGATGGAAGCACACGTGAAAAGCTTTAGAAGAGGAAAAAACACATCATACGACAACCAAATCATAGTAGAAGCCAATGGAATAGAGTCAAAAGAAGAAGCCAAGGAACACGTAGGCAAAAAAGCAGTATACAAGACAAAGAAAGGTAAAAAAATAAAAGGAAAAGTAACCAATCCACATGGAAACTCAGGAGCACTAAGAGTAAGATTCAACAAAGGAGCACCAGGACAGATAATAGGATCAAAGATCCAGATAGAAGAATAAAACGATCATTATAACCCAAAGAGTATGATAAAACGAACAACATTATAATCCAAACAGGATGATAAGACGAAAAGCATTATAATCTAAAGAGGATGATAATATGAACCTTATCCTTTCACTGTGAAAATAAGGAGGAACGATAAGATGACTGAGAAAAACGAAGACACGGAAAAAGAAAAACAAGATGAAAAACAAGACAAAGAACAAAAAGAAAAACCATTCTACAAACAAAGAAACTTCATGATAGCTTCAATAGGAATAGCTATCGTTCTAGCAATAGGAATAGCATTCATATTACCCGCTACCCCAACCGGAGAATGCACTGGGGCAGCATGCAGTGTGAATGAGACATCTGGGACACAAATAGAGAACGGTTCAATAGCAGTTTTAGATTACACAGTCGAAACATCCAATGGAACAGAAGTAGATACACAAGAAGGATTAGAATTAAAGATCGGAGAAAAAGAAATAAAGCCAGAGATAGAAGAAAAACTAAAAGATATGGAGATAAACGAAACAACCAAAATAGAGAACTACAGCCAGATACCAGAAGAACAAACCCAGCAGATTTCAAGAACCCAGCTAGAAAAAGGATTAAACACCACAGTACAAGAAGGAGAAGAATACGAAACCCCTCAAGGAACACTAACAATCAACAAAGTAACAAACCAAACAGTCCTAGCCACCATGAAAAACCCAAGCCCATACGCAGGAAAAACACTAGACCTCGTGATAACACTAAAAGACATCAAGGAACCCTACGAAGATATAGAGAAAAAAGAAAAACCAAAAGTAGAGCTTTTCGTAATGAGCCAATGCCCAGGTGGTAATTACGGTGAAGAAACTTTAAAACCAATCCACGACCTACTAGGAGACTCAGTGGACTGGAATATTCATTTCATATTAAGTCAGAAAAACGGAGAGATAACCTCTCTACACGGAGAAAAAGAAGTAATGCAAGATGCAAGAGAACTATGCGTGCTAAAGAATCAAGGAGTAGGAAAATGGTTTGAGTTCGCCACAAAATCCAACAAGAAAAACTGGGAAACAGCAGCTCAAGAAGCAAGCTTAAACTCAGAAAAGATAAAAACCTGTGTAGAAGAAAACAAGACACAACTACTTCAAAAAGAAGCTCAGATATCTACTGAAAAAGAAATAACAATATCCCCTACTGTACTTGTAAATGGAGAGAACGTTGACCTTAACAGTGTCAAAGAAGCGATCTGCGCAGGATTCAAGAATCCACCAGAAGAATGTAACCAAGAAATACAATCACAGACCACAGGAAGCCAAGGAACAGCCGGTTCCTGTGGATAAAACCTCTTTCTTATCTTAAGTGATTTGGATGAAGACAAAAGAGATCAAAGAAGGACAGATAGATCTAAAAATCCCAGACCCAGAAAAATATGAAAGCCCGGAAGAAGCACCAGTTTTCTATAATCCAAAGATGAAGATGGATCGAACACTATCAATAGAAGCCCTAAAGAAATTCTTCCCAGACAAAAAACCAAAAGTGCTCGACGGATTATCCGCCACAGGAATAAGAGCACTCAGATACAGCGAAGAAACAAACGCAGAATGCATAGCCAACGACGCCGACCCAAAAGCAGTTAAACTAATACAAGAAAACAAGAAACTCAACAATTCGGATATAGAGACAAGTAACAGAGACGCCAACCAAGCCATGCTATCCGGAGAGAAGTTCGACTACATAGATATAGATCCCTTTGGATCCCCAGCCCCCTTCCTCAACAATGTATTCAAAGGAGCTACAAAGAGAATAGCACTCGTAGGGATAACAGCAACGGACCTCGGTGCACTGAGCGGAAGCTATCCTAAAACCTGTTTCAGAAGATACGGAACCACCTGCAAAAGAAACCCCTTTGAACACGAGATAGGAATAAGGAATCTGATCTACGCTTTTTATAAAGCAGGAGCTGTCAACGAATTCACAGTAGATCCACTACTATGCTACTGGAAAAGCCATTACTACCGGTGTTTCTTTGAAGTGAAAAGAAGCAAGACAGGTATAAACAGGAACATGGATAACGTAGGATACGTAAACTTCTGTGAAAGCTGTGGGAAAAGAAGGAAAACCAAACTACTTAAAGACCTAGATAAGGAATGTAGCTGTGGAGAAGAGATGACCTCACTAGGTCCAACATGGCTAGGTTACCTCGGAGACGATGAGTTCCTAGATAAACTCGATTTATACGAACCTTTCCTCAGAAAAATAAGAAGAGAACTAAAGATCAAGGAACCATACTACAATACGCACTGGATGTCCAGTGTAACAGATTCAGATCTAAAGAAAAAAGAAGAATACATCCAAGAACTAGAAAACCAAGGATATAAAGCCACAGAAACAACGTTCACAGGACATGGCTTCAAGACAAACGCCCCTCAAGAAAAAGTAATAGAACTCTTTAGAAAATAAAATAAAAATAGAGAAAATATCTCTATTTCCAGAACTTTATCTTGTCCCATAGACTTTTCTTCCCTTTTACTGAAGGTATGTTTTTTCTTCCAACTACTTTTCCTTCTCCTGCTAACTTCCTAGCAGGACCTTCTCTCATTTTCTTTTTCATGTTCTCTAGAGTACCTTCTTCTCTCTTTTTCATTTCCTTTAGTGGTTCTATTTCTTTAACTTCCCCTGTAGCTGCCATTTTCCTTTTCTTAACAGGCATCTTCTCTTCCCTTATCTTTTTATCTTCTCTTTCTTCTCTCTTTTTCGCAAACTTAGTTTCACTAGGCTTAGTTCCTTCTCTTTTTTCTTCCCTTCCTGTCGTTTCTTTGGGAATTTGCTCTTCTATCGTGTTTCTTCTTCCTCTTAATTCTTTAACTTTCTCTTCGTTACCTAATGCTTTTGCTTCTTTTATTTTTTCATCTACTATCTTCATTTGGTTTTGCAGTCTCTTTACTTGTTTCTTGCTTTTTCCATGGGTTTCTCCTTTTTCTCCGAACATTTCCATTCCTGCTGAAATCCCTTCTTTTTCTTTTTCTCTTTCCTTTCGTTTTTCTCTTTCTCTTATTCCTGGTTCTTCTTTCATTCCTGGCTTCTTTTCTTGTAGTTTCTCGATTTTATCCTCTGCTTTTTCTTTTTCTTGTGCGCTTTCTGCTTCTCTGTATTCTTTTCTTGCTTTTTCTAGGTCAGCTCTCCATTCTGCCTCTTCTTCACCGTACTTTTTTTTACGTTCTCCTTTTTGAGCTGATAAACGTTGTTCTTTTTCTTCTTTTTTCTCTTTTTCTGTTTTTTTCTCTCCTCCTACTAGATCCTTGACTTCTTTTAGTAGTTTTTTTCTCTTTTTTAGTTCTTTTTGACTCCAACCTCCTCTTTTTTCTTCAAACTCCCTTTTTAGTTTGGTGAGCATGTCTTTTCTCAATTTATTTTGAATGCTTTCTAGTTTCTTTCTTTTTTCTTTCTTTTTCTTTTTTGAGTAATTTTTTTGGAGGTCTTTCTTAAGTTGACGAGCTTCTTCAATTCTATTAATTTCTCTCTCTTTAAGTGTCTCTCCTATACCTACTCCTGTCTCTTTTTCCGCTAATTCTTTCTTTCTTTCAAGAAATTTATCTAACTGGGACTTTTCCTTTTTCTTTTCTTTTTTCCGATAACTTCTACGAGCCATGAATATAACCTCCTCTTTCAATTATTTTACAATCTACTTAATTTAGATACTGGATGTTTTTAAAGTTTATGATGTTCTGGTGTTCATTTGTTAAAATGCAGAAAACACCATTCCTATAATCGCTAGGGCTATGATTAAGATTATTATCCATTTAATGACTGAGGAGGATAATCCTACTCCTCCACCTCCTCCACCTTTGTAGGCTGCTCGGGTTTTTTTGGCTTTCTTTCTTTTTCCAGGTTCTTCACGTCTTTCTTCCATTCTTTTTCTTATTTCTTCTTCGAGTCTTTCTTCGGAGTTTATTACTCCTTCTTCTGTTAGTCTTTCTCCTCCTTTATCTCTTTCTTTCTCTTTTACTTCTTGTTCTGTAGCTTCTTCCATCTCTTCCCTAGATGTGGTTACTTCTCTCTCTTCCGCTTTCTCTGGAACTATAGCTCTTTCTTCTTCTGCTGTTTTGAACTCCTTACCTGCGGATTCTTTTTTACGTATTTTCTTTGCACCTTCTTCTTCCTCAACTTCTTCTGCTTTAGGTTCCTTTTCACCTGCTTCTTCTTTTGCCTCTTTTTTACCTTTTTCTTCTTTCTCTTTCTTTTCTTTGCCCCAACCAGGTTCCTTTCCCCCTAGTTTCTCTTCTCTTCTCTTTCTCTCTTCTTTTATCTCTTTTCTCTTTCTTTCTTGTTTTGCTCTTTTTTCTTTAGCTTTTTCTTCTTCTCCTTCAGCTTCTGCTTCTCTTTCCTTCTTTCTAAGTGTCTTTATATCTTCCTGTAGTCTATCAACCTTCTTTTTACTAGCCTCATGAGTAAATCCTTTTCTTCCCAACATCTCTCCTAGTCCTTCTTTAGCTTTCTCTTTACCTTCTTTTCTCTCTTTGAGTTTTTCTATTTTATCATCAAGACTTTCTTTTCTTCTACTCAACTCTCCTTTTTCTTCTCCTTCTGCTTTTCTTTTCTTCTTTTTAACCTTACTTCTCTCCTTCTTAGCTTCCTTAATTTGTTTTTCAATAGTACCTGGCTTATTTTCCTTTTCTCTTAGTTCTTCTATCTTTCCCTTTGCTTTTTCTTTTTCTTGTGCGCTTTCTGCTTCTCTGTATTCTTTTCTTGCTTTT
>CAYLXZ010000025.1:0-11856 GCA_964388265.1 Microcaldota archaeon | reverse complement strand
TACAATCATACTCATAAAACGCATCACCACCATATCCTATTTCGTATAGTTTGGAGCCATCACCACTCCAAGACAAACCAGTAGGAGAACTATCTTGGGTTGGTATGTTTGTTCCTGTGTATGTTGCGTTCTCTAGTTCCCATGCGGTTGAAAAGCCAACTCCAGCCATCATCACTAGCCCTAGAACCAGAACCGCTATATAGATATATGGAATTCTTCCGGTTTTTCTCTGGGTGGTGGAATTCATCTTCATCATCTCATAATAATAACTCTGTATTTAAATGCTTGTCCTAATCTTCGGTGAATACCTGTCCCTGGAACTTCAATACATCTACATCTTCCTTCTTCCATGAACCAGGTGGGAGGCCAGCCTTCCTGCAAGTGTGATCTAGAAACTCTCTTAAGTTCATATCATTATCCACAGGAACCTGAGGTAAGAGAAGACCTGAAGAACGGTTTCCCTTGATTATCAAACCGTGTTTACCGATCTCTATCTTCCCCCTAGCCTGCTCGAGAGAGTTAACTTCGATTTCTTCCGGCTCGGTGAGCACTGTTACTTCAATCTCTATATCATCCAGTTCTTCTTGAGATAAAGGAGGAAAACGCGGGTCTCGAGTAGCTGAAGCCGAAGCATCAACCAAGGCTTCTTTTAGAGTTTGGTTTGGATAAGGCCTGCCAATACATCCTCTTAGTTTACCGTCTTTAGTCTTTATAGTTACGAATAAGCCTCTCTCCTGATCCAGATAATCTGAGTTATCTATATCTATCTTCTCTCGATCCCGAACAAAACTCTCTATATTCTTTCTAGCGTATTGGAGGACCTCTTCTTGTTGTTCCTCTGTTAATCTACCTGAGTGCTCCATGTATTGGTTAAGTTACTCGAGATTTAAAAAATACATAAGTTATTATGAGTAAAGAAAGAGTTTTATTCCAGAACGAACTAAAGAAAATGCAAGATATCAAGAGTTCTACAGGTCTATAAAGGTTTAAAAATGGAGAAAATAGATCAAGCCATAAATAAAATACAGGAAAACGGTTACCTAGTCTCAAGTGGAGCAATAGACAGAATAAAAGAACTAGAAGACCACAACACAGTCCTAGATTCAATAATTGAAAGATTAAAAGATTCAGATTTCTCAGAAGGATTCATAGAAGCAGAAGACATAGACGAACTTCTAGATCAAGAAAAAGAAGTCGAGATCCAAGGAAGCCTCTACACACCACTAGCCAAAGAACACGAAGCAAAAATAGACATACTAGACAAAGACCTAACAAAACAATCAGAATCAACCGGAAAAGTCAAAGACTTCGTAGAAAACTTCAAAAGCAGATACCACAAGATACATAACATACTGAAAGACCGAGGAGAAAACTCAGCAATCCAAATAGAGAACGTAAAAGACAAGAAAAACGAAAACGTCAAAGTAATAGGCCTACTAGCCGAAGAAAAAACAACAAAAAACAACCACATCTTCATGAAAATAGAGGACCCAACAGGAATAATGAAAGCACTAATCCCATCCGGAAACAAAGAAACAAAGAGAAAAATGGAGAACATAATAGACGACGAAGTAATAGCACTCGACGGAAAAATGAGCAACAACGACCTATTCATAGTGAACGACGTCCACTACCCAGACACACCAATAAAAGAAGTAGAAACCACGGAAGAAGACCTAGCAATAGTAACAACATCAGACATACACCTAGGAAGCAAACACTTCCTAGAAAAAAATTTTAAAAGCTTCATAGAATGGCTAAAAGGAAAGAAAGGAAACAAAAAACAGAAAGAACTAGCTGAAAAAGTCAAATACATCACAATAGCAGGAGACCTAGCAGAAGGAGTAGGAGTATACCCAGATCAAGAGCAAGAACTCGAAATAACCGACATATACGGCCAATACAAGAAAATAGGCGAATACCTAGAACAGATACCAAGCCACATAGAGATAATAATAGGAACAGGAAACCACGACGCAGCGAACAAAGCAGACCCACAGCCAAAACTAGATCCAGTGATAGCAGGAAGAATAAGCGAACTAGACAATGTGACACTAGTAGGAAGCCCCTCCACATTCAAACTACATGGATTAAAGACACTGATGTACCATGGAACATCCTTCGACGACATCATAGCACAAATGCCAAAAGCAAACCACGAGAAAGTCAAGGAAATCATGGAGAAAACCCTAAAATGCAGGCACGTACACCCAATCTACGGGGAAAAACCAATAACACCAGAAAGAGAAGATCACCTAGTCATAGAAGAAGTACCAGACATATACCACACAGGACACATACACAGAAACGACTACACCAAATACAAAGGCACAATCTGCGTGAACTCCGGAACCTGGCAAAAAACCACACCCTACCAAAAAAAACTAGGACACACCCCAACACCCGGGAAACTACCCGTCATAGAGACCAAGAAAGGAAAAATAAACGTCCTAAGATTCGACAAAGGACTTGAATAAGGATAAAAATGGAGAACTACTTCAAGGAACTGGAAAAAGAAGCTGAAAAAGCCTATGAAGTAGCCAGGAAAGCAAGAGAAAAAGGAAAAGACCCGAAGAAAGAAGTAGAAACACCACCAGCAAAAGACATGGCTGCAAGAGTAGAAGGAATAACCGGACCAGAAAAAGTAGCTGAAAGAATAAGAGAACTACAAGAAAAAGACAAATCAAGAGAAGAAATCGAGTTCCAAGTCATAGAAGACATAGTCAAAGGAAAATACGGAGAAAAAGGCTCGAAAGAAGAAAAGATATCACAAGCCGTGAGAACAGCACTAGCAATAGAAACAGAAGGAGTAACAGTATCATGCACAGACGGAATAAGCGAATTCAAGATAAAAAACGAAGGAAACTCAAGCTACCTGGAAGTGTTCTTCGCAGGACCAATAAGAGCAGCAGGAGGAACAGCAGAAGCAAAAGCCGTTATATTCTGCGACTACGCCAGGAAGATGCTCGGAGTAGGCCCATACCAAGCAACGGACAAAGAAGCAGAAAGATACGCAGAAGAAGTAGAGATGTACCACGAACTAATAGCAAGACTACAGTACCATCCACCAGAAAAAGAAGTAAAGAAGATAGTTAAAAAATGCCCAATATGCATAGGAGGAGTTCCAACCGAACAACAAGAGGTAGACGTGCACAAAAACCTAGACAGAATAGAAACGAACCGACTAAGAGGAGGAATGTGCCTAGTACTAGCCGAAGGAGTAGCGCAAAAAAAGAAAAAAGTACTCAAAACCACCCAAAAACACGACATAGAATGGGAATGGCTAGAAGAACTCATAAAAGTAAACAAAGAAGACCTAGGAGAAGAAGAAGAACAAGAACAAGAAGAAACCCTAGAACCAAACGAAAAATTCCTATCAAACGTAGTAGGAGGAAGACCAGTATTCTCCTACCCAATGGAAAAAGGAGGATTCCGATTAAGATACGGAAAAAGCAGAAACAACGGAATAGCAGCCCAAAGCGTTCACCCAGCAGCAACCGAAATCCTAGAAGAATTCCCAGCACACGGAACCCAAATAAAAACCGAGAGACCAGGAAAAGCCATGGGACTAACAACATGCGACGAAGTAGAACCACCAATAGTGAAACTAAAAAACGGAACCGTCAAAAAAATAGATTCAATAGAAGAAGCAAAAGAAATAAACTCAGAAGTAGAAGAAATTCTATTCCTAGGTGACATACTAGCAACCTACGGAGATTTCCTTGACGAAAACCATAAACTAGTTCCATCAGGCATATGCGAAGAATGGTGGATTCAAATAGCTGAAAAAGAAGGAGAAGAAATAGAAGACCCATATCAAGTATCGGAGAAAAAAGCAATACAACTCTCAAAAGAGAAGAACATACCACTACATCCAAAATACACCTACCACTACGGAGACGTGGAAAAAGAAAAAATAGCCAAACTATGGAAATGGCTAAAGGAACACGGAGAATTCGGAGAATACGAATCCCTAAAAGGAGACAAAGTAATCGAACTAACTATAGATAACCAAGATAAGAAAAGAATACTAGAAGAAACCTGCATACCCCACAAGGTAGATGGAAACAATATAAAAATCGAACATGGAGAAGCATTGATAGAAACACTTGGATTAAGAAAAGACCTAGATATAGATAAACTCCTAGAAGAAAGCAAAAACTCAATAGAGCTAATAAATAAACTAAGTGATCTTGAAATCAAACAAAAAGCCCCAGTATACGTAGGAACCAGAATGGGAAGACCAGAAAAAGCAAAACCAAGAAAAATGTCACCAGAAGTACACGGACTAACACCAGTAGGAGAAGAAGGAGGAAAACAAAGACTCGTAACCAAAGCAGCAGAACAAAAAACAGCACAAATAGAAAAAGCAAGACTAACCTGCCCAGAATGCGGGAAAGAACTATTCAGCTACAGGTGCCCAGACTGTGGAGAAAGAGCAGAACTAATGAGAACATGTACAAAATGCGGAAGAACACAGAAAAAAGGAGAAAAATGCGAAAGCTGCGGATCCCGAACCAATACATACCACGAAAAAACACTGAACATGAAGAAAGAACTAGAAAGAGCTAAAGAAAACCTAAAAGAAGAAACAGAAGAGAGAAAAAACACCATAAAGAAAACCTCAAACCAACAGAAAACAATCCCAGACAAAGTAAAAGGAGTAAAAGGAACCACGAACCCAGATCACCTGTTCGAACCACTAGAAAAAACCCTACTAAGAGCAAAACACGACGTATCAGTCTTCATGGACGGAACCATTAGATTCGACGCCGTAGACCTTCCATTAACCCACTTCAGACCAAGAGAAATAGGTACCAGCGTCAAGAAACTAAAAGAACTAGGATACAAAAGAGACTACAAAGGAAACAAACTAAGAGACAAAGAACAAATACTAGAACTAAAACCAAACGACATACTCCTACCCGAGAAAGCCGTGAAACACATAACAGACTCAGCTAACTTCATAGACGAATTACTGGAAAAATACTACGACCTAGACCCATACTACAACATAGAGAAAAAAGAAGATCTAGTAGGAGTTCTGACAATCGGCCTGGCTCCACACACATCAGCTGGAGTTTTATCCCGAGTAATAGGTTTCAGCGATGTGAAAGCAGGTTACGCACACCCATATTTCCACTGTGCTAAAAGAAGGAACTGTGATGGTGACGAGGATGGCCTCATGATTCTTCTAGATACCTTGCTGAACTTCTCAGAGAAGTATCTTCCAGATAGGCCAGGTGCAATGGAGGATGAGCCACTAGTAGTGTCAACACGGATAGATCCAGGTGAAATAGACGACGAGGTTCACGCAATGGAAACAGTGGAGAAATACCCATTAAGCTTCTACGAAGCAACTCAAAAAATGAAGAACCCAAGAGACGTAAACGTAGAAAATGTAGAAGACAGACTAGACACTAAAGGAGAATTCTCAGGATTCAAATTCACCCACGACACCAGTAAATTCGATGCCGGACCACAAAGATCAAGTTACACCCAACTAAAATCCATGGAGGACAAAGTGGATAAACAGATGAAGCTAGGTGAAAAAACAAGAGCAGTAGACGAGAAAGACATGGCTACCCGATTAATTAACTTCCATTTCATGAAAGATATATACGGAAACCTAAGAGCATTCGGACAACAGACATTCAGATGCGTGGACTGCAACACAAAATACCGAAGAGTTCCATTAATAGGAAAATGCACTGAATGCGGAGGAAAAATACTATTAACAGTACATGAAAAAGGCATAGAGAAATACCTAAATATCTCCAGAGAAATAGCGGAAGAATACAATCTTTCAAACTATTTAAAACAGAGATTGAAGTTAATAGAGAAAGATCTAAGCCAAATATTTGAATCCAAAAACACACAACAAAGATCACTAGGAGACTTCTAAATCAAGAGACTACCTCATAAATATCCAGAGCAAGATAAGAAGAACAAGTAAAATAACTGTGTACTGTCCTGTTTTTGTATGGAAAAGCCAATGAACTGCTCCAGAAGTTTTAGAGCTTTCTTCTCTTTCCTTGGTTACCGCTGTCTTCATTCCACCGGCAGTAGCCTTGGCAGCGGTCTTACCTAATTCACCCCAACCCTTTGGAGATTTCAGCTTCTCAAATGTATCTTTAGATACTTCTACCCAGCCTTTCTCTCTTTCAGGAACCTCTTCAACATTCAGAGGATATCCCGCTACTCCATCAATCATCAGTTTCTGTATTCCTTCTCCAGGGATCTTAACGAATATAACCCAGATCGGCCAGTAAACCAATCTATATGCAGATGTTGCTACATCTTCTTTAGATACATTGAACTGGCTCGCTAGCTTGATCTTGGTTGTTTCTTTCTTCTCATCTTCAGAAATAGCCGGAGTCTTCAAGTCATAATCTATATCTGTAGCTATCTCTTTCTCGAAATCTATAGGTTGGTTATCCATAACTTCTGTTAAAGCTGGTTCAAGATCGGCTTCTATTGCATTAAGAGCAGTTTTACCTGAGAAACCCTGAGAAACCTGTTGTCCCCTGACCTCTTGCTCCACTAACACATCATAGTTAAATATATAGTAAGGATAATATGTTAGATTAATGTTGGAAGTGTCGAACTTCTTCCAGTTCCTCTCCTTCAATATATCGGACAGTATATCCATTATGTCCTTGAATTCGATTCGGAGAGAGGCAGCAGGGTTTTCTAGTTTAGCCATATGCTTCATTTGCTCCTTCAGTTCTTTTTCAGGCTCCTAAAAAGGAACCTAGATAGGGGAATCTTGGTTTTATCTTCTTATCTTGATTCCCGCTGGTGTTACAAGCACTTTTTCTTCGGATAGTCGGGCTATATCTCCGTTTAGGTCGGTTACAGTTCCCTTTAGTTCGGAGATTGATTGTCTTAGTTTGACGTTATTCTTCTTGTAGAGTGGTTTGATGTCCACCAGAACTATGTTTCCTTCTCTTACTTCTCTCATAACGCTTTGCACGTCGTCTATCTTTTCTAGAGTCATAGAGTCTACCCATGTGTCTGCTTCTTCTTCCATTAGGTCTCCTTCTTCTAGTCCTAGTTGGTTCAGGTATTTTTCAACGTCTTCTTCCTCTTTTTCTCCTCCGAGTTTGAATTTGTCCAGTAAACTTGCCATTTATATTACCTCCTTATTTTTTATTGTCGCGTCACAATAATATATCCACATAAATTAGGGAACTTCACATATTTTAAGGTAAAGGATTAGGATTGATTATATGAACGATATCTTTGAAAAGGAACTTCAAAAGGAAACGGTCTTCAAAGACAGGAACGTATTGAGCCCTCACTACATTCCCGACACCTTACCCCATAGAGAAGAAGAAATTGAAAAAATAATGAAGACTCTGGCACCTTCCCTCACCAACAAAGAGTCGAATAACCTGCTTCTATATGGAAAAACAGGTACTGGGAAAACAAGTGTTTCCAAACACGTGGTGAACAAACTAGTTCAAGTTAAAGACAAATATGAAGTAACAGCAGACCCCGTGTACGTGAACTGCCGTATACAAGACACCAAGTACCAAGTGGTGATGAAAGCAGTCAGTTACTGTTATCCTGACCAAGAATTCATAGGCTACTCCTTCGCTCACCTACATGACAAGCTAGTGGACTACATAAATGAAAATGAAACCAACTTCATCATGATGCTCGATGAAGTGGACAAGAACAAAAACGTAGACGACCTAATCTACACGTTAACAAGGATAAACGACGAACTAGAGAAAGGTCAACTAATAATCATAGGAATAACCAACAAAGTTAACTTCAAGGACGAACTGGACTCAAGAAGCCGATCAACTCTATGTGAAGAAGAGATAGTGTTCTCACCATACGACGCGAACGAACTGAAAGAAATCCTGGAACAAAGAATAGAGAAAGGGTTCAAAGAAGGAAAAATAGACGAATCCGCTGTAAGCCTCACTTCAGCAATGGCAGCCCAGGAATCCGGAGACGCAAGAAGAGCACTAATACTGATACAGAAAGCAGGAGACATAGCAGATGAAAATGGAGCAGATAAAGTTACAGATGAAGAAGTAAAAAAAGCAAAAGAAAGCGTGGAAGAAGAAATAGTTCAGGAAACAATAGACACACTACCAGAACACGAAAAGATACTATTATACTCTATAGCTCAACTAACAGCTGACGAAGCACATTACGAGAAGCTCAATGGAACTACTGATGAGAAAACTCTGATGTCAGGACAGGTTTACAACAGATATGAATCTCTCTGCGACCAGAGAGGCAAGGAACCTAAGACTCCAAGATGGTGCAGAGAATACATAGATGACCTGGACATGCTTGGATTGGTTACCACAGACATTTCAGGGAAAGGTGTAAGAGGCAACACCACGTTGATAAAGCTAGCTTATCCTGCTGAGAAAGTTAAGAAGGTGCTGGAAGAATACTTCGAATCCTAAACAGATCGAGAAAACTCTTTTAATATTCGCCTATAGTTCTCTGACCTGTTAATTTATTTTCTTCTTGTATTTCTTCTTTAACTTCTTGTCCAAGTCTTTCTTTTACGTTTTTAGCTATTTTAGGTCCAAGTATATCTGAAAGCGTTTTGTAAGGTGTTTTCTTTATCTCACTTGGTTTCTTTATTCCTTCGTTGAATAGTTTTCTTGATCTCACTCTTCCTATTCCCTTGATATCGGTTAATGGTAGTAGTTGTTCTTTTATTCCATGTTTTATTCTTTTTTTCATCCTCAGTATATCTTTTACTTTTTCTTTGTTTCCTGTTAGTTTGGCTAGTTCACTAGCTGAGTATAGTACCCAGTCAGCGTTGTTTAGATATCTTCTGATTATTCCTGGTGGTATCTCGTATTTCTCCATTAATTCGTTTTCTGGTTTTTCGTTTACCCAGTCTCTCATTAGTTTTGTGAGTTTGTATTTGTTCAGGAAGTTCATTCCTAGATCAAATTCGTTTAGTTCTCTCATCATCTGGTCTTCGTGGCTTCTTGCTTCTTCCCAGAGCTCTGGCTCTTCTCTTCTCTGTACTTTTAGGTATGGTTTCATTTCCTGGGTTTCCGCTATCATGAAGAGGTGCCCTATCTCTCCTGTGTCTTCAGCTTCGTTTAGTGACTTTATGATTCTATGTGCGGATAATGGATCTATGTATAGTTCTGATACTCTTTTTCCAGTTGTAGTAGGCTCTATTCTTTCTGTTTTTTCTTCTAGGAATCCCCATTTCTCAAGGTCTTGGGTTATGTCTTCTAGTAGGTTTTCTAGTTGGGTTGTTGTGCCGTAGGTTTGTCCGTAGAAGGTTTTTGAGAAGAAGTTTCTGAGTGATTCTTTCTCTTCACAGAGGTTAGATATCACGCTTAGTACATGTGATCTTAGTACTGGTTCGGATCCTAGTTTTGATTCCACTGGGTTTAGGGAGCCCTCTAGATATTTTTCTTTGAATTTATTGATCTCTTTTTCCTTCCTGGCTATTATTATGGATTCTCCGTAGTTATCGTACTGTGGTCTACCTGCTCGTCCTGCTCTTTGTTTGTATCTGTTGGTTGAGATCGGTTGTGATCCTTTTCCCGTGTACATGTACATCGAGTTCATTATCACTCTCTTGGTTGGTAGGTTTATTCCTGCTGCCAAGGTTGGTGTGGCTATTATTATCTTGATTAATCCGTCTTCGTAGGCTTTTTCCACTAGTCTTCTTTGTTTTCTCACTAGCCCAGCGTGGTGGAATGCTACTCCTTTCTTAACTAGTTTGGATAGTTTTTCACATTGTTCTGTTGGTCTTGATAGTGCGTTGAGTATCTTTTCACTTATTTTTTCTAGTTCTGGTTTATTCGCTAGTGGCTCGGTTTGTTTGGAGATTTTTTCTGCGTTTGATTCGCATCTTTTACGTGTGTTGGCGAATACTATGGCTTGTTCGTTGTTTGAGAGTGTTTCTTCCGTGACCTGGTTGAGTTCTCTGGATTCCTTTGAATCTATCTGTCTGTCTTCTCTTTCTTTGAATCTCACTACTCCATTGTGGTATATTCCTTCGTATAGGGGAACTGGTCTGTAGTTTGATTTTATCGCTTCGGCGTTTAACCAGTCTGCTATTTCCTCTGGGTTGGGTACTGTTGCTGATAGTGCTATTATCTCGGCTTCTGGCTTTATTTTCTTGACTTTGGAGATTAAGACTTCTAGTGTTGGGCCTCGGTCGCTGTCTATGTTCTGTATTTCGTCTACTATGAGTAGACCTATGTCTTTTAGCCATTCTGGCTCGTGTCTTATGAGTGAATCTGCTTTTTCGTAGCTTGATACTATTAGGTCTTTTTCTCCTAGTTTCTTGTCTTGTTGGTCGAAGTCCCCTATGCTTAGAGCTGTTTCCAATCCTAGTGAGGAGTATTTGTCTTTGAAGTTTCGGTATTGTTCGGTGGCTAGGGCTCTTAGGGGACAGAGGTAGAGTGCTTTCTTTCCTTCGTTTATGGTTTTCTTCACTGTAAGTAGTTCTGCTAGTAGTGTTTTTCCTGAGCTGGTTGGAGCTGTCACTACGTAGGATCCTTGGTCCAGGAGGCCTTTCTTTATTGCTTTGGTTTGCATTGGGTTTAGTTTGGTTATGTCTTTTTCTTTTAGCGCTTGATATGTCTCTTTGGGTAGGTTCTTGTTCTTCACTAGTTGGTTTATTTTCATGTATTTATTTCCTTTCCTGTGATTTATTTTCTTTTCGAGGTGTGTGTAAGGCTTTTATAGATTCAGGAACTTAATTAGATGTATGTGTGGAACTTGGGGTTGGATCGGAAGCTGGATCTTAACTGTTCTCACGGTTGCTTTAATTGCTGCTGTAGTTGATGAAGCGACTTACAGGAAGCTTGAGAATAATCAGAAGTTCGGTTTCTTTTTAGTGTTTGTTCTACCTACTTTGATGGAGGCTTTCTCTTACTACGCGGTCAGACAACCAATATTTTACGGTGTGTTCTAAATCTATGCTTTAAATTCAACTTCTTCTAGTTTTCTGGCTTAAGGAATAGATAAATACCCGCAAGGCTGAATAGAACTACAGCGAGCACCTGGTTCATTCCTGGTGCACTTGTGGTTTCGGCTTCTACCACTGTCTTTTCTTGTGTCACGTTCAGTGCCCACGTATCTGATGTGTCTGTTGTGGAGCTGTTTGTGCAGGTTACGTTCCAGTTGTAGGTTCCGGTGTCTAGGTTGTTTGTGTAGGTTTCTGTAGTATCGTTCTGCACAATCGATGTGTTCGTCTCTGTTCCGTTAAGACTTAACGTGCAGTTCGCTGATTCGTATACGTTGGATGTGTAGTTGAATGTGAAGCCTATGTCACCTTGTTCTTTTTCTACTCCATTTTCTGGGGACACGAGGTTCACTGTGATGTTTTCTGTGATTGATTCTACTTCCTTTGCCCCGCTGTGGCTTAGTCCTGTTATTTCATAGTATTCTATATCATTGATGTATGTTGTCCCTGGTTCCATGATGTTGTTACAGTTACTTCGATTCAGACTCTTAACCTCTGACTCATTAGTAGGTTCATTCAACACGCATACCGATCCGCTGTTGTTCTCAACCGGAACGTACAGTGTTTTCTGTCCTTCTACATTCATCTCAGTTTCGTTTACGGTGATCCATGAATACCCATATCCATTATCCGATCCTGTGGAGCCGTTGAGGCTCGAAGCATTCGCATCACTAGAAGAGAAGTTCACTGGGAATTTAGCAATATCTACTCCGGTTCCGTTCTGTACGTAAACATCTATCGTTGTGTTTTGTGGTTCTGTCGTAAGATCAGCACCAGAACCATTAACTACACTGAAACTTGTTGGAAGATTCACAACGAAGTTTCCAGGAGAAGTCATAGCCCAGGTTGAAGTGTTCCAAACAATCCCTGTGCTA
>CAYLXZ010000024.1:0-12261 GCA_964388265.1 Microcaldota archaeon | reverse complement strand
AACACAGGAGCCTGTGGCGCTCCCGTCCCGGGTTCAAATCTCGGCCGCGGCCCTAAAAAGACAGATAAAAAGGAAGTGTATAAAATGGAGCTTAAACCACCAAGAGGAACTCGAGACCTCCTACCAGAAGAAATGCAGAAAAGACAAGAGATATACGATGAACTAAGAGACATATATAAGTCATACGGCTACGGAGAAGTCGAGACACCTGCATTCGAAAACTTCGAGTTACTCGCAGCCAAATCCGGTCCAGAAATAGAGAAAGAAATATACGCATTCGAAGACAAAGGAGGACGAAAACTTGGATTGAGGTTTGATCCAACCGTACCAATAGCCAGGATAGTAGCCTCAGACCCATCAAAACCAAAGCCAATCAAATACTTCTACATCACGAGAATGTGGAGATACGACAGGCCACAGAAGGGACGCTGGAGAGAATTTTATCAGACTGGATGTGAGTTAATCGGATCAAAAGAACCAGAAGCCGACGCAGAAATACTCAAACTAGCATACAAGTCACTGAAGTCAATTACAGATGAAGAATTCATAATCAAGGTGAACTCCAGGGAGATATCCGAAGCAGTCGCCGAGAAAGCAGGGATAAACGAAGAAGATAAACTCGAGGTGTTCCGAGCAATAGACAAACTCGACAAAAAAACACAACAGGAAGTCGAAGAAGAACTCAAAGATAAGGATGTAGATATAGAGAAGTTCAGAGAAATGCTGGAGAAAGTGAAAGAGAATAAAGTTCCTGAAGAAGCGAAGAAGAGACTGGAGGAAGTTATTAAGAAAGCGGAGAACCAAGGAGTGAAGAACCTGGAGATCGATCTATCAATCACACGAGGACTCGACTACTACACAGGATTCGTGTTCGAGACCTTTGTAAAAGGAAAAGAAGACAAAGGATCCGTCTGCAGCGGAGGAAGATACGACTCACTCATAGGAATCTACGGAAAAGAAGACATACCAGCAACCGGATTCGGACTAGGAATAGACAGACTACTCGACATAACTGAAGAAAAAGAAGAATACAGACAGGCCGACATCTACGTGTGCCCGGTTAAAGAAAAGGTAAGAGAGAAAGCACTGGAGGTAACCAACGAACTGAGAGAAGAAGGATTCAGAACCGACACAGACCTCATGGACAGAGATCTCTCAAAGCAGTTCAAGTACATTGACTCAAAGAACATACCCTACGCATTAATCATAGGGCCAAGAGAACTAGAAAACAACGAAGTAACCCTAAGAGACATGAAATCAGGTGAAGAAGAAAAGATTGATTTAGATAAAATTGAAGAGGAATTGAGAGAATTGATTTAGATGAAGTTAACTGATTACTCGGAAGAGAACAGGAAGATAAGACAGATGAATCTACAGGAACTGAAGAAAACGATAGAGAACTGTGAGAAATGTAAATTAAGTGAGAACAGAACCAACGCAGTTCCTGGATCAGGAAACGAAGATGCGGATATACTTTTAATAGGAGAAGGTCCGGGAGAAAAGGAAGACCTACAAGGAGAACCATTCGTAGGTAAAGCAGGGGAAAAACTAGACAGATACTTAGAGAAAGCAGGAATAGATAGAGAAGAAATCTTCATTAGTAATGTGGTGAAGTGTAGGCCTCCAGATAACCGTGATCCACATAAGGACGAACTAGAAAGCTGTCATCCTTATACAAAGAGATTAATAGAGCTAATAGATCCAGTGACAGTCGGATTGCTAGGTAGAGTTCCCACCAAGCAGCTCACAGGGAAAAAATCAATAACTAGAGTAAGAGGAAAGAAGATTGAGAAGAAAGGGAGAATTTATATTCCTACTTTTCATCCAGCTGCATTGATCTATGATCCGAGCAAGGAAGAAGATTTGATAAAGGATCTTAGAACTCTGAAAGAGTGCTCTGACTAGGTTCCCCATTAAAGTGTTTGTCTTCTTCGAATATTGGTTCACCGTAGACTCCATCATACCCTGGTTTCCAATCTATTTCTCCTTCCCTGGTTTTTTCGATGGCTTCAGCTATCTCTTCATCAGTCTCTTTCCGTATCTTGTTTATATTTGCTTCCATCAAGACGTTTAATTCGTTTCCGAACTTCTCTATTAGGTTGTCGTGTTTTCTTTTAACTGACTTGGTTTTGATTCCTTTGTCTATGATCATTGAGATGATTTTCTGTAGTGGTATGAGTGATTGGAATGGTACTTTTCCTTCTGGTTTGTATCCTGGTTCTCTGTCTGCGAGTTCTTCGACTCTGTGCATTACTCCTAGTGTCATTTCTTTTCCGCAGGATGGGCATCTGTTGTTGAATTTGTCCATGGCTTTCCTGGGATCCATATAGGTCTCGCATTTTCTATGTCCGTCCCAGTGGTACTTTCCTTCTTGTGGGTAGAACTCTATGGTTTTCTTAAACTGTTCCAGGTCTTCTCTCTTTATCACGTCTATTAGGGAGCTGTATGATGGGTCTTGGAGGTCTAGGATGTTTGCTTCTCTTCCTAGCCTATAGGTGTAGGGTGAGTGTGAGTCGCTGTTAGATACTAATGTGTATTCGTCCAGGCTGGATAGTCTCCAGTTCATCGCGGGATCTGAACTGAGTCCTGTTTCTAATGCGTGTATGTGTTTGGTTTGGTCTTTGTAGCATTCTTCCACGGAGTCGAACCCTGATTTTGATCCGAATAAAGAGTAGTGTGGTGTCCAGACGTGTGCTGGGAAGATGAAGTTCCTCTCGGATATTTCTTTTATCTTCTCTACCATTTCGGGTGCTGGGAACTTGAATGTTGGTCTTCCGTCTATTGATAGGTCTGTGTGTTTGCTTAGTTCATCGTTTACTTGTTTTGCTATCTCTAGTTCTGGTGTTAGTATGACTTGATGTATTTTCTTCATCTCTCCGTCTTCTCTGTATTCGTTGCTTACCTCTACGGATGGAATGAAGTATACATCGTCGTGTATGTAGAAATTGGTTTCCGGATCTTTCTCTAACTTGTTCTGGAGGTGTTGGAAGTACTCTGGATGTGTGTAGTCTCCTGTGCCTAGTAGGTTTATTCCTTTTTCTTTTGCTCCTTTGGCTAGTCCTGGTATGTTTGACTTTGGGCTTGTGGCTCTAGCGTATTTTGAATGTATGTGTAGGTCTGCTCTTATCTTCATAGAACCATCTAGTGGTTATTGGATGTATTCCATGGATGAGTCTGGTGTTTCTGGCATCTGTCCTGGTGTTTGCTGTGTCTTTTTAGCTTTCTTCATTTCGTCTATTGCGTTTTTGACTTCTTCTGCTTTTTCTTCTAGTTCTTCGTAGGTTAGTTCCAGATCCAGTATCTCTCCGAGTACTTTTAGAACTTGTTTGGATGCATTTGGATCCACGAATTTTCCGTGTGTTTCTCCCATTAGGCAGGTGCCTTTCATTTCTTTCTTGGCTCCGTATCCGAGTAGTAGTCCGGCTGCTCCTCCTATTGGGCCTTTTTTCTCGAAGCTTACTTCTTTTTCTTTGAGGTCTTCTTTCATTTCTTCGTGTGTTACTGCTCCGAATACCTCTGGTTCTTCTTTCATTTGTTTGGTGGCGTATCCTCCGAGTGTGTAGATTTCTTCGGTTCCTAGTTTTTCTGCTTCTTCTATCACGAGTTTTGACATTTCATGTTGCCCTTGGGCATCTACTCCTTGTTCTACTCCTGCTAGTATGAGTAGGTCTTCTTTTCCTTCTTCTCTCTCATGGATATGTAGTTCGTTTCTTTTCATTTTGATGGTTGAATCTTCTAGTATGTCTACTTGTGGTTGGAAGTGTGGTGAGTATATGTCTGCGTATTTCTCTGTTTCCAGTTGATCTAGTAGTTGGTCTGCGCTTAGTTTTCCTACTATTCCTATGCCTGGTAGTCCTTCGATTAGTATTGGTTTTTCGGGTTCGATGTCGTTTATTTTTTCTATTCGTGTTTCCATTTTTTCACCTGTCTATTCTTTTGAATTCTACTTTTCCTTTGTCTTCGAGTTCTTTCTTTATCTCTTCTTGTGCGTCTTCGAGTTTTTTCTCGGCTTTCTTGTAGTCTTTCTCAGTTATCTTGAGTTTGTATCTTGGTGCTGATATGTATGTGACTTCGTGATCTTCTTTTTCTCCTATCGGGGTCAATGAATCTCTTATGATGTCTACTCCGTTTCCTTGGTTGGTTTCTATTGTTATCTCGGTTTCTACTGATACTTCTGGTGGTGTTATGTTTTCTTTTGAGTATTCTAGTATCTTTTCTTTCCATTCTTCGTCTAGTTCTAGGTCTTCTAGGACTTCTTCTCCGTATGTTGCGGTTTCTTCGAATACTGTGAATGCGTCTCCGTATGCTGATATGAATTTTGGTATGATTTCTTCTTTTGATTCTTCTGGATCTTGGTCTAGTTCTTCTGCAATTTTCTCTATGACTTTGTCTGTTCTTTTTTCTCTTTTCCATGTGTCTATTTTTCTTCTTTTCTGTGAGTCTGATACATCTTTGAGTGATAGGTTGATTGTGTTTTTGTCTTGTTCTACTTTTGTTACTTCTGCTACTCTTGTTTCTCCTGTTGATACGTGGCTTCTTATGTTTTTTACCCAGCTCTTTGTTATGTTGCTTATGTGGATGAACCCGTCTCTGTCTTCGTATTCGATTAGGTCTGCGACTGCTCCGTAGTCCATTATTCTTTTTATTTTTATTACTGCTAGTTCTCCTTCTTTTGGCCATCCTTTTCTTTTCATTTAATCACCGGGTTGGTTTAGAAGTAGTTAGTCTAGGGTTTTCTTTATTTTTCCTTGGATTCTTGCTTTTCCGCCTGTTGGTTCTGCTAGTGTTTCTCCGCAGTTTGTGCATTCTACTTGTTGTGCTGGGGATCCGAATATGTTCTGGGTTTTTCCGCATGTGCTGCATTCTACTTTGAGGAATGTTGATCTTGGTTTTGGGAAGTCGACTTCGGTCATCTATTTCACCTATTTCTCTATCTCTATTTTTTTACGGGATCTTGGGTATTGTCTTTCTTGTTTTTCTCCGCATTCGCTGCATTCTAGCAGTATTCGTCTTTTCTTGCTTTGTTTAACTGGGTTTACTGGTTCTCCGATTTTTGCTGTGTATCCTTTTTTTCTTCTGTTGAATCTTCTGTTTCCTTCGGTTTGTCCGCTTTCTTGTCCTTTGTGAACGTGTTTTACTTTGTGTTCTTTGTGTTCTCTGCAGTTTTTGCAGTATGTGTTCATTTTTCCTGGTAGTTTCATGTTATTCACCTTCCTTTGTTTCTTTTTCTTTTCTTTCGGCGAACCCTTTCTCTACTAGGACTTCTGCTTCTTTTTCCGGTACTTTTACTGTGGATTCGGGTTCGTATGGTCCTAGTTTCTGTAGGTTTTGAGAAACGAATTCAGGGACCTCTTTAAGTATTTTCACCATGACTTTATTTAAACCTTCGTCCGGTTCTTTTTCTTTTTGGGTTTCTTCCTTTGGTTTTTCGGTTTCTTCTTCTGTTTTCTTTGTTTTTTCAGCGGTTTCTCGGCCTTCGGATGTTTTTGATGTTTCTTTTTCTTTTTTTGGTTCTTCTTCAGTGGTTTCAGCTGCTTCTTGTTGGATTTCGCTGGTTTTTACTTTTTCTCCTTCTAGTATTCTGTCTAGATCGGCTCTTCCTTTTCTTATTTTGTCTTTTATTTGTTTGAATAGCTTTTTCTCTCTTTCTAGGAGGTTGTAGTTCGCTTCTTCTAGGCTCGTGGAGCTCAGTGTTCTGGAGATTATTTTTCTTTCTCTTTTCTTATAGAGATCTCTTGCGACTTTCCTGATGTTCTCTAGTTTTTTCTTCTGCTCTGGATCCATGTTTTCTCTGTATTTGGCTTCCATTCTGGATATGTAGTCGCTTAGTTCGTTGTAGAAACCTGTTTTTAGCTCTACTAGTTTCGCGGTGTTTTTTTCTTTTCTTTGGTATTTTCTTAGTTGTTCATAGTCCATCTTATCTTTCCTCCTTATCTCCTAGCGGAAGGATAAGGCTTTTCGTCTTATCGCTCTGTTTGAGGGATAAGGTTGTTTGTCCTATTTTTACCACCTTGGTTTCGCGTGTTTTTTGCAGGCTAGGAACATCGCGGTGTATTCAGGCACTTCTATTTCATCGTCTTCTTGGTATGGTCCATAGGTTTCTCCATTTAGATGGATTTTCGGTGTATCTTCAGTTATCTTGATTTCATGTGGTTTTTTTCCAAAGGCTAGGGCATCTTCGAATGGGTGGAAGCTGTCTAGGTTTTCTATCTCTGTGGCTATTAGGCCTGATCCTCCGTGTATTGATTCTGGTAGCCTCATTAACCTGGAGGTGTCCATGGTTACTGGGTGGTCTATGCTTGCGGTTAGGTTTACTTTCTGGTTCTTCATGACTTTTTCCCATAGAGTCTTGGGTCCTGGTAATGTATCGTAGTTTCCGTCCTTTATACCTTTTAGGATTTCTTTCTTTTGGTTGACTAGATGGGTTATTTTATTGGGGCTTATGCCTAGTTCCTTCATTTTTTCTCTGTCGCTTTCTTCTACGAATCTATAGATTTCTCGGGCTATTTTTCCTCTCCATCCTTGTTCTCTGGGTCTTGGGCCGTTTTGTTTGAAGTCTGGTGTTTCGAGTTCGTTTGCTTTCACGTAGTCCACTATCTCTCTTCTTGCTTCGGAGGATAGTTTCTTTGCTTTTGGGCTTCGTACGTGTACGTGGTATCCTCGGTTTCCGCTGAAGTATATATCTATGTCTTCCTCGTTATAGCCGAAGTCTTTTATGAGTATGTCGTTTATTAGTTTCTCGGTTTCTTGTTTGGTTTCTTCTAGGCATTGGTAGCATGTTAGTGTTTCGTGTGGGCAGTCGGCGTCGAATTCGAATACTAGGTCGCCTTTCTTGTAGCTTTTTTTCTTCATTGGTCTTTCGCCTGGGTATTCGTAGTATGCTGCGGAGTATGAGATGAATCTGGGTTTTTCGGATACTAGGTATTTGTTGAGTTCCGCTTGGTTTTCGAAGGTTAGGTGTCTGAAGTCTATTTTTTGTTGGTTTCCTGCTCCGAACTCTCTTTCCTCTATCTTTGGTGGAGCTGGAACCGTGTTTTCCTCATAGTATTCTCCTATTTTATCTCTTACCTCTCTCATTCTTCTTCCTCCTCTTTCATTTTCTTTTTCCTGTATTTGTAGTAGCTTAGTGGGTGTTTGGTGTTGCAGTCTGAGGGGCAGAGCCCATATGACTTCATTTTATCACATGCTGGTGCGTTGTATTCGGTTCCTCCGCCTTCTTTTCCGGCTGAGTGTCTTAGGTAGTATTTGGTCTTCTCCTCATCGAAGTTTTCTTGTCCTCTGAATGGTTCTAGCATTTTCTCCATTTTCATTCCTATGTTCACCATGAATGTGGCTAGTACGAATCTGGCTCTGTGTCCTACGTCTTTCCCTGTTTTTAAGTCGTTGTATATTTTCTTCATGCAGGGTGGGAAGGCTTTTATCTGTGTTTCTCCGTAGTCTGTGGATGTGTAGGTTTGTTCTCCGTATGTTTTGACTTCGTTGGCTAGTTTTTTCAGTTTCTCGGGTGGGTTTTGGAGTTTTTCTTGGTTTGCTATTGAGTTGTAGACGTGGCTGGATATTAGGTCGGTTAGGTGATCTTGATCTAGGTATACGTATCCGTCTTTGACCGGCATGTTCACGAGTTTGTATTTCTCGTCTTTTGGTTTCTTATTCAGGTAGTTTCCTAGTGGTATCTTGTATTGTTTTGTGGATTCTTCTGTTTCTTGTAGTTCTAGGATTTCTCTGGCTATGTCGTGTATCTTTTCCTTGTCCTCTAGTTGTAGGTAGTGTTTTACGTTGCTTGATTCGTTTGCTGCGACTTTTTTCTGTATGTATCTGCTTTGGGTTTGGGCTGCTGTTATTTTGGTTAATGGGTAGCTGACTATTTCTCGGATTAAGGTGTCTTCCCAGGCGTTTTCTATCATTTTTCTGTGTTTTCTGGGTTCGTCTTGGTCTTTGAGGGCTGCTTCTATTCTGTGTTCTGTTTTTTCTATGAATTCGTCGTTCACGTTATCTAGGTCGAAGTCTTTAAGTACTCTCTGGGATGCTTCTTCTGTGAATGGGTACTTGGCGTAGAATCGGAGTTTTTTTCTATCCATCAATTATATTTTGTTTACGGTGAATTATAGTTGTTGGGTGGAAAATGGATTCAAAATATAGAAAAAGAGAAAGAAAGAGAGATAAGGGGATTCGGGTTATAGGTCTTCTTCTACGGTTAGGCCTGATAGGTTAAGGTCTTCTAGGTCTGATACCGCGGAGTTCAGGGCTTCTTGGGTTTCCTGCATTGATTGCTCCATCTCTGTTGTCTCGTTCTCTGGTTCTTCTTCACTTGGTGCTCCTGGACCCAGGCAACCTAGAGTTAGAACTAGCCCTAGGATCACGGCTATTGGTATGATTTTATTCATGTTATTGACCTCCTTGGTTCTTCATCTGTTTTGCCAGTCCCTGTATCTTGTCTCTGTATTCCGTGAAGTTCTTCTTTACGTCTCTTAAGTGTTCTTTTGCCGTGCCGTAGTTCTGGTTCTGGATCGCTTGCTTCGCTTTTTCTAAGCCATTCTCTATTCCTTCCTGGCTTGCGTTTACCTCTGCGGTTGATAGGCCTTTGTTCTGCGCTTGGTTCATCAATTGCTCTGTTTTGTTCAATGTGTCTTCTACTCTTTCCATTGTCTTGTCCATTACTTGTTCTCTATGGGTTTTCTGGTACATGTTTCTAAACTCTTTCCACAGCGTCTTTATCTCTTGTGTTACTTGTTTTACCTGAGTTCTATTCTTTGCTTCGTATGCTTGTTCTAGCTCGGTTTTCTTGTCTTTAATTTCCTGGAGCTTGGCTTCCAGGTCACTGGTGTTTAGGCCTAGGTTGTTCTTCACTGCGTTTATTCTATTCTCAGCGGATTTTACTCTGTTTTCGAATACTGTTTTCGCCATGTTCTGCATGTTGTTCCAGGTGTGGTTTCTCATCTGCTGTAGAGATTTTGTTTGGTTCTGTATTCTTTGTTTGGCCTGGTTCTTTATCTCTTCTGCTTGGTTTCCTGTCTTGTTTTGGAATTTTTCTCTGAATTTCTGAGCCAGCTGCTTCATTTCCTCTGCTTTTTGCTCTGGGTTTTCGGATTCATACATCTCCGCGTATGTTGTAGATACATTTTCCAGTGTTTCATTCATTTCTTCTACATCTATTCCTCTTTCTTTTGCTTCCTTGATCATTTCTTGTGCTTTTGTTGTGAATTTGTCGTATGCGTAGTCGTATTTACTTGCTTTTCCTGCTTTAAGAGCCATTTCAGCTGCTTTGCTTCTGTTCTTTGCTTTCTCCATCTTTTGCTGTGTCTTGTTCTTCATCTCTTGTACGTGTGCCATCGCCACTGTCTTTACTCTTGTTCCCATTTGTTTGGCTATTCCTGCGATCTCTTTTCCCGTAAAGTTACCTGACTTCACCTTCTTTCTTATCTGTTGGGTCATGTTCTTCGCTATCTGTTTTACTCTTTCTCCTATTCCTTCTGAAATTCCTGGTACTGCTCCGTATTTCCCTGAATCTTCTGTGTAGTTTCCTTTGTATTGGTCTTGTTTTGGTTGGTCAGGGAGATCTTGGTCATCGTCGGGCACGTACTGGTCTTGTCCGTTTATTGCTTGGGTTGGTGCTGCTCCTATTACTGATAGTACTGATGCTGCTAGGAGAGCTGCCAACGCGATTGAAAATATTTTTCTCATTTTCATACACCTCCGATTAATTTCATTGGGTTTCTACCCACGTTACTTTGGTTTTCAAGGTTATTAAATCTTTCGCTGTTTCTTTGAGTTCATGAAAGTCTCTAACTGTTCGATTTAATTCGTAAAGGTTCAAAGGTTCTTAATATCTATTAAAAAATATTCAGAGGTTGTTTTATCCTGGAGTTTTTCTTGGGATGGCGCTCGGTTTTTATAATTCCATGATGTTAATTGATGTGATGATTAAGAAGATTCTACTGGCACTGGCTCTGATATCCATACCGGTGTACGGGGCAACGGTGCATGGATCCGTGTACAGGTGGAATGACCTGGAGAATGTTCAAGCATTAATCCAGGTAGAGGAAGAAGACACATTGATACATCAAGAAGTCGTGAACTCATCTGGATTATATTCACTAGACCTAGATCAAGGTAACTACTCTATCTACGCTAGCTACGGTAACTTAACCGCGAAACAAGATATAAATCTCTCATTAAACGAATCCAAGCAGATTGACCTAGTTCTAACCCCTGGAACAGATTACGTGTTCCCAGATACAGGTGAACTACCAGAATACGAAGGAGTACTAGGTCCAGAGGAAGATCTCGGAAATGAAACAGAGAACAAAACCACTACAAGGAACGGTCCTGGAGACAAAGACAGAGTGAGTGATCTAACCATCTACCTAGCTGTAATAGCGCTCATCATTCTATTATCACTAACCTACTTCTTAAAAAGAAGACAAAGCAACCATGGGAAAAAACACATACCCAGTGATGAAGAAGAAGTACTAACCATGCTCAGAGAAGCAGGAGGAGAAGCCTACCAAGGAGACATAAAAGAAGAAACCGGCTACTCAGCATCCAAAACCAGCGAACTACTCAGCAACATGGAAGAGAAAGAAAAAATAGAAAGAGAGAAAAAAGGAAGAAAAAAAGTGGTTAAGTTAAAATAAAGCTCAAGAAGTTCAGAAGTACTTGTCAACCCTGCCATTGTAGTGCTGGGTATTCTCCTTCAGGGATAAGGCCATGAGTTTCGTTGAGCCATACATTTGTGAAGTCCCAGCCTTGATAAGTATCAGTTGAATAGGTCCAGGTCATATCATCCGTGGTTCTTGGTTTACCTTTCCCTATGTCATCCTGCCCTGAAGTCTCATTATTATAATACGAGTTAGATATGCTACCATCACTATCATATCCAACTAAACCACCAACATCACCAGAGCCATTTACAGAGCCAATAGCGTACGAATCAGAAACACTACCATCAAAATTATATCCAACTAAACCGCCAACATCACTAGAGCCATTTACGGAGCCAATAGCGTACGAATCAGAAACATTACCATCAAAATTATATCCAACTAATCCTCCTACGAGATCAGAGCCATTTACGGAGCCAGTGGCGTACGAATCAGAAACACTACCTCTCATATTATCTCCGAGTAAACCACCAGCACTACTACGAGACGTTCTTACGGAACCAGTGGCATACGAACCAGAAACATTACCATAATTACTCCCGATTAAACCACCAGCACCAATAGAAGAGCTCTCTATAGAAACAGAAGCATGACAGTCAGAAACATCACCACCTTTATTCTCTCCCACTAAACCACCTGCACCGCCAAGTTCACCACCAGAGCCATTTACAGATCCAGTGGCATAACAACCAGAAACACTACCACTATTCTCTCCCACCAAACCACCAACATAAGCATTGCCAGTTACGTTAAAATTCTTTAAACTAACATTGATTATATTAGCACCAGAGCTAGTGTTACCAAACAAACCGACATAACTCGTACTTTCTCTATTAATATATAAATCACTTATATTATGGCTTTTACCGTCAAAAGAACCATCGAACGTTCTTATTGGAATCCAACCTTTAGAAGTATTAACTAATTCATCATAACCCGCTGTACTCTCACTTAAACCATTCATCAAAGCATAGTCTCCATTTAGATTGTTTCTTGTGGAATTAAGATCGTACCAGGTGCATATTGCTCCTTCCTCTTCACATCTTGCTGTCTCTTCTGAAACACTCACAGTCTTGGTATGGGTATCTGTGGCATTATCATTATCTGTGACTCTTAGGGTTATGTCGTAGTTTCCTTCTGAGCTATAAGTATGAGCAGCTGTTTTCCCTGTGTCTTCGTATGCTCCATCTGTGGTCCAGTCCCACTCATAACTAACTATACTTCCATCGGAGTCAGATGAGCCTGAAGCGTCTGTGTTTACAGTGAGGTTTGAAGTAGAGTAAGAGAAATCCGCTGTAGGAGCGACTTTGCATCCTGGTGATCCCTGGTATATCATGTCTTCTTGCCCTAGTTTACAGCATTTTATTGATCCGTTGAATATCTCTGACCCATCTTTGAATGTGCATTGTTCTTCGCAGAAGTTACATGGGGAGTTTGGGTTAGCTGATTTATGGAGATCGCATTCTGCTGCTGCTTGTCTACAGGTCTGTATAGCTATTTCTTTCTTCTGTTGTCCTGCGGATCCTGTTACTAGGTAGATGGTTAATCCTGATACGATTAATACACCTGCTATTATAATCAGGTATTCCAGTGATCCTTG
>CAYLXZ010000023.1:0-12319 GCA_964388265.1 Microcaldota archaeon | reverse complement strand
GATACCTCGGTGAGAAAGAGGAATTCAACAACAAAGGCGAGATAGAAGAACTAGAAATCTAAATACTCTGTAGTGTTCCCCAACCTTTTACCTTCTTTCTTCGCATTCTTTTTGGTAGTCGCAGTAGCTGCACATCCAGTTCTCTATCTTTCTGTATGGGTTTATTTGTTTTTCTTGGATTCTTTCTTCTTGGCTTTTTCCTTTATCTCTTTGAGTTTTTCCCTAAATCGTGTGTCTAGTACATCCTTTACGTAGATAGGGTAGCTGGGTTCTCTGCCTTTGAATTCAGGGATTCTAGATTTTGCTTCTTCAACAGCTTCTTTAGGAGTTAGTTCAGGGTTCTTCTTTATTACTCCTTTGGCTTTTTCTTCCAGCATTTCAGAGGCATTGCTAAATGTTTCATCTTCTACCTCCACCTTCTTTTTGGATTTCTTTCTTTTATCCATCTGTAGGTCTCCGAGGTCTGATTCTTTTTTCTTTTTTTCTTCTTCCTTTATTTGCTCTAACTCTTTTCTGAACTCTTCATCCTTTTGAAGAGCTTCTTGAGCTATCTCATTGTGGTAATCTACACCGCTCGTTGTGATTGATCCTATAACTTCTTCAATGCTTTTATCAGGGTTTTTACGCATCTCTTTTTTGATCTCGCTTTTTACATTCCCTCCAGCTATATCCATTTTTTCAACGCTTTGAGCTGTTTTTATCCTGTTTTGTGATTCTTCTTTTTTAAGGAGCTTTTTAGCCTTCTCTATGTTATTTATTTCTCCTTTCTTGGTTTCTATGGTTTTATCTATGATCTCTTCAATAGTTTTATTCGGATAGGCTTTAGCTATCTCTTTAGCTTCTTCTACTATGTTTTGTTGGTTTCCTTTTCTTTTATCTTTTTTAAGTGCTCCCCATTCAGATTCTTTTTTCTTTTCTATTTCGTCCAGGAGGTCTCCTGGGTTGATTTGACCCTTCTCTTTCTTTAGTTTTTCTTTTATTGGTTTGAGGATTCCTTTTTTGTGTGCTTTCTTTATCTTTTTGAGGTCCTTGTCTGTTATCTCTCCACCTAGGATGGATTCATCTATGATCAGTTTTCCTTCTTCTCCTATCTCCTCTCGGACCTTTCTCTCCGCTTCTTTTTTAATTTGCTCTATTGATTTCTCAGGGTTGTTTATCAGTATCTTTAGAGGTATGTATTCGTATCCTTTGACCCTTTTCTTTAGTTTTTCTCTTTTTTCTTTCTTCATGTCCTTTACTTTTTTCTTCATTTTATCCACAGTGAGCTTCTGTGGCTTCTTCCTCTTCGGTGCTGCTAGCTTTCTCTTTGTTTTCTCAGCCTCCTTGTCTTTACTCGTTTTTGATTTTTTACCCATCTCAAATCACGTTTGTATTAGGTGGCTTGGGAATAAAAAACTTTTGCAGGAATTTATAGATGGAAAGAAGATGTAGTGCCTAAATCAATCCATATACATATAGCCCTGCAGAGCGTTGAAATCTTCAATCTCTTTGTATGGGTTCACCAGCCCTCTAGTTCTTTATTTCTTCCAGTTTATCTTCTGCGTGTTCTCTGGCTTCCGGTAGCATGAAATCGGAGTCTAGATCTCTTTCAAGTTTGTTCCGAGCCCATTCCTCACTCTTAATCTGTACTAGGGTTTCATAGGAATCGAAATGAGAGAGATTATCCGCGGATGCGACTATCCTAGCTTCAATGGTGGTGGGTTCCTGAGGAGTCGTTGTTCTATTGCTCTCTATACATTCAATTACCTTATCTATCTTATCTTGATCCATTTCTAGCTCTTTCATAATCTTCCCGGCTTTTTCAGCGGACTCTAGATTATGTTCCTCTCCGCTGTAACCCATGGATTGGTGCACTATGTCATGTAGCCAACATGCGGATTTAACTACCTCTTCATCTGCCTCTGGATAGGATTCCAGGAGCCATTCCGCCTTCTCCACGACCTTCTCCACGTGCTCCAAGAGACCTGGAGATAGCTCTTCCTTCGCCAACCCCCTTATCTCCTCAAGATCTGAATCTTCTTCACTCATCTTTACCCCTGTTATCTATTCTTACTCTACAGGTTTATCTTTCTATTCTTTGTCTCCGTGTCTCTGTATGTGATCAGTATGAGTGAAGAGAAAGAGGAGGAAGGGAGATATTAACTCAGGTTAACTCTCTGGAGTTGGGAAATTCATTTCATTGAGAACGCTTTGTATGTATCTATGTTTTCCATGGTGTCGGAAGCAATGGGTGGAGCACCGTTAAACTTATATTGTATCGTAACGATTACATACGTAACGGTGGTTTTTGTGAAAACAATAACAACAAGAGTACCTGAAGAAGACTACAACTCCCTCAAACAAATAGAAGAGAAAGAGAACAAGAAACAATCCGAAGTAATAAGAAAGCTCCTGAAAAAAGCACTGGAAGAAAGAAGAAAAAAGAAAGCCCTACAGCTCCTTAAACAAAACAAAGTAACCATTAGAAAAGCAGCAGAGATAGCGAAAACAACCTACATAGAAATGATAAACCTAGCATCCGAAAAAGGAATAGACATAGGATACTCAGAAGAAGAACTGGAAAAAGACCTAGAGAGGATATAATGACAATACTAGACTCCTCGACCCTGATTCCACTAGCACGAACAGGGAACCTAGACCTTCTAAACCAACTTAGAGAACTGAAAGCCACCCCGAAGATAAAGAAAGAAGTAATAGAACAAGGCAAAGGCAGAAAAGGAACCTCAGAACTCAAAAAACTCTTCAAAAACATCCAAACAAAGAAAATAGACACAGAAAAAACTCAAGAAACCGCGGAACTAGAAGGAATAACAAAAGCAGACGCTTCACTAATACTGCTCGCACAACAAGAAAACGAAGTGCTCCTAACCAATGATAAAGCCCTAATACAGATCGCGAGAATGAAGAACATAGAATGCCACTGGCTAACCACACTAATCCTTAAATCCGTGGAAAACAACCACATAGACAAAGAAGAAGCAAAAGAAATACTATACAACTTAGTCCAAGAAGGAATGAACCTAAAGAACCAAGTATACAGCAAGATAATTAAAGAAATAGATAAAATGTAGTGCCTAAAATCTTATATCCAGAGCAACTTTCGATTCAAATTTCTTTTATTTATAAATCTTTCCGGTAAACCGAAAGATATAAAGAGAAACAAAGACAAAGAACCTAAGACTTCTCTTTCTTCGAGATCTTGCCTCCGAATGACATATCAATCAGTTTCTTAGCTAGCTCTTTCTTCTCTTCGGCTTCCTTGGTTTCTCCTTTCTCTTCCAGTTTCTCCGCCTGTTTCAAGATACCGCTAATCATATTAACTGCTTCTCTTCTTTCATCTCTCTGCTTCTTCTCCTTCTGCTCTTTCTCGGCTCCTTTAACTTCTTTCAATTCCTCTAATTCTTCCAGAAGATCCTTAACTTCATCGCTTTCCTTCTTTTCTTTCTCTCTTCTATTGATCTTTTTCTTAGCCATGTTTTCCCTTAGCTTATTTACATCACCCAGGGAATAAAAACCTTTTTGCAGGTACTTTTAATTACCCGAGAACGTAATGATACACAGGAGAAAACATGGGAAAGAGAACAAATCAAAAGAAAAAGAAACAAAGAGAAAAATCCAGATCCAAAGAAAAAACCAGAGAAGAGGAAAAGAGGAAAAAAACCGAGGTAGAGATAGGATTTGAAAAACACGCACCACAGAAAGTTGAAAAAGCAAAGAAGAGAATGAAAGAAGCAGATATAATAATACCAGAGATGCCTCCCGAAACCCTTGAGAAAGTGAAAAAAACAGAGACAGAGAAAGAGCTCAAAGAACTAGCTGAGAAAACAAACTTCCCAGAGTACTCAGAAAAACTGTTCAAAACCCTGAAAGAAATGCAGAAAAAAGGAAAAGACAAAGAAATCAAAGGAGCAGGAGTATCAAAATCAGAATTAACTCTAGAAAAATCAACCGCAAACATCTACCGAAACCTAGGGAAAACCAAAGAAGCAGCCCAGGTAAAAGCAGAAGCCAACAAAGAAAGAAATAAAACAAGAGCCAAAGAACTGAAGAAAATCATAAAGGAAAACCCAGGTAAAAAAATATACATAGCAGCAGGAGCAGGACACACACCAGTATACCACAAACTAAAAGAAGAAATAGAAAAAGAGAACAAGAACATCAAAATCAAGAGAGAACACCTAGAAAAGAAAGACCTCCACGAAAAAGCAGAGCAATCAGAACAGGTAAAAGAAACATACAACCCAATGGAACAGCTAACAAGACACTTCGAGTTCAACACAAAGACAGCGCAAAGATACAAAGAACTAAAAAAAGCCAAGGAAAAAAGAAAAAACCCAGAAGAACACTTCGACAGCAAAGAAGAATACAAAAAAGCAAAACAAGCGGAAAAAAAGATAAGAAACCTTGAAAAACAAGATCGAAAATTCCGTGAAACATGGAGAGGTAAAAAGCAAAAGAAACAGGATCACGGAATGAGCAAAGAAAAAGCAGATTACGAAGCACTATTAGAAACCTTTAAAACTCTAAAGAAAGATGAAGAAAACCTTCAAACAAGAAAAAGAAAGAAAAAAGAAGATAAAGGCATTCTGGAAAAGTTAAATCCATTTAAATAGAGAAATGTAATGGAAATTCATCTCTTTCCTTTCATCAGTTTCTCGTAGTCTCCTTTCTTGACCTTGATGACAGGTCTCTCCTGTGGAGAACGGTTTAAAGTCTCATGGTCTATCTTGCTTCTTCTCAGGAAATCTTCCGCTTTCTCAAGTTCGTTCGGTCCCATGGGAGCTAGTAGTATCGATGTTTCTTTATCTGCTTTAGATTTCCTTTCTCCTGACTTCTCCTTATTAGTCTTTCTTTTCTTCTTGAGTATAGGGAGATCTCTAGCTTCTGCTTTTCGTTCAATTTCCTTTTTTTCTTTCTCACGAGCTCTTTTCCTCATCTCTTTAAGTCTTTCCTTTATATACATGGAACCACGTTTAGGTTTTATAGTTTTTCAGGTCAAGGGCTACGGCATCTATTATATCTGGTTAAATAAAAGGTTTTTGAATATAAATGATTAAGGGAATGTAGTGTCTGAATTTTCTCAGAGTTAAATAAGAAAGTTATTTAAATAGAGTGCTCTTAAATACATACGCAATAAGAGGTGTTATGTATGGCTCTAAAAAATAAAACTGATTTAAACAGGAAAAAAATCGATAAGATGGTGAAGAATAGAAACTTCCAGAAACTAGATTCAAGGAAAGAGGAACTAAAGGAACGTTTAGAAAAAATAAATGAACAGCTTGAAACCCATATGAAAGGAATAGAGGGAAATCCAAAAGCAAAAGATAAAGAAGCAAATCAATTAATGTTGGAATACGAGAAGATACAAGATCTGTTGAAGAGAATAGAAGAAAGGACCAGTGGATAAGAGAACAGGGATCAAATCTAGCTTTGATGAATTTAAATTTCTTTAGTGGTGTTTTTTCATCTCTGCTTCCAATTGAGATGCATCTGCTTTCATTCCTTCTTCTCTGAGTTTTTCACAGACTTCTTTATAGTTGTTTTTCTGTATTTTCCCTGTGTCTACTAGTTCCAGTACCTTGGGTCTTTCATTTCTTATTTTTAGAGATGGGAACTTTTTTTCTCTTTTTTCTTCTTTTTCTTCCGCTTTTTTGCCTTCTCCCTTTCTTTAGATCTCTTGCTCATTTAACCCCCCTCGTTTTTCTTTAGTCACTTAGACTTAAAAAAAAGTTTTTACATTAGAGGTAAGGGAACACCATTAAGAATTAATTATTTAAATCTATAGAATCTTATTTTCAATGTGATCAACCATGAACCATGATAAACTCATCGCAGTTGGATTCATACTGTCTCTAGGGATTCTAATGGCCACAGGATGCATATCCGGAGAAATGACTCCGGGAAACGAAACAGAAACAGATGAATACACCCTAACAATAAATACAGAAGGAGAAGGCTCAACCAACCCCATGAAAGGAAATCACACCTACGAAGAAGGAGAAGAAGCAACCATCACAGCAGAACCAGGGAAAGAATGGATGTTCCTAAGATGGGAAGGAGACCACGAAACCCTAGAGAAAGAAACAACCATCACGATGAACGAAGATAAAACACTCACATCCATTTTCCTACATCTAAACGAAACAGATGTAGATGAAGGATGCAAAGAAGATATAAGAAAAGCAGTGAACCAATCCAGAGGACAGACATGCACACAGCAATACAAAGAACTAACCTGCCCCCACGGAGAATTCACATACGGTGCCAAAGACGGATGCGAGATAAGCTACCTGGAAAAAAACAACTGGACAGAGAAAAAACTGGAAAGAACAATAGTCAAAGAAACCACGGAGAACGAGAGCTGCGGATGGGTAAGCACCAACTGCTGTCCACCCCAAGCAGGAGCAAACTGGGAATGCGTGAACACGGAAGAAACAGTTATAGAATGCCCGGAAAACCCAATCTGCCCCCAAGTAGTTGTAGGAGAACCAACAGGAAACTGCACAAACATAAACGGAACATGCACAGTTAAAAACACCACGCAAGAATAGGAGAGACCTCAATGGAGAAAAAATCCCAGGAAAAGAAAAGAAAACTAAAAACTCTTAAAAAAAGAGGAGAAGAATCCAAAGCAACCGCAGGGCCAAAATGGATCCATGGAATGTCACCGAAAAATAAACCAAGCTCACTAACCAAGAAACATCATGTGAAGAAAGCTCTAAAAGAAGCTGGAATAAAACCACCTAAGAAGATAAATGAAGAATCTCTCAAAAACGTGCTCGAGAAAGCAGATAAAGATAAAATCGATGAATACAATGAAAAACTCCAGGAAAGATACATAGCAGACACACTCGAAGTAAACGAAGACATAACAAAACAAGAACTAGAAGAGAAACTAGACGTATCCGAAAAAACACTAAATAAATCCATAGAAAGATACATAGCAGACACACTCAGAGCAAATGAAGACATAACAAAACAAAAACTAAAACAAAAACTAGAAATCCCGGAGAAAACACTCAACAGAGCCTTAAAGAGAGCTAGAGAAACATCAAAAGAAGAAATTCATCAAGCCAAATTTAAAGTTCCTCCTAACCTAGAAAAAGTAAAAGAAAGACTAGAAAAAGGCGGATTCAAAAAAGAAAAAGAATAAAATCCAAATAAACCCAAAGAGAATTAATCAGACTTTTTAAATACTGGAAATTTTTTATTCCACGACCCCACTTATCATTACAATGGTTAAACTGATAGGAGTAACCGGTCCATCGTGCTCGGGTAAAAGCACGGTATGCAGAACGCTAGAAGAACAAAACGGAGTAAAAAGACTCTCCCTCGACAACTTCTACAAACCAGGGGGAAAGGAAGGCAACTACGATCACCCAGACGCAATCAAGTTCAAACAAGCCCACAAAGCTCTACAGAAACTTAAAAAAGGCAAAAAAGTAACAATTCCAAGATACGATAAAATCAAGAACGAAATAACCAGAGAAAAAACCATTGAACCTGTTTCAACAATCCTAGTGGATGGTTTCATGATACTACACCATGAAGGAATCCGGAAGATACTTGATAAATCAATATTTCTAGATATACCGAAACAAGAACAGCTAAAGAGACGGATGAAAAGATTCAGAGAAGGAAACATAGACACAGATGAAGAGTACTTCCACGAACAAGTGTATCCCGCATACGAGAAATACATAAAACCAACAAAGAAACACGCGGACCTTGTTATAAACGCGGATAAAGAACCAGAGAAATTAATAAAAGAAGTTCAAAACAACCTGTAAAACAATCTATTTTTAAAGAAGAAAAACCTACTTTAAGTAGTGGTCAAATGCCTGTGTCCAATGAAAAAAAGAAAAAGAAGAAACAAGCAGACATGCAGGGAGAGATCCATCCAAAGGGAAGAAAAGCAGGAAAAACATACGAAGAGCTGAAAAGAGGTAAGAAACAGAAGAAAAAGAAACTAAAAAAACTCAAAGAAGAATTACAAGAAAAAAGAAAGAAATTGATGGAGAAACACAAAGCATCTGAAGAGCTCGGTACCCTAAAAAAGAAAGAAGAAAGAAATTTTTCAGAAGAGATGATAAGAAATAAGTCAACAAGAGAATGCTTTGAATTAAAGCAAGAAATCGAAGAAAAAGAAGAAGAAATTAAAAAACTCGAAAAGAAACTGAAGTCTTGACCTTTCAAAGGTTTAATTCCCCGCTGTCTTTCTTCTCTATCTTCCCTTTCACTCTATAGGCCTTCATATTTTCTCCTTTATCTTTAAGTTTCTCCATTACCTCTTGGTAGTTGCTTTTCTGTATTTCTCCTTTCTCAATCATGGTTTCAATCTCTTTACCTTTCATTATCTGCTCTGCAGCCTCCTTTGGTTCTATTGCTTTTTCTTCTTTTCCTTGTTTGATGTATATTTCTTGTTCTTCCAGCTTCTCCGGGTTTATTAACTTATTTTCTACTGCTTGCTTCACATTCTCTTCATCCATTCCTCTGTTTTCCATGAATTTCTTTCCTTTCTCGGTTAACTCGAACTCGTAGAGAGGTTTCTTTTTCCCAGCATCTTCCTTAACGGCTTTTCTTGCGATTGATTCCATGGATGTGGCTATGTTGGATCTTCTGTAGGGTTCTTTCACTTCCACGGATCTCACTTCATAGGATTCTTCTTTTCCTCCTTTTCTTTCTCCTTTCTTCTTTACAACTGTTTTTCCAACTCTTTCTTTCTCTCCTTCGGTGTTTTCTCTAACCATATTTATCTCTATTGCTTCTTCTCCTTTTCTTTCTCTCATTATCAGTCTTTCTCCTTCGTATGGTGAAGGTAGTATGGCTTTGGCTTCTCCTAGTTTCTCATCTTGCTTCTTCACCTTCTCCCATCTCTGTCTCTCTTTATTCTTTCTCTTCTTGGCTTCCTCGATTTTTTTCTTCTTATCTTCAGGTTTCTTAACCATTCCATGCACCTGTAGATATTATAGGTAGAGTGAATAAAAAACTTTTGTAAGAATTTTCTGTTTCGCTGTGTTTCTTGTTTATTTATTCTCTGGCAGGAAACCTAGGAAGAACAGGAAGAATAGGAAGAATAGGTTGTACATCCAGGGTTCTCCTATGAACCCGAGGAATCCTGAGAACCCTAGGAATCCTAGGTATCCGAGTTTTGAAAGATCCATATGTAAAGTAATCTATTCAATCTTTATAAATCTAAGTGGATTTCTTCATAGATTCAACAATGCTAATATAGCAGCTACGAGCACTGGTTGGTGAACCAGGTAAATCAACAGAGAGTTCCTACCTAGAAGACAGAAACCTTTGATAAAGGAATTATATCCTTCAGGGATGTTGAATCTTCTTTCTCCATCTGGATACAGTATTTTACCTAGCCATAACCCTATTAGGACTACTCCTATCCATGGTAATAGAGGGAAGTAGTCGAATGTTGGGAAATGAATTAAACTCTGAATAGAACTGTAGAAAACTACTCCCAGAGCGATTGAAATGGATCCTAGAACTAAGTTAAGGTGTTTATATTCCATTAGTGGATAGACAAGGATAACTGAGATCCCTATGAGGTGTAGGATACCGAAGACTATAACGTTCTCTGGGAAGGCTATCCAGGTTATCCCTGTGATGATTAAACCCCAAGAGAAGATCTTCAACCCTCTCTTCAAGTAGTATTTTCCGTCGTGGCCTCTGCTGTAGCTTATGTTGTAAGATATCCCCACAAGCAATAGGAACATTGTTGCGATTAGGTAGGCGAATTCGTTTGGAACTCTAAAATCAGTTAAGTTGAATAGATGTAGGTCAAAGAGAAAGTGGAACCCTATCATGAGTATTACTGCAATTCCTCTTAAGAAATCTATCTCCCAGTATCTATCTTCTTTACTTTTCTTCATGGATTCATCATCCTTTTGGTGGAGAGTGAAACTCTATTTTTTCTTTTTCAGTTCCTTTTCAGGTCGTTCTAAATCTAGTTTCTTCTCTAGATTTTTCTCTGGAAATACTTTTTCTCTGAAGTCTTTCAGTGCTTCTAGTTTTTTCTCTGCAAGCACGAAGTTTTTTCTACTAGTTTTTAAGGTATTATTTAAGACTTTCCTGGAGTCTAGGGTGCTTTTTTTGTCTTGGGATATGTTTTTAAGTCTTTTTTCTGATTCTTTTATCTTTTCTGCTCTGTCCATTAGTTCTTTTCTTAGGGATTCGACCTCTTTTTCGAGTTCTTCTTCGTTTATTACTATTCTTCCTCCTCTTCCTCTGAATTTTTCCATGAATCCTTTGATTTCTTCTTTGAATCTTCCTTCTTTCAGTTCCGAGCTTTCTTCAGTTTCTTTAAACTTCTCTCTTAGTTTTTCTATTTCTTCTCTCATCCATTCTTCGCTTAATGACTTGCTATCTGCTTCGATCGGTAGCTGTATCTGTTTTCCTTTTTCCTTTCCCGCTCTTTTTTCGAACCATTCTCTCTTATCTTTCTCAGCGGATTTTTTCTTTTTTTCCTGGGTTCTTTTCTCTTTCTTACTCATGGTTAACACGTTTAGATTATGTACAGGATGAATAAAAAACTTTTTGCAGGAGGAAAGATAACTGGAGAATAAGTTACAGAGGTTATTCTTCTTGGAGAACGCTCTTGAGAAATGCTGCTATCTGCAGTGCAACTACTAGCACGGTCATGGCTACTGCTGTGTATCCAAACCAGTCTGGTCTGCCTAGGCTCTTTACATGGAACTCTGAGAAGAACTGGAAGTAGATCAAATGGAAGGCTACGAGGTAGAATACCACGTACGTGAACTTATGGAGCCATTTCCATGACTCGATTCCTATTGCGCGTATTGCTTTATTGTAAGAAGTTAATGCGAGTACTATCCCCCATGCTAGAGCTACTGCTCCCATTAGGTTAGCTAGTCCATGTCCTCCTTGTCCAAAGACTACTGAGAGACTCTGTCCTGCCACTGCAAAATAGGCGTGGATTATTCCTGTGATCACGAACCATATTCCGAGTTCTCCTCTCCAGCACCAAGGTGATTTAAAGGGTTCAGAGGACTTGCTTGGTTTCTTGAATCTCATCAGGGGAGCTATAACTAGAGTTAGGAACAGTAGTATGAAGGATACTCTTCCAAAGGCGGATGACCATCCTAAGCCTAAAAAGTAGTTCAGTATGAGTGCTAGTCCGAGTGAGAATGCTCCTACTATGAGGTGCTGTATTAAGGTGTTCTGGGCATCGATTACTTTATCCATCGTTATATCAGCAATCTTTTCTTTTATTTAAAAGTTATTTTTCTCTACCTAGTTTTAGTCCTATTTCAAGGGCTTCTAGGTTCTTGTCTATCTCTCTGGGAACCATTTTCTTTATGGCTTTCTCCATGTTCTTTTTCTTTATTGGAAGTTCTTCTGCTCCTATTGCTGTCCCTATGAGCATGACGTTACCGTATATTATGTTTCCGAATTCTTCTCTGGATCTTTCATCTGCATCGTATACTTTTATATCTTTTGCAAATGGCTCTATCCTGTTCTTTATCTCTTCCATGTCGGGATAGGCTGCATCGGATAGGTTTCCGTATATGGGCATGTATGGGTAGTCGTTGATTATGAACTTTGTTTTATCTTTCCTTGCATATTTAACTGCTCTTACGGCTTCTATTGGCTCGAAAGCCATTACTAGGTCACAGTCAGCTTTCATTGGAGCGGGTGAATGAATCTCTTCTTCATCTCCGAACCTCACGTAGGTTGGGATGGTTCCTCCTCTCTGTGCTAGTCCATGTAGCTGTACTCCTCTGGTGTATAGGTCTTGTTCTTGAGCTGCTCGCATTACCACTACTCCTGTGGTTAGTACTCCTTCTCCTCCTACTCCAGTGAGCATTAAGTCAAACTTCATTATTCTTCACCTTTTTTTGGTTTTATAGCGTTGTGTGGGCATATTTGGCTGCATACGCTGCATCCTAGGCATATTTCAGAGTCTATTTTGTATATTGTTTCTCCATCTTCTTTGTGTTCTTTCTTTATTGCTGGGCAGGCGAATTCATCTGTGCATACTCCGCATTTCTGGCATTTATCTTGATCTATTTCGAATTTAACGATCGGTTCTTTCTTTCTTCTTTTCTGTCTTTTGGTAACTAGCCTGCATTGTCCCTTGCTTATGAGTACCCTTAATCCATCCTTCTTCTTCATTTTCTCAAGTTTATTCACGAGGTCCTGTTGGCTGAAGGCTTTTGCTATCTCTACTTCGGCTCCCATTGACTCCGCCACGTCCTCTATCTTTATCGGAGTTACTTCTTCTCCCATTCCTGTTTCTCCTGTACCTGGATTAGGCTGGTGCCCTGTCATCGCTGTCCATTGG
>CAYLXZ010000022.1:0-12330 GCA_964388265.1 Microcaldota archaeon | reverse complement strand
CATAAGAATAATCATTACCATCCTCAGTAGCATAAGAGGTAGAAGCAACATCATCACTTCCGTCGAAGCTGTATCCTTTGTTTACCTGTCCGTCTGTGAATCGAGCGGAATCGTATACAGTGCCTGTTGAATCTTCGTTTAGTCGCCATTGTCCGACTAATCCTTCTCGTGGTCCCCACTCCGTACCATTACCGGAGTTATAGATATCTTCGATTTCAGACTGGTTTAAAGCACGGTCGTAGATTCGAGCATCGTCTATTTTACCTCCGAGATGATGTCCTTCATAATACCCGAGTTCTCCTATTCTGTTATCATCATACCTCGCAGCTATACTTCCATCAAGGCCTACATCCCCCTCATATACCATAGAACCGTTGACATAAAACTTCACATGATCATTCTCAAACTCTGCTGCTACATGGTACCACGAACCTGTTGTTATGTAAGAAGAATTTGTGGACAAAGAGCTTCCACTAGAGCCATCATAGTACCAAAAGGTAGGCTTCCCGCCATCGATGTAGAGCCATACTGAAGGATCTCCTTCAAAACCGAAGATAGTCTCATCAGCTACCTCTTCATCTAAATAAATCCAAGACGATACAGTAACAGTAGAAGTAGGAGCCATTCCTAAACTAGGTATACTAAGGTAGTCGTCTGTTCCGTCGAAGTCGTATGCTCCGTTTATCTTCCCTGTTGTGAATTCGTCTCCTTCGAAGTTAGTATGCGTCCCGTCGTTTGCTCCGTTGTGTGTGCCGTTGTTTTGGTTTATTGGGTCCCATGTTTCTGCCTGTGGGTTGTTTTCATCTAACGTCCAGTGTGATACTAGTCCGTTTGGTTTCTGTGGGCAGCTTTTACGGGTGTTCAGTGTGTTGAAGAGGCAGAGTTCGGTTCCGTTACCGGTGTTGACCACGTCGCTGTCATTATTGTAGTAGATCGAGTTATGCTCCTGGTAAGACTGATTATAAATCTCCTGTATCTCAGACTGATTCAGAGCACGGTCGTAGATGCGGATGTCGTCGATTTTTCCGTCAATATTATGAGAGCCAGTTCCAATATCACCTATATAAAATCCATCTGGGTAAGAATCCTTCCAACTGTAACTCCCATCGCCTTTAAAATCACCATTAACATAAAGTCGCCCTGTATCCCCATCTCCAGTAATGGCAATATGGTTCCAATCATCAGAGTTAAACTCAGAAGTATCAGCAAAACCATCACCCGTATCACCTAAACTCCCTCGTAAAGTTGAACTATCAAGTGCCCCTACATACACACGAGAGTCATTCCCAAGTTGTCCCGTCCATTGGGCGTCATCAAATGTATCAAACTTCATCCATACAGATAGTGTGACTGTGGAATTTTGATGAGTATATCCAGTATCCACGTAGTCGTCAGAACCATCGAAATCTAAAGAATAATCTCCCTCTTGACTCGTAGAGTTCCATGTAGCTCCACTTATATTCCCGTCGTTTCCGTCTGCGTAGTCGTAGGCTGTGGAGCCGCTGCCTTCTTCGAATGTCCACTGGCTAACTAGAGATGAGTCCTTCCAGTACGGAACACCGTATAGCATTTCGTTGTCTGTGTTTCCGTCTATGTCGCTTGTGGAGGATTGGTTTAGTGGTAGGAGTAGGCTTGAGGTGCTGCCTGTTATGTTTCGGCGGTAGCTGTAGTTTGTGTTCCACCATGCTGCTTGTGTTAGGCCGAGTAGTAGGGTTAGGGTCAATCCGATTATGAGGGGGTGTCTTAGTTTAGTCATTGTTTATCCTTCATAATAACTAAAAAAAAGATATATAAAAGCATTGGTTTTATCTAGAAGAAAAGAATCAAATAAATCCATAAACTTAAAGCACTATGAGAGCCGCACCTAAGACAATCATCAAGGTGGAAATGGTTTTATGAGCAACCACTGTCTTGGTTACTGTTTCATGGATGAAGCTCGGATGCAGGATAGTTATGAGCGTGGCGAAAACCAGAACGAGCAAAGGCTTCACGCCTTCTAATGCAGATATGAGTGAAACAGGTCCGAGTGATATAGCTGTCAGGAGAGACACCATACCTAAAGCACTGAGTGAACCTGTCAAGAAGAGATGTTCAGCTCCTCTCTGAGCCTTTCTCTTCAAATGAGGATGATGAACCAGCAGAATACCAAGAGATAACACTCCATGGCCCACACCCATCCAGAACAACAAAGGCCACACCCCCAGTGACTGAGTAGGGATTTTAATCAAGATGTTTCTAATAGCGAACAGTAAGGCGGTCACGAACATCAACGCAGCCGCTTTATCGAACTTAAACACTCCTCCAGTCTTCTTGAAGGATAGTGATATCGATCCTGTTACCACTAAACCAATACCAAGGTACTTGAGAGAAGTGAAGGATTCTTCGAAAAGGAAAAAAGCCATGGGAAGAACGAATAACGGAGCTGTAGCTAGTATTGGCATTGCTCTGGATATCTCTTCCTTGGATATGGCTGAGAAGTAGAACCAGAGACCCACCGTGGACAAAATACCAATGGCTAATCCAGGTAGAACCACGTTCACCTGAGTTAAAACTCCACTTAACGCCAGTGAAACAACCGTGAAGACTATGAAAGTTACGAATCCGAATATTGCTGCAGCTAGATGCGGGTCCATCACTTCTTCTCTGACTATGAATTTATTTATTAGATCCCCTGCCGTGAAAGGGAGAATCGCCGTGAATGTAAGTACTATCCACCACATCTAATCACTTTTTTAGGTTGAATTGATCTAGGCTTGGTTCCATTAATACTTCTGCTTCTTTAGCGCGTATTTCCGACTTCCTTTCTAGGTTCTTTATCTTTTTCTTAACTTTCTTTTTCTCTTCCTTATCGAGCTGTTTTTCCTGAAGCTTTTCTTCCAGTTTCTTGATTCTATCTCTCTTTTTCTCAATTTCATCAATGTAATCCTTAGCTACTTTAGCTTTTTCCTGTAGAGCGGCTTGTTCAATGGTTTTCCCTTGGTTAGCTGTCTTCTTTGCCACTTCTTCTAGTTCCTCTTGCTTTAGTTCCAGTCCATACTGGGAGATCTTAAGTTTCTGGTCAAGGGAAAGTTCTTGGAACTCTTCTTGAGAAGCTAGCTTCGGGAAGTGCTTTTTGAGTTTCTTTAGTTTCCTTTGTTTTTTCTTAAACTGACTCATCTGGTAATCCCTCCCAAAACCAGTTACTCCTTTTCTCTCTAGTTCTTCTTCTTTCTTCCTTATTTTCCTCTTCATTTCTCTATCTTCTTCGGATTCTTCTTTTTCTGAGGTTTCTAGTTCTTCTTTAGGTATTCCTACGGCTTCTCGAATGTTTTCCAGCCTCTTCTGGATGTTCTCCACTTTCTCTTCCAGTGGATCAGAAGCTCCTTCTTTGGTTCTTTCTTTGATCTCTCTTTGTTTTGCCTCTTTATCTTTTCCTTTTCTTTTCCTAGCCATTTAATCACCTATGAGATGAACCCCAGCAAGCCTATGAGCAGGAAAGCGATTATTGTTAAGCCAACGGCCCATAGGGTTCCGAATATCCAGATATCAGTGAAGAAAACCAGGAAAACCAATGCTGCTGCTATTATAGTCGAGTTTTTATCTAGTTCAAGCACTTTGTGGGTGTACATGACAAGTACAAGTAGGACTATAATCTTAGCCAGTAGGATGAATGTGGATAACTGGCTTGTGTATTTATTGAATCCGAATAATCCTCCAATTTTATCCTGGAAAAATCCCAAGGGAAATAGATTCATGTCATGTCACTGTATTCCTTACTCTTCTTGATTTTATATTAGTTTGGGGAGAATAGATAAGAGGCACCCCTGTTAACAATGGTCTTACAGGGGTTTCTACGGGTTTCTAGCTTGGTTGGAATACTGAGTTGGAGAAATCTGGATTTATCTTTATATCGTAGATGCTTACTGTGGTGTTGCTCCAATCTACATGGTAGGTGTAGTCTCCTGATTCCCAGTCTCCTTGATCTAGAGCCGAACTTAATTCCAGTTTATAGGTGTCGAATTTCATCTGTTTCTCACTGGACCAGTGGTCGGAAAAGTCGAGAGGTATTTCTGATATCTTCTTTGTCTCTCCATCTTCTATTTTCCATCCTTTTTCTTCTCCTTTATCTAGGATCATTGTGTACTCTTTCTCGTAGTCTATACTAGGATCTAGGGAGTACGTATATGCTCTTAGTTTCATGTTCTCTTTTCCGATGTTTTTGATTTTAAATCGGTGTTTATCTACTGTCTCTCCTTTAGTTGACTCTACTTTAAACGCTAGACTATTTGCTGCTTCTATTTTGTTTTCTCCTATTTGAGATCCTTGTTCTTCGGTTCCTGTGTCGTTCTGTGGGGTTTCTTCTGTTTCATTCACTGTTTCCTGTGGTTCTTCTATTGCTCCTGTTTCGTTTCCTGGTGCTCCACCTACACATCCTGAAACTAGGAACACTGATAGTGCGAGCACTATTCCAACTGCGAGGAATTTTCTCTTCATCTGTTCACCTCCATGAACGTTCTGGTTAGTATTAATAAGACTCCGTTTAAATACTTTATTTAAATGTCTTCTCTCTGGATGCACCGTAAGTTATAATTCCCAAGAGAAACATAATATGGATGGAGGGGATCAAGATGGTTCGTTTTAAATGGTTTGGTCAAGCTTGCTTCGAGATCAAGAACTCACGCACAGTAGTCACTGACCCGCACGACGGAGATGGAGTAGGTTTAAACACACCTAGGGCAAAGGGAGATATAATCACTGTTTCACACGGTCACTTCGACCACGCAGCAGGAATAGACCTGGTTAAGAAACCAGATTCAGAAGTGGTACAGGAGGAAACTGGAGAGAAGATAGTGAAAGGAGTTAAGATCAAGGGAATTGACAGTTACCATGACAAGGCAGAAGGAGCAAAGAGAGGAGAGAACACCATCTATATCTTTGAACTAGATGGGAAAAAAATCTGCCATCTAGGAGACCTAGGACACATGCTATCAGATGAAAAGACGAAGAAAATCGGAGACATAGACATATTACTGATTCCAGTTGGAGGAAACTACACTATAGGCGGAGAAGAAGCAGCCAAAGTAGCTGGAAAACTAGATCCAAAGGTAGTCATACCAATGCACTACAAGATCCCTGGTTTAACCGTGGATATAAATGATGAAAAACAGTTCACGGACAAAGCAAGAGAGAAAGGCTGGAAAACCAAAGAAAAAAGAGAACTAGACCTCCAGTCCCTACCAGAGAACACCACTGTGGTTAAGCTAAAAAACCAAGCATAGAAAAATTATTACACAGGTTATTTAAAGAAAGAGACAAAAAAGAAAACAGAGGAAAATATGAAAGACAAATATAAGAAGAAAAAGAAAATTAAGAAAAAGAAAGTAAAAGGAGATATAGGGAAAGTAGGAAAAAAAGGAAAAAAAGCTAGCCGAACAAATATAAAGGAACTGAAAAATATGTCAGTAAAAGAAATCGACACCATGCTAAAAAGCGGTAACCTACCTGAAAAGAAAAAAGAGATGCTCAGAAAAGAGAAGAAAAGAAGAATAAAGAAAAGAAGCAAAGAAGCCCGATAAACAGGATTCAGATTCCCAGATACATCGCCTTCTTAGCCATTCTCTTAAACACCCAGAGACCAATAGAGATACTGATAACAGCCACTATAGCTAAATAAATCAAGGCTCCCGAGACTTCGGCCAACCCAGCTCCCTGAAGACCAACCTTCCTAAGCGCGTCAATCGCCTGAGTAGTAGGAAGCATCCTGAAGACACCTCGGAAAGGCTCAGGGAAAACAGCCAAAGGATAATAAACACCCGAGATAATATACAAGGACCTTGCAATCACCCAAGCAGCTTGACGAAATCCTTCTTTCCAAGCAGCTAAAGCCGCTAAGATAATTCCTATCCCTGAAAAAGCAAGAAAAGTTAAGATGAATATAATTAAAGCTAGAAAAATGCTTCCATGGAAAACAAAACCGATTAAAGATGCAACTATCAGAACAGGAGTATTCCTCAAAAACACCTGCAGTAAAGGCTGGCTCAACGTACCGTAAAGATAGGAAATTCTATTCAAAGGAGAAATCATTAGATAAATCAAAGTTTTTCTATGCTTCTCCCTAACAAAACTGTACGACATCCTCCCAAAACAGCTCTCTATAACAGTCCAAAGCAATGAACCAGTTAATATAAATGTTATGTAGTTATCTTTTGTCATCATACCAAGGCCCTGGAAACCTCCTTCCAGTATAGCTGTCCAGACAACCAAGAAACCTATAAACTCTATGAAAGATCCAAATATATCCCAAAATATTCTTATCTTCCATCTGAAGTATCTTCTAAGCTCTGTTATTCCCATTATCTTCAAGTGCTTCAGAAACTTCTTCATCCGAGTTCCCTCCCTGTTAAGTGTATGAATACATCCTCCAATGTTGGTTCATCGAAATTTATCTTCTTTATACCTAAGTCAAGGTCTCTAACCTCCCCTATCACTTCATCCGCGTATTCTTCAGAGGCTAAAATCACTCTTATTTTCTCTTCTTCAGGTATATACCTTACATCTTCTACCTCTTTCTCTTCCTCAAGCTCTTCGAGGGTATCTGTATCGAATTTCCTCATTCTAAATTCTATTATCGTGTCTTCCTTTATTTCTTTCTTCAGCTCCCCTGGCTTTCCTTTTTTTATTATCTTTCCTTCATCTATCATGATTATCCTATCGCAGAGGTAGTCCGCTTCCTCCATCTGATGAGTTGTTAAGAGTATCGAGACGTCTTCAGAGTTCATCTCTTCTATTTTTTCCCTTACCTTAACCGCCATGTAGGGATCCAATCCACTCGTGGGCTCATCCAAGAAAACCAATTCCGGGTCAGTTAGAAACACTTTAATCAGATTTATCTTTGTTCTCTCTCCAGTTGAAAGACGGTCAACGTAAGCATTCTTCCTATCTTTAACATTCAATTCCTCCATGTATCTATCTATTCCTTCTTCAGATACTTCTTCTCCATATATCTCCGTGAATAGCTTCAGGTTTCTGTAGGATGATAGATGTCTGAACATGTTTGCTCTGGCGAATATCCCATCGATTCTCGGTCTTATTTGCTTCATCTCTTCAGGTATTTCATGTCCTAGAACAGTTACTTCTCCTTCATCCGGCTCCATCAACCCGGTTAGTACCTTCATCAACGTGGTTTTTCCAGCTCCGTTTGGCCCTAGCAACCCTAGGACTTCTCCTTCCTGAAGCTCGAATGAAACATCATCCAGCGCCTTTTTCTTTTTATCACTAAGCAGTTTTTTGAACCATTTGATGACGAAGTTCTGGTTTGCGTACTTCTCTCTAATCTTGCTTCTGTCTTTGAATATCTTGGTTATATTTCTCGCTGTGATTACAGGATAACTAGAATCAGAGGATCTATTAGAAGACATCGGAGCGCCACCGTATGAGTTTAATCCCCAGTGATTTAAAAGCGTTCTGCAAAAAGACTTTAAATCACGATATTAAACCAAATTATGATACACAAATAATCATGTGCTCAGAAACTGATTTTAGTTCAAGATCTTGATCAGAAACCCTTTTTACTCACGGTTACCTTAACCAAATGAAGTGACTTTAGATGAAAAGATACGCGGCAGCTCTATTTGACATTGACGGAACCCTCATAGACCTAGATGCAGTGGTAAAAGGAGTTAACAAAGCCCTGGAGAAGAACGGGTACAGTAAGTTGCCTGAAGAAAAGATAGTGAAAGAAATGATAGGTTATCCATTAGTCAAAACTCTTCCAGATTTAATCAACGTAGATGAAGAAGAAGCAAAGAAGATAAGTAAGGACTACACCGACTATTACCTCGACCACCATGAGGAAAGCGATCCCTATCCAGGAGTAGGGAAAACACTGAAGAAACTACGTGAAGAAGGACTGAAAATAGGTCTAGTGACAACGAAGAAGAGATCCGAAGCCCTCTCCACAATCAAAACCTATCCAGAGATAATCTACGACGTGTTGATAGGAGGCGACGACGTGGAGAACGTGAAGCCAGATCCCGAGCCCATTGAAAGAGCATGTAAAGAACTCGAAGTGAGCGTGAAAGAAGTTCTATACATCGGAGACCATAAAGTAGATATTGAAACCGGTGAAAACGCAGGCTGCGACACCGTAGGAGTAACCACAGGAGTACACGGAAGAGAAGAACTGGAAGAAGCCGGTGCAGGAGATATAATAGACAAGATAGAGGAAGTAGTTCCAATAGCTCTTTCAGAAGCAGAGGAAGTCAGAGAAAACCTCAAAATACCGAAAGACAGAGTAGGTGCATTGATAGGTAAAGGCGGAGAAACAAAGAAGAAACTAGAAAAAAAAGCAAAGGTTAAACTCGACATTAACTCAAAGACAGGTGAACTAACCCTAACTAGATTCATCGGAAGAGCTCCAGAGAAGTCCATAAAAGCATCCAACGTAGTCAGAGCCATAGGCAACGGATTCCCACCCCGAAAAGCTTTTAAACTACTAGAACCTAAAATATACATAAAGACACTGGACCTACGGGACCAAGTAGGACATTCAAATAAGAAAATAAAGCAAACAAAATCACGCATAATAGGAAAGAAAGGAAAAGCAAGGAGAACACTCGAAGAACTAACCGGTACCGATATCTCAATCAAAGGCAAAAAAGTATCCGCCATAGGCGGAATCCCAGAAGTAAAACTAGCAAGAAGAGGAATAGAAAAAATAATAGAAGGAGCACCCCACGGAGCCGTATACAAAGACCTCGAAGAAAAACGAAAGAAATTAATATCTTGAAACCCTTACAATCACAGAGAAACTTCAAAAAGGTGACGCATAGATGCCAGAACCAGACCAGTTTCAAGAATTCCAAGAACACTCAGTAGCAGAATTCTTCAAGAAAAATCGACAGATGCTAGGATACTCAGGCAAGATAAAAAGCCTGACAACCGTGATACACGAATACCTAACCAACGCAGTAGACGCATGCGAAGAAGAAGGAACACTACCAGAAGTATACATAAAGATAGAAGAAATGGGTCCAGAGCACTACAAAGTCATAGTAGAAGACAACGGCCCAGGAATACCCGAAAACTACGTTGGAAGAGCATTCGGACAAATGCTAGCAGGCACGAAGTTCCATAGATTCGTACAACAAAGAGGACAACAAGGAATAGGAGCAGCAGGAGCCGTGATGTTCGGTCAAGTCACCACAGGCAAACCAACCACAGTAATAACAAGCCACGGAGACGGAAAAATATTCGAAGCAGAACTATCCATAGACGTGAAAGAAAACCAAGCCAAGCTAGAGAACAAGAAAACCTACAGCGGAGAAATGAAAGGAACCCGACTAGAAACAGAGCTAAAGAACGTCATGTACCAAAAAGGAAGATACAGCCCAGACGAATACATAAGAAGAACAGCACTAGCAAACCCACATCTAAAAATAACATACGTAGATCCAGAAGGAGCCACCACAGTATACGACAGATCCGTAGAAGAAATCCCACCCACCCCGAAAGAAGCCAAGCCACATCCAAACGGAATCACGGTAGACGACCTACTAGGATACTCCTCAATCACCCAGTCACGAAAAATAAGTTCATTCCTAAAAAACGACTTCACGCGAATAAGCTCAAAGAAAGTAAAGAAAATAGATGAGAAAGTAAGCTTCGACCTCAACAAAAAACCAAGCTCCCTACAATGGGACGAAGCAGAAGAACTAGCAGACACATTCAAAGAAATAGACTTCATGGCACCACCGACAGACGTATTAATCCCAATAGGAGAAGAAACACTAGAAAAAGCAGTAGAAGAACAACTAGATCCAGAGTTCAAAGCCGTGATAGAGAGAAAACCAACCATATACAGAGGAGGAGTACCATTCATCGTGGAAGTAGCACTCGCATACGGAGGAGAATCAGGAAACAACAACGGAGAAGACGAAAAAGAAATACTGAGATTCTCAAACAGAGTGCCATTACTATTCAACAAAGGAGCATGCGCAATAACCCAAGGAGCAGAATCAGTGGACTGGGACAGATACGGAGTAGAAGACAACACCCCACTCACAATAATGGTTAACTTCACATCCATCCACGTACCATACATAGGCGCAGGAAAAAAAGCAATAGCCAACGAAGACGAAGTGATAAAAGAAATAAGGCTAGCGCTCATGAAAGCCGGAAGAAAACTCGGCAAGTACCTCAAAGGAAAAAAGAAAAGATACAAGAGAAAACAGAAAAAGAAAACATTTGAAACCTATATCCCGGAAATATCAGAATCACTATCAGAGATAACAGGGAAAAACGAAGAAGACATAAAGAAACACCTAGAGTCAATAATCGAAGACAGATTCGCAGACCTCGAAGAAGGTGATAAAAATGACTAAAGACAAAAACGGAAAAGCCATGAAAAAACTAGATGAATTCGGAGACCAACTACTAGAACAACTGAACAAAAAAGAAGCCCCATCATTCCAAATACCCAGCAGAACCCGATCAAACGTAGAGTTCGACGAAGACGAACAAATAATAGACATAACAGGAAAAGAATCCACCAGGTCATTCATAAACGCATCACACGTAAGAAAATTCATGCAAACACTCCTAGTAGCAAAAGCAGCAGAAGAATACATAAAAAACGATAGAACAGTGGGAAAAAGAGAACTATACTACAATCTAAAACACAAACTACCAGGAAGCAGCAAGAACACATGGGAGAATGACGATGAATCCAGCGCAGTAATAGAAGACCTAGAAGCAATGCTAAACGTTCCAAGATCACAGCTAAACATAAGCGCAAAAAGCAGAGGGTCAATATACGGAGACATAACAATAGGACAAGCAGGAGACGAATTCTCATGCGAAAACCTAGGTAAAGGAGGATGGGCAATCCCAGGTAACGTGGAAGACGTAGACATCGTTGACTACGACGCAGAAAGAATACTATTCATAGAGAACGATGCAATGCAATCCAGACTAATAGAAGAAGGAGCCTACGACTCACTAAACTCCCTACTAGTAACAGGAGAAGGAGTACCACCAAGAGGAGCCAGAAGATTCGTGAAAAGACTCTCAGAAGAAACCGATCTACCCATCATAGTATTCGTCGACGGAGACCCATACGGATTCTACATACACAGCGTGATAAAACACGGATCAATGTCCATGGCCTACATAAACGACAGATACGCCCTACCCGAAGCAAAATACATAGGCATGACAATGGACGACATAGACAACTACGACTTACATAACGTAACAGAAGAACTAGGTAAAGGAGCTAGAAAGAAATTAAAACATAACCTAGAATACGAATGGTTCCAGCACCATCCAGAATGGGTTGATCAAATGGAGAAGATGAGAGAAAAAGGAGTAAGAATAGAGCAACAAGCACTCGCCAACAAATCACTAGAATTCGTCGCAGAAACCTATCTACCTGAAAAACTCGAAAACGAAGAGTTCCTACCTTGACGCGCAAGATAAATACAAAAACTTATTAATACCCCCCTACACAATAATAATGCAGACAAACAGGTGAAAAAATGAAGGTACTCAGATGCAGAGACAAAGAAGAACTTCTTGAAAGAATGACTGAAATAGACCATAAAGACGAAGAAGTATACATATCACTAAGACCAACACAAGAAATAGTGGAAGAGATCACGGAAAAATCAGAAGCACTCGAGAAACTAAAATGCCCTGAAAGCCTCTACTACCAAGTAGGAGAAAAAGTAAAAGATAAACTAGAAAACAGAGGCATAGAACTAGAGCCAGGTGAATTCTCAGCCGGAAGACCAAAGAAATACAGCGAAGAAGAGATAGATAGAATGATCCAGATGAGAGAAAAAGGAAAACCAGTTAGCCAGATAAGCGAAGAGATGGATGTACCTGTCAGAACAATCTACTTCTACCTGAACAAAAGACAGGAATAAACCTTATAAATCTATTTTCCCTTTCTCTAATTTATTAAGAGCTTTTTCATGTCCTTTTAGAGCTTCTTCTTCCGAGTCATATCTTTCATTATATATTATTGTTTCGAAGTCGGGTTCTCCTTCCTTGAAAGGGAATATACTGGTTTCAAACTTTCCTTTATCCTCTATATTCCCTATTATCTCATCCGTGAACGACTCTCTCATCTCTGGAGGGAGCAAGTCAACAGTAGAAACCATGTACTTCTCTTCCTCAATTTCAATAATTTGTTTCTTTAGTCCTTCATCTTTTTCTTCAATTACTTTCATTTTGGATCACAGTAATAGAAGGAAGAAATGTTTTTTATAAGGAGGGGTGCATTAAACTAATAACAGTTCTACTACTGGATACCTTGAAGTCGGGGTAGCTCAGGCGGAAGAGCACATG
>CAYLXZ010000021.1:0-12354 GCA_964388265.1 Microcaldota archaeon | reverse complement strand
AGTTGTCTTGATGCTAGTTTGATGTCGCCTGATGTTACTGTTTTTCTGCCTGCGTGTCTTGCCATTCTCATTGCTTGTGTGGATACTTCTGTTCCAACATCTTCTAGAATATCTGCTAGTTGCTCTGTTGCATCTTCAGATACTCTTTCTGCTCCTGCTTTTCTAATTATTCTATCTACAGGTGCAAGTGGTAATTCAGCCATTATTAATTCACCCCTTAAACTTAATAGAGTTAAACTCCTATAAATACTTAACGGTTAAAACACCATCTAAGAGGGGTAGAGCACGTGCAGAAATACATCAACAGGGAATTCATCGAAAAAGGAAAAATCGAGGACCGAGAGTACCAGAGAAACCTCTGCGAATCCGTGCAAAAAAATGGAAGTTCCCTAATCGTTGCACCAACAGCACTAGGGAAAACCATCGTAGCAGCCCTAGCCATAGCTAGAGAACTAGAAAAAAACCCAGAAAAGAAAATACTGTTCCTAGCACCCACCAAACCACTCGCAGAACAACACAAAAAAACCCTTAAAGACGTCATGGACATAAACAAAGGTAAATTCATCACGTTGACAGGTAAAATCAAGCCAGAGGAAAGATACAGAGAATGGGAAGACAAACAAGTCATAACCGCGACACCACAGACAGTTAGAAACGACCTGCTCAACGGGAAGATACCACTAGAGGAATTCACACTAGTAATATTCGACGAAGCACACAGAGCAGTCAAAGACTACGCCTACGTCCTGATATCCGACGAATACCACAAAAACAACCAAGATCCACTCGTACTAGGTCTCACAGCGTCACCTGGATCAAGCAAAGACAAGATAGAAAGAGTATGCCGAAACCTAGGCATAGACAACATCGAAATAAAGACAGAGGACGATCCAGACGTCCAGCCCTACGTACACAAAAAGGAATTCAACTGGATAAAGGTACAGTTCCCAGAAGAACTCGAGAAAGTGAAGAAAACGCTACAGGAATACATGAGCAAGCTATACAGTGAGCTAAAAGAAACAGGACACATAGAAAGCTACAACGTGAATAAGACAAAGAAGAAGGACTTGCTTCAGCTTAGGAAAGAATTAGTTAATACAGAAGATAAAGACAGAGAAACCTACCAAGCAATAAGCCACGTAGCCGGATTAATGAAGATCCATCACGCCCTAGAGCTACTGGAAACACAAGGAGTATCACCCACTTTGAACTACATGGAGAAACTCAAAAGAAAAAAAGACAAGACAAAAGCAGGTAAACGAATAGTCAAGGACCCAAAGATACAGAGAGCAATAGTACTGCTCAGAGAGATGAAAGAAAAAGACAAAGAACACCCAAAGCTACCTAGAACTGTAAGGAAAGTCAAGGAAAAGGTTCAAATGGGTAAAAAGGTACTGCTATTCAGCCAATACCGAGACACAGTCCAGGAACTCGTGAAGAGACTGCAGGAAGAAGATATAAAGGCAAGGAAGTTCATAGGACAGACAAAAAAAGGGAAAGAAAAAGGAATGACACAGAAACAACAGAAACAGATACTGGAGAAATTCGAAGAAGACGATGAACAAGTGCTGGTGGCCACGCAGATAGCTGAAGAAGGACTAGACATACCAAGCGTAGATACAGTGATATTCTACGAGCCAATACCCAGCGAAATAAGACACATACAAAGAAAAGGAAGAGCAGGACGAAGAAAAAAAGGAGAAGTACTCGTATTCATGACAGAAGATACAAGAGATGAAGCATACTACTGGATAAGCAAAAACAAAGAGAAGAAGATGAAGAAGATGCTCAAGAAATGGAGAGAAGAAGGAAAAGAACCTCTGTCAAAACACGATCCAGATAGAAAAGAAGCACAGAAAACACTGGGGAAATACAGCGAGGAGAAAGAAAGACCCAAGATATACGTGGATAACAGAGAGATAGGTTCAGGAGTAGTAAAGTCACTGAGAGATAAGAACGTTGATATAACCACGAAGCAACTCAAAGTAGGTGACTTCCTCGCAAGCGAAGAAACAGTGATAGAGAGAAAAACCCATAAAGATTTCATATCTTCAATAATAGATAACAGGTTATTCGAACAAGCAAGAGAACTGAAAGAGAACTTCAAGAAACCAATCATAATCATAGAAGGAGAAAAAGAAAGAGAAAGAAACATACATCCAAACGCAGTTAGAGGAGCCATATCCTCAATCGCAATAGACTTCCAGATACCCATACTTCACACGGACCACGCAGAAGACACCGCGGCACTGATAAACCAGATAGCCAAGAGAGAACAGATAAAAGAAAAGAAAGAAGTGAGACTAAAAGGAGAAAAGAAACCAGTTCTGCTTCCAGAGCAACAGCTATACGTCACACAGTCCCTACCAGGAATCGGACCACAACTAGCGAAAGAACTACTACAAGAATTCGGAACAATCGAGGAACTCTTCACAGCAAGTGAACAAGAACTAAAAAGAACAGAAGGAATAGGAGAAAAGAAAGCAAAAGAAATAAAGAAACTATTAACCAAGGAATGGGAGGAAGAAGAATGAAGATAGGTTGGTTCACAGATACATTCGCACCACAGAGAAACGGAGTAGTCACAAGTCTAGAGAGATTCGGAGAAGAACTAACAGACAGAGGACACGAAGTACACGTCTACTCCCCAAGCTCAAACGGAGAGAAACACAAAGGCATGCACGTGCATGAAATGCCCTCAATGACCTTTCCATTCTACCAGGAATTCGACTTCGGAGTACCACTACCCTTCAAAACCACTGAACTAGATATAGTGCATACACACAGTCCATTCAACTTCGGTTGGTACGGATTAACAGCCGCTAAGAAACAAGACATACCTAAAGTAACCACTTTCCACACCTTAATACGTGAATACGTGGATTACCTATCCAGCAGAGCCCGCAGAGCCCTGATAAAAACCACTGAAAAATACTACAAAATGCACTACAGGTACTACGACAAGATAATCACACCCAGCAAAGCAGTTCAAGGAAACCTACCAGAAATAGATGTAGATAAAAATGTGATTCCAACAGGGATAAACACAGAGTTCTTCCAACCCACAGAACCAGGGAAAGACATACCCAAAGGAGAAAAAACCTACCTCTACCTAGGTAGACTAGGACAAGAGAAGAAGATAGATCAAGTAATAGAAGCATCAGAAGAATTCCTAGATTCAGAGGACAAGCTATTAATAGTTGGGAAAGGACCAGAGGAAGAAAAACTCAAGAAAAAGGCAAGAAAAACAAGCGTGACAGACCAGATAAATTTCGAGGGATTCGTGGATAAGGAAAAACTCCCCGAGTACTACTCAGCCGCAGACCTATTCATCACAGCATCCGACACAGAAACACAAGGACTAGTACTAACCGAGGCAATGGCCTGTGGAACACCAGTACTAGCCGCAGACGCATACGCCCTACCAGAAGTGGTAGAAAAAGGAGAAAACGGAGACCTATTCACATCAGGAGACACAGAAGAACTAGCCAAGAAAGCGAGAAAAATGGAAAAAACCGATGAAACCTCCAAGGCAGCTAGGAAGACCTCTGAAGAATATTCAATTGAGAAGACTACGGATAAATTAGAAGAACTATACAGAGAATTAATCTAGTGAATTCAATCCATGTCGGAAGCCTTCTCATAACCCAGTTCTTCTTCAGATGAAGAGAGATATATCTTCACGTAGGCCTTTAGGTATCCAGCTGTCTCTGAAGTGTAGCTCTTCTTATGGAATCTTCTTGGTGACTCATAGGCATAGAGGTCACGGTCCCAAACCACCTTCCCCCGACTTCTTATCCTGTTAGCTATCTCGTTATCTTCCATTATCCCTAGCTTTTCATCGAATCCACCTATTTCCTGGAAGGCTGTGGCTCTGAAAGACATATTCGGTCCTTGGAATTGATGGAAGTTGAACTTAGCTGTTATAGTAGGGGAGATCTCTGTCGTGAGGTAGTACATTATCTTATCTTTCAGTGTAGGGTTCCTAGGTTTTAGTGGACCTCCTACAGCCACTACTTCTTGTTCCTGGAAGTGTTTGTTCACTTGCTCTGACCAGTAGCTAGGTAGGGTTGTGTCGGAGTCTATGAAGCAGTATATTGGTGACTCTGCTTCTTCTGCGCCTATGTTTCTGGCTACTGAAGCGTTTTTACCTGGATCGGACGCTATCTTTGCTCCTTTTTCTTTAGCTATCTCTCGGGTCCTGTCTTCGCTTCCTCCATCTACCACAATGGTTTCGTGGTGGTGTTCTTGTTCTTTCACTGTTTCCAGGCATCTTCCTATGTGTTCTTCTTCGTTTAATGCTGGTACTATAAAACTCATCTTCATTTCAAGTTCACCTGGATTCCAGGAACTGTTTATAGGTTTCTTCGGTTTCTTCAGTTATTTTGTCCCATTCGAATTTCTGTTTTGCTCTTTTCATTCCTTCTTTCCCCATTTTCTCGGCTTTTTCTGGGTTGTTTAGAAGTTTATTCACGTTCTTGGCTATTTCATCTGGGTTTCGTCTTGGTATGTTTATGCCTGTTTCTCCGAGTACTTCGGGTATTCCTCCTGCTACTGTTGCTATCACGGGTGTTTTGCATGACATGGCTTCCACTAGCACTATTCCGAATGGTTCGTATAGACTTGGTAGCATGAAAGCTTCTGCCTGGGTGTAGTAATCGGTCATGTCTTCTTCTGGTACGAATCCGGTGAAGTGTAGTTTATCTTCTACTCCTAGTTTCTTTGCTTGTTCTTTGAGGTTCTGTTTCTCTGGTCCTTGTCCTATGACTACGTGTTTGTAGTTCTCTTGGTCTATGTCTTGTAGTGCTTTCACCATGTACCGTAGTCCTTTCTGTCTAACTAGCCTTGATACGGTTAATGTGTATTTATCTACTCCTAGTTCTTTCTTCACGTCTTTCTCATGGCTTGGGCTGTATTTGCTGGTGTCTATTCCGTTGTATATTACTTCTTTCTTGTGTTCTGGTATGTCGGATGGCGCGGTTTTGTCGAGTGTGTCTTTTGAGTTGGCGATGAGTTTATCTGCTTTCTTCATTATTATCTTACCTAGTGTTTCGTCGTAGAGTTGTCCTAGAGAATCTGTTTTTTTGTCTATTCCTTCTGTTCTGGCGTTGTGAAGTGTCATGAATACAGGTCTTTGGAATAGGAATTTGAATAGCTGTGGTGAGTTCCAGGCTGGGAAGAATCTGTTGTGGGTGTGTATTATATCTGGATCTATTTCATTGATCTTCTTCTTCATCTGAAGAGCTAGGCCTGGTGTGATTGGGTATGGTGGTGGGAATGGGTCGGGAAGATCTTCTAGGACTTTGCTGGGTATTCTATGTATATTTATTCCTTTATAAGTGTCCTCTTTATCTGTGTTTTCTAGTTTACTGGTTATTACATGTACTTCGTGGTTTTCTGCTAGTCTTTTTGATAGTTCGAGCACGCATTTCTCTGTTCCACCTTGGTAGGGGTGGAAGAAGGCGTTCACCATCGCTATATTCATCTTATCGTTTCTCCGAAAGGATAAGGCAGTTCGTTTTGATCACTGTTTATTATTTGTCCTCTAGGTTTTTATGGGTCCCGGTGTCCTTTATCTCTTGGTTTGTTTCCACTATATCCTCTATTTCGTATTCTATTGCTAGGAATGCCCCTATGAAGGTTTCTGACCAGTAATGGATTAATCTGAATACCCCTATGGCTAGTATTGCTGTGGAGGAAGCTACTGTGGTTGATATTAGGGATATTGAAGACACTTCGAATACTCCAAGTCCTCCTGGAATGAAGGAAACCCAGGCCAGGAGTAGAGAGATCACGAAGAAGAGGAATAATATGGAGATATGGGTCTCTATTCCTAGTCCACGGGCTGTGAAGTAGAAGGTTAAGGCAACCAACGCGTGGTGAGCTAACATAATGAAGCTGGATATAATTAGAGTTTTCTTTCTATGTAGGAAAGGTTTAGCTGATCCTTTAAATGAATCCAGATACGAGCTAAGAGTATCTTCCACTTCACCTATCTCTCTTTGCTTGAGGAAACCTATTCTCTTTATCAGGTAAGTGACTTTGAGTCCGAGGTACATGACCAGCTTCTTCACTTTCTCTGGTTCGAACAGGAAGTAACCGAGAGCCGAAGTAGCAAGTAGGAACAGAACCAAGAGGAAGACAAGACCCACTAACACAGCTAGATTTATCGGAGTCGTATATATAACCCAATATACAACTAGTAAAGCCATCATACTAAACCCAATTGCCCAGGCGAACATCTGAGCTGTTACCGAAGCAAGTGAATTCATCAGATCAATATCATCTTCTTTATGAGCCACGTAGCCCATGGTGATCTCCCCAGCCGGTCCAACAGGAGGGAAGACATTGTCAACAAAGAAACCGATCATCATCGACTTCAAAACAGTTAGGATATGGGGTTTCTCCCCAGTGGACCTTAAGAGAATAATCCAACTAACCGCGTAGACCAATAAACCGATGAAGAAAGACAGTAAAGCCAAGCCAAGGTAGAAAGGATCAACAGAGAAAATCAAACCAGGTTCAACACCCGTCAAATTAATCAAGACTAAGATAATAGCTATCCAGGCAAGGAAAGCCACTGCAAGAGTCTTCCACCTACTTCCATTAAATAGAGACATATATAGATAAAACTCAACAACTTTATAAAAACCCTGTAGAGATAACTATAAATGGAACGAAGAGAAAAACCAATTAAAGTGATAGAATGAAACCAAAACTACTATGGGCCATAATGGTAACCTTCCTAATCATGGGAGGGTTCCTAGCAGCCGTGTTCTGGATAGCCCTACAGATCCTAGGAACCACAGGAATTCCAATGCTAGCCGGAATAGTAGGATTCGTAGCACTGATGATAGGCCTACAATGGGCTATATCACCGGCATTGATAAAGAAGATGTCCGGAGCCAAGAAATGCAAGGACCCAGAGATAAAGAAACTCGTACACAACCTAGCCGAGAAAGCAGGAATACCAAAACCAAAAGTCTACCTCGTGGAAAACGAAACTCCAAATGCCTTCGCATTCGGAAGAACACAGAAATCAAGCGCCATAGCACTACACACCGGGCTAATCAACAAACTAAACAAAGAAGAACTAGAAGGAGTAATAGCACACGAAGTAGGCCATATTAAACACAGAGACACCACCGTGATAACCCTAGCCAGTGCCCTGCCAATGATTCTTTTCTACGTAGTGTTCTTCGGATCCATGATGGCAGGAGGAGACGAAAACAGCGGAATGGGTTTCTTCGGAGCCTGGATAGGAGGAATGATAGCTCAATTCATAGGTTCACTCGTAGTGATGTACCTATCCAGAGTAAGAGAATACTACGCAGACGCACACTCAGCATACCTAACAGAGAACCCATCAGCACTAGCGAACGCCCTACAGAAGATAACCTCCCACAAACCAAACCCAGTTAGGCAGAAAAGGCGAAAAAAGAGAAAAAATCCATCAGACAGCACTCTAAAGAACCTCTATATAGCAGAACCAGGAAAAAAATCCGCAGCAGGCTCAAACGGAAAAAGCAGCTTCGTAGAAATATTCATGAGCCACCCACTACCCAGAAAGAGAATAAAGAACCTGGAAGAGATCGAGGTATAGATGAATTCACTAATTATATACAAATCAGTGTACAAAGGAAACACAAAGAAGATAGCTAGAGCACTCAAAGAAGAACTAGACTGCGAGATGAAGACACCTGAAGAAATAAAAGATTTAAAACCATCCGAATACGACTTAATTTGCTTCGGATCAGGCATATACATCAGAAAACACCACAAATCACTACTAAAATTCATAGACAACCTACCCGACATGAAAAAGACAAAAGCATTCATATTCTCAACCAGTGGACTGCCAAAAATCCCAGTAATCCATAACTTCAACAAGAAGATAAAGAAGAAACTAGAGAGAAAAAACCTCAAAGTAATAGGAACATTCAACTGCAGAGGATACGAAGAAGGTCCATTCAAGCTCATAGGAGGAATAAACAAAGGAAGACCCAATGAAGAAGACCTGGAAAAAGCAAAGGAAAAACTCAGAAAAATCCTTGACAGAATAGACAACGTTAAAAATTAAAAAGAAGAGTTCTTTAGTTAACTCGAGGTGAGAAAGTGACCAAGAAAATAGTTATAATGGGAGCAGCGGGCCGCGACTTCCATAACTTCAACACGCTATACAAAAACAACGATGACGTAGAGATAGTGTGCTTCACTGAGACACAGATCCCTGACATAGCAGGTAGAGAATACCCATCCGAACTAGCAGGAGAAAACTACCCAGAAGGAATACCAATCAAGAAAGAAGAAAACATCACAGAAATAATACAAAGAGAAAACATAGATGAAGCAGTCTTAAGCTACTCAGACCTAAACTACATAGATGTAATGAGAAAAGCAGCTAAAGTGAACTCAGCCGGTGCCAGATTCACCATGGTACCACCTAGAGAAACAATGTTGGAATCCAAAAAACCAGTTATAGCCGTCACAGCAGTGAGAACCGGAGCAGGAAAAAGCCAGACATCCAGAAGAATCCTAGAGATACTAAGAGAACACGATGTGGAACCCGCAGTAGTAAGGCATCCAATGCCCTATGGAGACCTGAAAGAACAAGAAATACAGAAATTCAAAGACTACGAAGACCTAGAAGAAAAGAACTGCACCATAGAGGAAAGAGAAGAATACGAACAATACATAGACCTCGGAGCCACATTATACGCAGGAGTGAACTACCAGAAGATACTGAAAGAAGCAGAAAAAGAATCCGAAGTAATACTATGGGACGGAGGAAACAACGACACACCATTCTACAAACCAGACCTCATGGTAACTGTATTCGATCCACTAAGACCAGGGCACGAGAGAAAATACTACCCAGGCGAGATAAACATGCGGCTATGCGACACAGCCGTGATAAACAAAGTAGGCACAGCCGAGAAAAGAGACATCAGGACAGTGAAGAAAAACATCCAGAACAGCAACCCAGAAGCCAGAGTAATCGAAGCAGAGTCCAAGATAGAGGTAGACAACCCATCCATAATCAAAGGAAAAAAAGTCATAGTGATAGAAGACGGACCCACATTAACTCATGGAGGAATGAAACATGGAGCAGGATACATAGCAGCACAAAAACACGGAGCAGAAGCCATAGACCCCAGCAAATACGCAGTAGGATCAATAAAACAAATTTACAGGAAATACAACCTAGGTAAAGTACTACCAGCCATGGGATACTCCCCAAAGCAAATCAGCGAACTAGAAAGAACAGTCAACAAAGCAGAATGCGACGCAGTCATAATAGGCACACCAATAAACCTCAGAAAATTCATAAACATAAACAAGCCATCAGCACGAATAACCTACAGCCTAGAAGAAAAGACAAAACCAGGTCTAGAGAAAGAAGTGAAGAAAATCACATAAAACATGTAAGAAAACAATTCAAGAGCTACTCATCCCCATCAATCAAATAGAACGCTACTGTTATAGTGAACAATGCTAAAATCATTATAGGAGTAAACTCCGGTGCAGTTATTGGTATCGCTTTCACCTTTTTCAGTTGTTCTTGGGTTGTGAATTCCCATGGTCCGCCTTGTACTGTGGTGTTTCCGTCTGTGACGTTTACATACCATTCATAAGTTGTGTTGGTGTTTAGTTCTGTCCAGTTGTATTTTACTGTTGTTCCGCTGGGTATTGAGGTGTTGGTGTTGAGTGTGTTTCCGTTTGAGGCGTTTATGAATGTTACGTTCATATCTTGTCCGTCTGGATCTTCTACTGTTATTGTGAGTTCTTGATGTGTTTTGTTTCCTACTTTTTCTCCGTTGCTAGGGGTGTGGGAGGTTATTTCTGGGGGTGAGTTTCCTGTGGTTTCTGTTTTTGTGGTGAAGGTCCATGTGTCTGAGGTGTTGGTTGTTGAACCGTCGTTGGCAGTGGTGTACCATTTGTATGTAGTGTTTGAGTTTAGTTCGCTCCATTCTGCCGTGGCTGTGGATCCGTTGGGTACGTGGTTGTCTGTTCCTATTGTTGTATCGTCAACAGAGTTGTAGAATGTGATGTTCATTGAATCTCCGTCTGGGTCGGTGACTGTGACGTTTAGCTGTACTGTGGTGGATACTTCTGTGGATCCATTTCCTGGCTCTGGGTCTGTAGGTTTGTTTGGAGCGGTGTTTGTGGTTGTTTCTTCTTCGTAGATGTACCAGGTTGGGCTGCTTCCCAGCTGCCATGAGAGGAACGGATAGCCATTAGTTGGATTTCCTTCGGTTGTCGTGGTTATATTCCATCCTGCACTATCGAACGTGGAGAAGTCCTTCATCTTACTCGTGTTCTTACCAGTAGCATTGCATTCAGTTTCGTCCTGATTACTGGTTTCTATGTCCCAGAAACAGTTGGAACATGTACCTGTATTATAATCTACAAAGCCATAGATACCAGAAACAGAGGTAGTAGAATAGGAGTTCTCTATCAATCCAGCATTCTCCCCGACTAACCCGCTAACCTGATTGTTCCCTGAGACGCTTCCTGAAGCATAGGAATTATAGATTTTGCCAGAACTTCTTCCTGCTAATCCACCTATTTCATCGTACCCTGAAACAGTGCAATTAGAATAGGAACTCTCTATAACGCCCGCAGAGGAACCTCCATCGTTCAAACCCACCAATCCACCGACAAGGTTCCCCTCTCCTGTCATACTATCATGGTAAGGGCACGCAATCCTCCCAGTGGAGGATGAATTGAAGATAGAGCCATAGCTTTCTCCTGCTAATGCGCCTACAAATTTCTTTCCTGTGATATTCACATCTCTAAGCTCAACGTTCTTGATAACTCCGCTACCCCCCACTAAAGCAAAAAGAGCCGTCCTTTTCCCACTATCCATGTAAAGTCCTCTAATTATATTTCCATTACCGTTAAAAACACCTTCGAGCGAAGCGTCCCAGTTTCCTATTGGGTTAAATCCAGAGCCATCATTCCAGTTCTCTGTTTCTGACGCGTTTATGTTATTTATGAGTTGATAGTGTGCTGTTAGATTATTTCTAGTTTCATTTAGTTCTCCGAGGGTGCTTATATTATAAGGATTTACTTCCGTTCCTAATCCTTCCCCAGAGAAAGCTATTGCCGTTACAGAAAGTGTAATTAGCAGTATTGATACAGCTGTGACGTAGTTCAGTATTCTACTCACAAACATTCTCCATATTCTCCCATTCTTAATACTTATATACTGAAGGAAATAAGCACTTATAAATCCAGGTGGTCCGGTGAACAGAAGAGATGAAGGAGAACCAAAAAAGTTATATCAACGGAGACATACATTAGGTAAAGAGGATAATACCTCAGACACAGGCGACAGATAAAGCAGATGAAAACAAAGTGGGAAAAGGAACAGAGATCATGAATGGCTTATTTAGATAAAGAGATAGAGCGGAAGAAACAGTTAATCGAAGACACACTCTACGACATGCAAGTAAAGAGAGTGCACATAAAAGAATGGCATCAGTCCACCGCAAACCTAATCAAAGACCTAAAGAGACTTGAAGAAAAGAAAGGAGTGGAGGAACCTAGCTGGAAAGAATACATGAAAAAATTTAAAAAGATTCAAACCAAAGAAAAGAAACAGGCGCAGAGAAAGAAAAAACAAAGGGGGTGAAAAAATGGATCCATTCAAAGACTTCGAGGAGATGAGAAGAAGAATGAACAAGATGTTCCAAGACACAACCCAAGGAAAAGGATTCCAAGGCTTCCAAAGACCAGAAATAGACGTAGTGAACAAAGAAGAAGAAATAACAGTCATAGCAGAGATGCCAGGAGTAAGAAAAGAAGACATAGAAATCAACGCAGAACCCACTCACCTAGAAATAAAAGCAGAATCCAAGAAAGGTAAAAAAGAAAAAGACGAAGGATACTACTACAGAGAAAGAAGCAGCAAATCATACAAAAGATACATAGATCTACCAGCAGAAGTAAAACCATCCAAAGCCCAAGCAGAATACAAAAACGGAGTACTAGAAATCAACCTACCAAAAGCCCACCCAGAGGAAGAAGGAAAACAGATAGAGATCAAATAAAAAACACTTTCCTTTCTTTTTTTCTATTTTTCAGCCCAAGTAAAACTCAAAAGAAACCAGAACTAAAAATAACTCTACAACCAACTAACCTTATCCAAGGAAAGGAAACATCCAAAGGGAACTAACCCTTACCCTCTCTATTTACCCACTAGCACGATATCAGATATTGACTTGACTCTATCGTACAGAACACTATTATCCTTCAGGGTATTGGAAAGTTCTTGCTTGCTCGTAAGCTCGTTAAGTTTCTCCGTAGTTATCCTAACTGCTTTACTTTCCTCTATATCCAGGATAAGGT
>CAYLXZ010000020.1:0-12844 GCA_964388265.1 Microcaldota archaeon | reverse complement strand
GCACGACCTTAATGACGTGAGAAACAATCTAGATGGGGATTATACTCTTATGAGAAATCTAGATGAAGATACGGCAGGTTACTCAGACTACAATACCGGTAATGGCTGGGACCCGATTGGCGATAATTACGGTTCATTCGCTGGTAGTTTCGATGGTAAAGGACGTACTATCAGCGGCTTATATATCGATAGAGGATCCAGTAATAAAATTGGTTTGTTTGGTTTTATAGGTGTTGATGCTGATATATCTAACCTGGGTTTAAAAAATGTAAATATAACTGGCGATAGGGATGTTGGTGGTTTAGTTGGACATAGTCATGGTGATGTTTCTGATTCTTATGTTTCTGGTTCTGTATCTGGGTATGAGGATGTTGGTGGTTTAGTCGGAAATATTCTTTCTGGTGGTGTTTCTGATTCGTATGCCACCGGTTCAGTAAATGGTTCTAGTAATGTTGGTGGTTTAGTCGGATTTAATGATGGTAGTGTTTCTGGTTCTTATTGGAATAATGAAACCACTACCCAGGATGATGGAGTTGGTTCGGGATCCAGTACGGGTGTTTTCGGTAGAAATACAGCTGATATGACTGATTACCAGAATGATTATCCTAATGCCTATGAAGGATGGGATTTCACAGATACTTGGAAGGCGACATCTTGGAATAGTGACCACGAAGGAAACACAGGGTACCCAGCACTACAATGGCAGGATTGACTAGAGATAATTTAAATTCCTTTGAGTAATCTTTCTCCAAGTTGATGAGGTAAGTTGGTTTTCTTTATCTCTTTCGTAGTTTCTTCTACGGGGTACTTCGCTCTCTTTACCTCTGCGTCAGATTCTTCGGTGTCTAGGACAGCGAAGCTGGCTCTAGGGTCTCTGTCCCTTGGTTGGCCAACAGATCCTGGGTTTACGACTAAAAAATTCTTAAATTCTTGGACGTAGGGTATATGAGTGTGTCCAAGGATTAGTATATCGAAATCGTGTTTTTCCTTAAAGTATTCTAGTTCTTTGTCTCTGTCTTCATCTATGTATTCAAATAGAGGTTCTTTTGGGCTTCCGTGAGCCATTAATATTTCTTCATTATCTTCTTTTATTTTCCTTGTTTTATCTAGGTTTCTGAGGAACTTTTTGTTCTCCTTAGTTATTTTTTTCTGAGTATATCTTATCGCTTTGGTTGCCTGGGGGTTGAACCAATCTAGGTTTGGATCTTGGGACACTGCCCAGTCGTGGTTGCCTTTCACTATCTCTATGTCTAGGTTCTTTATCTTTTCAATGCATTCGTTGGGTTTGGCTCCGTATCCAACTATGTCTCCGGCGCAGAGGTATTTATCCACATCTATCTTCTTTGTTTCTGTTAGAACTGTTTCTAGGGCATTTAAGTTGCTGTGTATGTCGGCTATTACACCTATTTTCAAGTTATCCACCTATACCTCTATCTTCATGAGGTCTTGGGATGCTATGGAGTTTTCGAATATCTCTCTGGCTTCTTCTTCGAGAATTGACTCATCGTCATAGCGGTTTGAGAAATGGGTTAATACTAGCTTATCTACATTTGCTCTGTTCGCTAGTTCTGCCATTTCTCCTGCTTCTCCGTGCATGTAGTCCTTGGCTTTCTTTTTCTTGTCTTTTCCAAAGCTTGAGTCCACGATCAATAGATCTGCATCTTCCGCTGCTTCTTTAAGGGATTCACATGGCCTGGTGTCTCCTGAGTAAACTATCTTCTTTCCCTTTCTCTTTGGCTTTGCCACTTCTTCAAGCGTTATCTTCCGTCCTTCGTGCTCTATCTGTCCTTTTTCTTTTAATTCACTGCATTTCAGGTGATTTAGGAGATTTAGTTCTTTTAGTTTATCTTTATCTAGGTTTATTCCTGGTTTTTCCTGGAATATGAACCCGTAGGTAGGTGTATCGTGGTTCACTGGGAATGCTTCTATCTTGTAGTCTTCTCTTTCCTGGAGTGTTCCTTCTTCTATCTCTTTCACTTTGACCGGGAAGTTCAACGAAGTTTTTCTACCTCCTTTGAACATATCTACGTAGCTCTTTATTCCTCTGGTTCCGTAGATATTCAGTTCTTTTTCTCTTCCCATGAATTCAAGTGATCTTATCAGTCCCCAGAGTCCTATGAAGTGATCTGGATGAAGGTGAGTTATGTAGATTTCGTCTATCTTGTATGGGGAGATGTTGGTCTTTGTCATCTGCCTTTGTGTTCCTTCTCCGCAGTCCCAGAGTATGGATCTGTCTTTAAATTTAAGATGAATCGCTATCTGGTTTCTTTTCTTGGTTGGCAGTGAACCGCTCGTGCCTAGGAATGTTACCTTGACCATTTTACTTCACTGTATATTTTAGGTACCTGATGCTTTAAACTTTAAAGAATCTTTTTTAACCTCCCTCACATTAAATATATAGAACCTGCCCAGGTGGACTAATTATTCTTAAATAAAGTTTAAACTCTGAATCTACCTGGAGAACCAAGGGATATCCATGTCGGAAGAAGACGAATACGAACCAAAGTACAGGGACATAGACTCCACAGAGGAGATAGATGTACCTGATAAATTGATTGACCAGGTTATAGGTCAAGAGAGCGGAGTAGAAATAATCAGGAAAGCTGCAGAGCAAGGTAGAAACGTCTTACTCATAGGTTCACCAGGCACTGGTAAATCCATGCTCGCTAAAGCCATGAGCGAGCTATTACCCACCGAGAAACTGCAGGATATCCTTGCTTACCCAAATCAAGATGATCCGAACGAACCACAGATAGAGACCGTGCCAGCCGGAGAAGGAGAGAAGATAGTTGAACAGAAGAAGAAACTTGTATCATCCAAGAGCATGAAGGGAATGAAACCAAAGATGAGCCCATTCCTCATAATGGGACTTCTCTACGCTCTAGGAATCGGAGCAGCCATACATTTCAATCTATTCAGCGATGTAATACTCGCAGCAGTCATGATCGTAGGAGGAATCTTCCTAGCAATGCTTTCCTTCGGACTAGCACTTACATCGGGTCTACAAGGGATGAAAATGCCGGGACAGAAAACACAGGCCAAGAAAAACTCCCCCAAGCTACTTGTAGATAACTCAGACCAAGAGAAAGCACCTTTCGTGGACGCAACAGGAGCAAGAGCCGGAGCACTACTAGGAGATGTTAAACACGATCCCTTTCAGTCGGGGGGAATGGGAACTCCACCGCACCTACGAGTACTACCAGGTATGATACATAAATCCCATGAAGGAGTGCTCTACGTTGACGAAGTAGCTTCACTATCACCTAAGTCACAGCAAGAGCTACTCGTAGCCATGCAAGAGAAAGAATACGCTATAACAGGACAGAGTGAAATGAGCTCAGGAGCCATGGTAAGGACCCAAGCAGTACCCTGCGACTTCCTATTAATAGCCAGCGGAAACCTAAAGGACATGAAGAAGATGCATCCAGCTCTAAGATCCAGAGTCCGAGGATACGGATACGAAATATACATGAACGACTACATGGAGGACAATCCAGAGAACAGAGACAAGCTAAGGAAATTCGTAGCCCAAGAAGTAGAGAAAGACGGGAAAATACCTCACTTCACCAAAGAAGCCGTGGAGAAGATCATATTCGAAGCAAGAAGAAAAGCAAGTCGAAAAAACAAACTCACACTGAAACTAAGAGATCTAGGTGGCCTTGTAAGAGCAGCTGGGGACGTAGCCAAGGACAAAGACGCCGAGTACGTAGAAACAGAACACATAAAGGAAGCTAAAGAGGTTTCAAGATCTCTTGAGAAACAGATATCCGGGAAAGAGATAGAGAGAAAGAAAGAATACCAGGTATTCAGAACCGATGGCTCTGAAATAGGCAAGGTAAACGGCCTAGCAGTGTTCTCCGGAGGACAAGAAGGAAACCAAGAGGTATTCGGAGGTATAATGCTTCCAATAGAAGCAAAGATAGCTCCAGCTCACAGCGTAGAAGAAGGGGAAATCATAGCCACAGGGAAATTAGGAGAGATAGCGAAAGAGGCAGTGCAGAACGTGTCAGCCATAGTGAAGAAGTACAAAGGAACTGACATAAGCAACTTCGACATACATATCCAGTTCCTACAGACCTACGAAGGAGTAGAAGGAGACTCCGCGTCCATAAGTGTTGCCACAGCAGTCATAAGTGCATTAGAAAACGTTCCAACGCATCAAAACATGGCCATGACAGGATCACTTTCAGTTAAAGGAGAAGTACTGCCAGTAGGAGGGGTCAGCGAGAAGATAGAAGCAGCAATAGACTCAGGAGCAGAGAAAGTGATTATCCCAGACAGCAATGAAGAAGACGTGGTGCTTGAAGATGAAAGAAGGAAACAAGTGGAGATAATACCTGTCAAGGATTTCTCCGAGGTACTGGAAGCGGCTCTAAAAGATATGGATGGGAAAGAAGATCTAATAGATAACATAAAGAAGATAATAAAAGAGATTGAAACGTAGTTCATCTTGGAGCTACTGTCAGGTACTCTCGAGCCACTATAACTGAGTTAATAGGTTTCTTGATTCTCTTGTTTTTTCTTTTTTCGTAGATTACGATTCTATCTTTGCTTGGTTCCTTCTTCACAACTGCCCCTATCTTCCTTCCTTTAGGATCGTATACTTCCTGGTTGGGCTCTATGCGTGGGTAGACGTATCTTTTCATGAATGTTCTTCTCACTACTGCTAGAGCCACTACTGCAGCTAGGAAGTCAACGATGGTGAATAGTATGAATGTGTTCAGGGAGATTTCTCCGAATATTACCTTCACTCCCCATAGAAACACGAACCATATCGCGAATAAGGACACGAAGGTAAGTAGATGTTTCTTTATCTTCCGGACGTTTCTCTCCGAGTGCCTGTCACCTATTCTTCCTATGAGGAATAGTATACCTGAAATTAGGAGTAGGTTGATTAGTCCTCCTACGAATGCTGCTCCTTGTTTGATGATTGTTTCTCCGGCGAATCCGCTCATTTTCTCTAGGCCTGACCAGATAGCCAGTATAAGTGTTAGGAGGGACCCGATGTAGAGTGGGAAGGTGGCTCTGCTGACTGACGTGGTTTCTTTGAATTTCCTTATTTGTGATATTATCTTTTCTTCTATTCCGAATCCTTTTAGCGTGAGGTATGCTCCTATTCCAAGTAGGACTATTTTCACGCCGAGTTCTTGGAACACTGCGACTATGAGTAGAACTATTCCAGGTAATCCGAATATTATCCTGGCTATTGTTGGATCTTTGAGAGCTTCTTTTATAACGTAGTAGCTTTTCTCAAGCTCTTGGCTTTGTTCAACTATTACTGTTTCTTTTGATACTATGTCTGTTCTGGATTGGATTATTGGGATGATTTGATCGTCTTGTGATCCGTCCGTAACTAGGTATACTCCGTCTATGTCTTCTTTTTCCCTTAGAACTTCATCTAGCTGGCTTGCTATCTCTTTATCTGCTTTGTATCCTCTTTTTTTATCTCCTGTTATAGTCACGACATCCGTGGCTTCTGCCGTGTTGTCAAATACATTTACTGCTTTATGTATGGCGTTGGTATCAGATTCTGCGGGATCAGCTACTCCTAGTTCTTTAGCTGCTTCTAGGTTGCTTTCTCTTCCTACGACTGGACCTGTGATCTTTGCTTTTTCACCTAGGTCGTCATCTCTGTCCACGCATAGAACAAGTATATTCGCCATAGTTATCCTAATACCTTAGTTATTTATATTCATCCACGGTTACATATACATCATGAACGTTTTTATAACCTAATGCACTAAAACAAATGTAAAATAATTGAAAAGGTGTTTCATGTGAAGGAGGAAACAAGACAGGCTATAATATTCTTCACCCTCGTGATAGGGGTAGCTTTAATCCTAGGAGTATTCTGGGCACTAAACCTCCTGACTTCACTAGTCGTGCTGCTCGTTATCCTAGGCGTACTCATCATACTCTACTCACAGTTCCCAAAGTACTTCGCGGAAGTAGATCAATACGAAAGAGCCGTAGTGTTCCGTATGGGTAAATTCAAGGAAGTAGCAGAACCAGGCTGGCTATTCGTAATACCATTCCTAGAATCATTCCAGATAGTTGACTTAAGAGAACAGACCGTGGACCTCACCGAGCAACCAGTAGTGACAGAAGACAACATAGAACTAGAATTCAACACAGTACTCTACATGAAAGTGAAAGACGCGAAAAAAGCTATCATAGAGGTAAAAGACTACAAAACAGCTACCAAGACCAGAGCAAAAGCCAGGTTAAGAGGAATAGCAGGAAACATGAAAATGACCGAGATCGTTAGTAACATAGACGACATAAACGAAGAACTACAAGAATACATGAAACAAGTTGAGGATGACTGGGGAGTTACATTCACCAACGTCGAAGTACAGTCAGTTGACATACCAGACGAGATACAGGAAGCAGTTCAATCAAGAAGAGCAGCCACAGAGAAGAAACAAGAACAAATAGAGGTAGCCAAAGGAAAGAAAGGAGAAATAGACCAGATAAGAGAAGCCGCGGACAAACTAGGATCACAAGCACTACAATACTACTATCTACAATCACTTGAGAAAATCAGTGAAGGAAAATCAAGCAAGATAATATTCCCACTAGAACTGTCAAAACTCGCTGGAAATCTATCCAACAGCCTCACCGGATTAAACTTTGGAGAAGCACAGGACAAAGTTGTTGACAGATACGAGGAACTCAGAAAGAAAGGAAAAGACAAGGAATCAATAATCGAGGAACTCAAGAAAGAGATGGAAGAAGGTAAACTAAAGGAGAAAGTGAAGAAAGAAACCTAGATCGAGCACTCAACTGCAGCTCCAACTACTACAAATATTATTGAGATACCTAGATATAGAAGAGAGTCTATGAAAACTTGTTTTAAGTGGGAGAACTGAGTTTTTCTATTTCTAATACTTTCCCTTATCACTCCGGCTGACAGTATTCCTCCTGCAACTGCTCCTATGAAGTAAGCTCCTATTTCGAATATTCCATGGGGAAGTAACCTAAGCAGAGTCACAGGCAGAGCTATCAGGTAATTGGTGAAGATGTTTCCAGTAGCCACCGAGCCAAAGGCCTCTGGATTATCAGCTATCTTACCGATGAGAGCTCCGATTATCGTGGCATTCCAAGAGATAAGGAACACAGCTCCGGATCCGAGTAGGAAGGAGAATAGGAATGAAAGTCCTAGTACCCCGATGTTGTTGCTGAGGATTTCCTGGAAACCGTAATTTGTGGTTCCCAGCCCTGTTACTTTGTGAGCATTCCCACTTATGATGTTCTTTTCTTGTAGGTCATTGATTTGATCTGTGAACACGGTGTTGCTTACTTCTGGTGGAGCTATGACGTAGAATAGGCTTGAAGCGAATACTACTGCGAGGAAGAAGAATCCGAATATCTCAATGATGTCTAGGTGTCTGAAGAAGATTGATTTGCCTTTTTCTACTATGTCTTCTTTTTCTTCTATCTTGAATATCTGAACGTAGAATGGAGCTGCTGGTATGGATATGAAAGCTACTACTAGGAACCCTAGTCCTTGTACTCCTGGTTTTGGAGGAAGTATATTGATAGCTAGCAAGGTTCCTACGAGAGTGAATATTACCCCGGCTACGAATATCTCCAGTCTCTTCGAGCTCTTTCCCTTTACCTCTCTTGGATTGAATAAGGATTCAATCATCTTTCCTCTACTCCGTGTATTTAATTACTTTTCACTATTTTATATCCTAGGTTCCAGAGAAGATTAAGTATTTAAGGTGGAGGTTCTTTATTTTTTATGTACTATGAATCGAATATTTTTAAGTTCCGGTGATTTAGATGAAGGTCAAGGTGCTTTGGAGTATTTGATTATTCTGGCGGCTGTTCTTTCGATAGCTGCTATTGTGGTTCTTTTTTTAACAGGTTCTTTTGGCACTCAGAAGGAGCAGGCTTCTTTGGCTAGGTGTAAGCAGGCGGCAGCTCAGTGTAAGAATGAGAAGTTATTGACTCCGGACGCGGAATGTACTCAGTGTGAGGAAGCTTGTATGGATCCAGTTACAGGTGATCCAGTAACATCGGATGCGGTTGAGCTCTGTAAAGCTGGTGAACCCACTAAGATTGGAGCTGGTAATGGCACCACCGGTGATAATGGAACAACTGAGAATAATACTGCTCCTACAGCGGATTTCTCTTATTCTTGTGATGGTTTAACATGTGATTTTACTGATCAGTCCAGTGACTCCGATGGAAGTATAGTTAGTTATGAGTGGGACTGGACCACAGACGGAACATATGAAGGTTCAGGAGAAACAGCTGATTACACTTATAGTTCAGGAGGAAACTACGACGTGACCTTAAGAGTCACAGATGATGACGGTGCTACGGATACTTATACTGAGACTGTAGATGTTGGAGAGGGTAATACTGCTCCTAATGAGCCCACTAATCCTTCTCCGAGTGATGGTGCTACGGGAGTTTCCACTGACCCTACTCTGAGTGTGGATGTATCGGATCCGGATGGAGATTCTATGGATGTCACATTCCGCGATGCTTCGGATAATTCCCAGATTGGTTCAACTCAGACAAGTATAAGTGATGGGGGAGTCGCGTCCGTAACATGGAGTGGACTAAATTCAGGTACTACTTATAATTGGTATGCTGTTGCTGATGATGGTTCAGCAACTACACAGAGTTCTACCTGGAGCTTTACCACTGCTACTGGAACAACAGAATATAATTTAACCGTGAGTTCAACCTCTGGTGGATCTGTAGAGGGTCCTGGAGAAGGAGAATTTACATATGAAGAAGGAAATGAAGTTACATTAAACGCTTCTCCCAATACAGGGTACTACTTCGCGAACTGGACAGGAGACACCGGCACAATCGATGACACCGACTCTCCTGACACAGCAATCACGATGAATGGAGATAAAGAAGTAACTGCGAACTTCGGGGAATGCAATGGAGGACAAATATGCACCTGGCACGACCTTAATGACGTGAGAAACAATCTAGATGGGGATTATACTCTTATGAGAGACCTAGATGAAGATACGGCAGGTTACTCAGACTACAATACCGGTAATGGCTGGAACCCTATCGGCACCTTCACCGGTACTTTTGATGGTCAAGGGCGCACAATAAGCGATTTATACATCGACAGAGGATCCACTAACAATGTTGGTTTATTCGGTTATACGGATTTCGGTGCTAAAATAACCAATGTAGGATTGGAGAATATAAATATAACTGGTGATAGCCTTGTTGGTGGTTTAGTCGGATATAATGGTGGTGGTGTTTCTGATTGTTATTCGACTGGCTCTGTATCTGGCTCTGTTGATGTTGGTGGTTTAATCGGATGGAATGATCAGGGTAGTGTTTCTTCTTGTTATTCAACTGGCTCTGTAACCGGTGGTGGTTGGAGTGTTGGTGGTTTAATCGGACGGAATTGGGGTGGTGTTTCTGGTTCTTATTGGAATAATGAGACTACTAATCAAGAGAGTGGAGTTGGAGATGGAAGCAGTTCGGGTGTTTTTGGTAGAAACACGGAGGATATGACTGATTACCTGGATTATTATCCTAATGCCTATGAAGGATGGGATTTCACAGATACTTGGAAGGCGACATCTTGGAATAGTGACCACGAAGGAAACACAGGGTACCCAGCACTACAATGGCAACAATAAAAGCCATTTGAATTTCACTACCTATATTTATATAAACCGATGACAGTAAAAACTACGGAGAACTAATACTTCAAACTTCTAAAAAATAGATACATAGGAGAGATAAAGATGTTCACAATACCAGGAGAATACGTAGGAACACAAGAAGAATACGAATCCGGATTCGGAACCTACAACGAAGACGGAGAAATCTACTCATCCAACACAGGAGACCTAAAACTAGATAAAAAACAACACAGCGCCGAAGTAAGAGCAGAAACACAGATACCGAAGATGCAGAACCCAGGGACAATAGTACTAGGGCAAGTGACAAAAGCCTCAGGGCAAATAGTACAACTAGACCTAGCTCCATTCGACTCAAAGAAATTCAAGTTCGTACCACACGACAAATCAGCAATACTACACATAGGGAACATAAAAGACGACTACATAGAAGACGTAAAAACCCAATACAAAGTAGGAGACCTAGTAAGAGCAAAAATAACAGACGTAAACGCACACACAGTGGAACTTACAACCGACCAAGGAAACCTAGGCGCGATAAAAGCACACTGCCCCAAATGCAGATCAGCAATGAAGAAAACAGGAAGAGACAAAGTAAAATGCCCAGAATGCGGGAAAAAAGACACAAGAAAAACAACAAAAGACTACGGAAAAGGAAAACTAAAATAGGTGATCAAATGGAAATACAGATAGAAAACCAAGAAGACAACGAAATCGAATTCAAACTAAAAGAAGAAAGCCACGGTTTCTCAAACCTACTGCTAAAAAACCTACAAGACAAAGAAGACGTCAAAATAGCACAATACGACATAGAACACCCAAAACTAGAACACCCAGACTTCTACATAGAAACAACAGGAAAAAACCCAGTAGAAATACTTGAAGAAACCGCTGAACAGATAAAGAACCAAGCAGAAGAACTAGAAAAACAAATATAAACTCCTTTTAAACCAAAGGTGTAAACTTGAAAGACAAGATAAAAGTCACAGCAATAGACGACGGACAGTTCAACCGAGAAAAAGACAAACAAACAACCCTCATAGCAACCACAACCCAAGGACCCACCTACATAGAAAACATAGAATCCACCACCATCAAAATAGACGGACTCAACTCAACACAGAAAATAATCCAAATGATTCAAAACTCAAACCAGATACAGCAATCAAAAGCCATACTCACCAACGGAACCACAGTAGCAGGATTCAACATCCTAGACCACAAGAAAATAAACAAAGAAACCGGAAAACCCATAATAGCAACACTAAAAAAGAAACCAAACAAAGAAAAAGTAGAAAAAGCACTTCAACACACCGAGAAAAAAGAAAAAAGAATGAAGATAATAGACAAGAACCCAAAGTATCATCAACACGGAGAAATACACTACTCAACAACAGGAATGAAGAAAGAAAAAGCAGAAAAACTCCTAGATAAACTAACATACAGAGGAAACTACCCAGAGCCACTTAGAATAAGCCACCTGATAGCCAGCGGAGTCACAGAATATGGATAAACTAAAAAAGACTAAAAAAATACTGAAGAAAGGGCTAAAGAAATTCATAGGCTTATTCACATCCGATGAAAAAGAAGAACCAGAAACCAAGAAAGAATGGATAAAAAGAGAAGGAAAAGACTGGGCAATATCAATCGCAGTAGCCGTGGTCATCTACTTCGTGATACTTCCAGCCATACTCAACACTTCAAGCCCCCTGATAGTGGTATCAAGCTGCAGCGAAGAACCCTACCTAGACATAGGAAACGTCCTAGCAATACAAGGAACCCAAGTAAAAAACGTTAAAGCACCAACCATAGATCTACAGTCCAACGAGATAAACTACTCATTCAACGCACAGAAAGAAACCCTTACCATAAACGGAAAAGACCTGAAAAAGAACGAGTCAAACGAAATCGTGGTCTACTACTCCAACCCCGGTGGATCACAGATAATACATAGAGCCCTAGCCAAGATAAAAACACAGAACCAACAGTACCTCCTAACCTGGGGAGACGCCAACCCAATACCTGATCAACTGACCCAGAAAAAAATGAAAGGAAAAAGAAGACTATGCCTACAGAACAACCCAGGAGCATGCATCTCAACACCAATAAACAACAAAATGCTAGTAGGTAAAAAACTAGGATGGCGAGTACCACTACTCGGGCACGTGAAGCTATTTTTCTGCGACATATTCCCAGTATGCGAAGGACACGCAAACCAAGGAACCGACTACGAATACAAACTCACCTGCTAGACACCACCCTTGAGCGCAATAATTCTTAAAAAAGAATAAATACTTTGAACAAATAAAATATACCGGGAGGAGATCCAATGTTCACACTAGAACTAGAAAACGCACGAAACTTCAAAAAATGCATAAAAGCACTCAACACCCTTGTAAACGAAGGACAGTTCAAAATAGACGAAGAAGGAATCCAACTAAAAGCAATGGACCCATCACAAATAGCCATGGTTAACTTCCAGCTACCAAAATCGGCATTCTCAGAATTCGAAGTTCCAGAAGAAAACATGATAGGACTAAACTTCGACGACCTGAACGACAGAACCAAAAGAAGCCGTCCAGAAGACTCACTAGAACTAACACTAGCAAACTCAGGGTCAAGACTAAAACTAAAGTTCCAAGGCAAGATAAAAAGAGAGTTCGACCAACCACTACTAGATCTATCCAAAGGAACAGCAGACGAACCATCAATAGACTACGGTACCGAAGTAAAACTAAACGGCTCAACACTAAAAGAAAACCTAAAAGACGCAAACCTAGTATCCAGCCACGTAAACCTAAAAGCAACCTCAGAAGAATTCATAATCGAAGCAAAAGGAGATAACGGAAACCTACACACCACCATAGGCAAAGACGACGATCCAATACTAGACTACAAGGTAGATAGTGAAGAAAAAGCCATGTTCCCAATAGACTACCTAAACAACATACTAGCAGGAGCAACCTCCAGCAGCATAGTCACAATGAACCTCAAGAAAGACGCACCACTAAAACTCAGATACGGAATAGGCGACGCAACACTAACCTACTACCTCGCACCAAGAGTAGAAGAATAAAACCAAAACAATTAAAAATATCTCCTCCCTTCTTTTCCTAAAGGAGAAACCAAGATGAAGAATCTCAAAAAAGCCCAAGGATCACTGGAATACCTGATTATAATAGCAGGTGTATTAATCGTATCAGGAT
>CAYLXZ010000019.1:8591-13163 GCA_964388265.1 Microcaldota archaeon | reverse complement strand
AAGATCGTTTCCTTCGCAAGGAAAAGGCCGTGGGTTCAAATCCCACCGGGTCCATCCCTAGGGTGATCTAATGACAGGTAAACGAAACATAGAGATAAAGGCCAGGTACAAGAAGCACAACTACGCTAGGAAACTCCTCCGGGAAAGAGAGGCTGAGAAGATTGGTCTGGATCATCAGATTGACACCTATTTCAAGATAGATAAAGGAAAGCTGAAGGTCAGAGAGGCCAACATAGAAGAAGAGAAAGGGCTAGTATACTATGATAGAGAAACAAAGAAGGAACCAAAGACATCTAAAGTAACTAACTGTGAATTAGGTAATCCAGAGGAAGTTAAAGAGGTATTAAAATCCTCTCTTGAAGTTGAAGCAGTAGTGGATAAGGAAAGAGAGATACACTGGATAGAGAACGTTAAAGTACACCTAGATAAAGTTAAAGAACTTGGTAAATTCATTGAATTTGAACTCATGAGGGACAGGGAAGGAGCCTACTCCTCGAAACAAGATTTAGAAAAACTGATGGATGAATTCAAGGTAAATAGAGAAGATTTAATCGATGAATCCTATAGCGACATGGTTTAGAGATCTACTTCTTAACTTCACCAGTCTCCATGTACCATAGATAAAGATCGAGCTCTCCAGGTAGAATATCTACGTCTTCCGATAGCTCTAAGAATTCTTTCTCTATATTTAGATACTTCTTACTGGTTAGAGTATTAGGGATCTCTATTAATCCATGTTTCTCCAGTCTTCTCAGTATATGTCTGTCAAGTATAGCGAGATCCAGATGCCCTACATTCCTGAGGAAGTGGCTTCCTTCTTTGTATCCTATTCCTTTTATGTTGTCCACTAGCCATTCTCTCTTTTCAAATGAATTCTTTAGGGAGGTTAGTTTATCTTTCAGGTCTTCTTTATGTTCTCGGGCTAGGGTTATGTATTCGGCTCTTCGGTTGTAGAAACGGTAACCCATATCCTCAAGAACCTCACTCACCTCTTCTTCCGAGAATTCTTTAAACCCTTTTCTCTCTTTCATGTATTCCTGTATCTTTATACCCATCTCCGCGGATGAGTTCGCTGTAAGTATGCAGAAACACAGTTCATCAAACCATTCATCATCTCCCTTTCTATGGAGCTCTCTGAACTGCTCTACTCTTTCCTCTATCTTTTCATGGGCTTCAGATCCCTTTAGTTCTTCTATCTTTCTCTTGAGCTGTTTCTTAGTCATAAATATCACTGGTGGTATTATTTTTAAATCTCCGTGACTTAATACATTAACATGTCGATACTACTGGAAAACTGCAGCTACGTGGTAACACAGAACAATGACAGAAAGATACTTAGAGACGTAGATATAGGTATAGAGAACGGTAAGATACGGGAAATAGAAGAAAATACCGATAGAAGTTATGAAAAACATATTGACTGCAGTGAAAAGATTGTTCTACCTGGATTAGTTAACACACATACCCACGCAGGCATGTCGATGATGAAAGGGTACTCCGACGACAAGGAGCTGTTCAAATGGCTTGAAGATATGTGGGAGATAGAAGATCAATTAACATCTAGAGAAGTGAGGATAGGAAGCGAGCTCAGCATCCTAGAAATGATTAAAACAGGCACCACAACTTTCATGGACATGTACTTCGCCCTAGACGAAGTTCCTGAAATAGTTGAAGAATCCGGAATAAGAGCTTATCTAGGATGGGCTGTATTCAATCCTGAAAAATCAACACAAAACGGAAAGCCGATAAATAATGCTGAAGAATTTACTAAGAAACATATAGATAAGAAGCTGGTTAACCCTGTAATAGCACCACACTCAATCTACACATGCTCAGATGAATTAATACAAGAATCCAAGGAACTAGCCAAAAAGCACGATGTTCTCTTCCACGCCCATGCAGCGGAAACAAGGAAAGAAGTAAGAGACTGTGTGAACGAGAACGATGAGAGGGTGATAGAGCACCTAGATAGCTTAGAAGTTCTAGATAAAGATACTTCACTAGCTCACGTAGGATGGATAACAAAGAAGGAAGCAAAGATCCTTGGAAAGAAGAATGTAACTGTTTCACATTGCCCTGTGTCGAACATGAAGCTCGGTACGGGAGCAGCATGTCCATTACCTGAATTAAAGGAAGCTGGAGCAAATGTAACCCTAGGTACGGATGGAGCCGTATCTAACAACTCGCTCAGTATGTTTGATACAATGAAGTTCGCTTCCCTGCTCCAGAAACATTCTAGGTGGGATGCTTCAGTGACTTCAGCTCAAGGTATCTTGGATATGGCAACACGGAATCCAAGCAGCCATCTCCACCAAGATACTGGAAAACTCGTTCCAGGAGCTACGTCGGACATCATCACTATGGATTTAAACACGGTTCAGAACACACCTACTTACAACATTGTGTCTAACTTGGTTTATTCTTCATCTTCCTATCCCTATGTAGTGGATTCAGTGATAGATGGAGAGATAGTTATGAGGGATGGGGATGTTTTGACTATGGATGAGGATAAGGTAAGGGAAAGGGTTGGTGAGGCAGTGGATGAACTTATCTAGTATTTTCTTGTAAACTGGCTTTTGTCTTTGCTTGAGTTTTTTTCTCCTTTTCCTGTTTTTTCTTTTCTTGAAGCTTCTTTTAGTCCTTTTTCTTCTTCAGATTCTCTTCCAAAGAATATTATCAGCCCTATTAGTACTCCCATGACTGCTATTACAACCGCCACTATTATTAGTTTGTTGAAACCACCGGCTGTTGCTTCGTCTTCCGTTTTTTCCGTTTCGTTTCCCTGTTGTGTGACGCTGGGTTCTTGTGTTTGGTTTTCTTCATCTTCACTGGATATCTCTGTGTATTCTAGCGTTGGTTCTGTCCATTCTTCTCCTCTAGTATCTTTGTCTATGGTGTAGGTGAATTCTTTTTCTCCGTTTGAATTTATCTCTGTGCTCCATTTGAACTCTGGGTCTTTCTTGATTATTTCGGGTTCTTGTTGGAATGTGATGTCGTCCGTGCTGTCTACTATGTTTTTTGAGATTTCATCGGTTATGGTCGCGTTTACTGGATTGTTTTTCTTGTTTCGGGCTTTTGTTGTGTACCTGGTTTCTGTTTCGTCTTTATTTATTTCTATGTATTTCTGCACGTCTGTTTCTCCGTCCTGTAGTTCTGGTTCTGTTATGGTTGCGGTGAAGTTTTCATTGAAATCTAATACAGGTATGTTTACTTGGACTGTGTGTTCTCCTGGTTTTACGTGTTCGTAGGTTGATAGTTCTATGTTGAGGTTTTTTGAGCTTCCTGCTTCTATGGTTAGGGATTCTGGGTAGGTGATGTTGAAGTATTTGTATTCTCCTGTTTCGTTTACTTCGATGTTTGACTCCATTAGTATTCTTGATGTGGTTCTGTCGTTGGTGACTTCTATCTGGATTTCTCCGGTTGATGGGTAGTTCACGGTGGTTTCTGTTGTTACTGCGGATCCTGTGTACTCTTGATCATCGTCTGTTCCGCTTCCGGATCCTCCACCTCCCCCATCTGTGGAGTCATCGTCTGATTCTTCTGTTGTAAATTCCGATGTGCTGGTTTGGGTTGTGTCTTTTCCGTCTGTGGCTTCGACGTACCATTCGTAGGTGTTTCCATTTCCCAGTGAGCTCCATTCTACGGATGCTTCTTCCCCGCTGTTCAGACCTGTGTCGATTCCTATTTCATTGTCGTCGGAATCGTAGAATGTAACGTTCATTGTATCGTTCTCTGGATCTTCGACACTGGCGTTTAGTTCAGGGGAGGTTGATATTCCGTCTTCTCCGTTTTCTGGATGTTCTAGGGTTATGGATGGTGGGTTGTTTGTTGTGAAGTTCCATTCATCGCTCTTTACTGTGTTTGTTCCGTCTGTGGAGTTCACGTACCACGTGTAGGTTTCATCGTTCTCCAGATAGTTCCATTCACAGGTTACGTCGGTTCCATTGGGTATATTGGTTTTGTTGCATATTTCTGTGTTGTTGGATGCGTTGTAGAATGTTACGTTCATTGTTTTGTTTTCTCCATGGTCCGCGGTTACGTTGAGTGTAGTTGATGTGGGTACTCCAGTTCCATTCGGGTTGTTCAGTTCTATGAGTTGTATGGTTCTTGTTGTGAAGTTCCATGTAGTGCTTTGGGTTGTGTCTTTTCCGTCTGTAGCGTTGACGTACCATGTGTAGTTGGTGTTGTAGTCTAGGTTACTCCATGTGCAGGTTACGTCGCTTCCGTTAGATACATTGGTGGTTTTATCACATATTGTAGTGTCGTCGGATGCTTTGTAGAATGTTACGTTCATGGTGTCGTTTTCTACGTCTGTCATGGTTATGTTTAGTGTTGTGTTTAATGGGAGGTCTTCTTCTTGGTCTTTTGGGTTGTTTATCTGTATGTTTGGTGGGTGGTTCACTAGGGCTATTCCTGAGAGGTGTGGTATGTGTAGAGTGGTTTTGTTTGTGGTTGTGTTTGTTGTGTAGCAGGTGTTTGATTCGTTTATGGTTGTGTTTGGTGCGGTGTTGTCTTCGCATTGTTGCATTGTTTGCGTTTCGTTGCCGATGTCGTCACTGATGTAGATGGGGG
>CAYLXZ010000019.1:3721-8498 GCA_964388265.1 Microcaldota archaeon | reverse complement strand
CTGAGTTGCTGGCTGGATCTGTTTCTATTGATAGGTTGCTGTGGTCGTTGTAGTTCCAGTTTTGCTCCAAGCCGTCTAAGTTATTGATTTTCACTGTGTGGTTTTTTCCTGAGCTGTTCACGTTCATTGTCATGTTCAGTGTTTGGTTTAGGTATGCTTTTCCTGTGATTTCTTCTGTTGTTGCATTGCTTATTGTGAAGCTAGTGAGGTTTTTGCTTCCTATTTGATCTATTGTGTTTTGTGTTTCATTGGTTACGTTCATGAGGTTATTTATCTTGAATTCGACTGAGGTTTGGTTGAAGTTCCCGGCGAAGTCTATTATGGATAGTGAGAGCGTGTGGGTTCCTGTCTTGAGGTTAGTTATGTTTGCTGATGTGTTTGATTCATTAACAGTTTGTTTTGACTCGTGGTCTCTCCAGTATGCTTGTTCATCGATACTGGATAAAGAGTCGTTCGTTGTCCAGTTAAGGGTTAGTTGAGTTTTGTCCGTGTATGTGGTGTTTTCGGGGTTTGTTAGGTTGAGTTTTGGCGGTGTTCTATCCACTGTGTACTCTATTTTGTTTGATCCTAGGTGGCTGAGTGTGTCGTTGCTGTATAATGTGATGTTGTAGTGTCCTTCGCTTTGGTTTTCGAGCGTTGTATCGGAGCAGTTCGGTAGATCCTTTCTGTTTGTTGTTCCGTTGTATGTTAGGTTGTACCAGCATGTGTCCACAGAGGTGTAGTTATCTGTAGCTGTGTATTTTAAGGATAGCGAGGTGTTCTTGTAGGCGCTTCCTTTCTGTATTGAGGTTATGTTGACGATTGGAGCACTCCTATCTATGGTGAAATCCACGGAGTCCGAGTAAACTGTTCCTTCGGTGTTGTTGGAGAACAGTTCTACGGTGTGGTTTCCTTCAGCTAGGTTTGTAAGATTGGTGTTTGAACAACTGGTTAGGTTGGTTCTTTGAGTGGTTTCATTTGGGAAGGTGTGGTTGTACCAGCATGTATCATTTGCAAATCCTTCTATTGAGTAGTTGAGAGATAGATTTTCAGCATCGTATGCTTTGTTTTCAGGGTGATCTATTGATAGGTTTGGTGAGATGTCTGTGTTGATGATTAGGGAGTAGTCTTGTCCTGATATGGATATGCTTCCGTTGAGGCTTCCGTTCACTGTAACTGTCCAGGTTCCTGAGTTTGGGTTGTCTACTTGTACTTGTTCCACGGGGTTTGTGTGGTCTTCTCTGTTTTTCTCTGCGGGTGCTGACGGATTAGATGAGTTCAGTGTCCAGGGGTGTTTTCTGTCTCCTGTTGAGTTCTTGACTATGAGGTCTAGGTCGTTCACGAGCGCTGGATCTGCATTAGCTGTGCCTGGGTAGTCGCTCCATACCATGGTTGCTTTGAACTCGTCTTTACCTTCAGGTAGGCTGAACGTGTACTCGTCCGTATCATTTGTATCGGAGAGATTCTCTGTGACTATTGAATTTTCCGTATTACCTTTAATGTAATCTACTGCTTTTGTAGCATTCACCAGACCCCATCCAGTGGTGTAGTCCGGTCCTGTGTTATTCAGATCTTCAGCCGTATGTATCAGCAGATTCTTTATCGTGGCTGGTGAAGCTATCTCTTCGTGAGTGTTGTTATAGCTTTCCTGTAGAAGTATAACTGCACCTGATACTGCGGGAGCAGCCATAGAAGTACCGTGTAGTTCTCCGTAGCTATCTGTAGGTAATGTAGATCTTATATCGCTTTCAGTTGCTCCAGAAACACCATGTCCTCCATCAGCAACTACATCAGGTTTTATTCTACCATCGTCAGTAGGCCCCCACGAGGAGAACCAAGTCATATCTTTTGAATCATTTACAGCTCCTACTGTTATGATATCCTTGGCTGTGGAAGGAGGAGGGATAGTGTTATAAGCAGTTCCTCCATTCCTTTCATTTCCAGCTGCAAAGATAACAGAGAGAGTTCCTTCTACAGCAGATGCGTTCTTACTAATGATATCATCGTATTCTGGGGCCAGTAATTCATATTCTCCATAGGAACTAGTGTAGCCCCAGGAGTTCTGGGATAAAATAGAATCATAGCTGTTTATAGAATCATTAGTTTCGCTATAAAGCTCGTCATCAGAATCGGGCCATTCATAGGTTGCTAATCGAGCGTCCGGAGCCATACCTCTATAAGTGTTATCTAACGTTCCGTTACCTAGCATGGTGCCTGCTACATGAGTAGGATGGTCGTTTACACTACAGTTACTATCGCAACCTCCTCCTTTATCCCCAATAATTAACTTACTGAAATTTCCTACCGTGTAATTCAGGTCTTCGTGTTCTCCTGCCCAGCCTGCATCCCACTCAGCTGCAGTGAAACCATCTCCACTTAGATTATAAGGTGCGGATTGAGCTACATCTACTTCTATCAGGTCTCTTGACACATTGTTATGGGTAGTTGGCTCTGGAGGGATGTTGTTGATCCATTTGACTATGTCGTTGTCCGCGAAGTCATTTATCTGGTCTCTAGGTATCTTGATGGTCCAGGTATCTCCAAGTCTAGGTTCATGGACCACGGAACCATAGTTATCCACTAAATTCCTGATATCTTGATGTGAAACATCCTTAAAGAATAGAGCAGTGAGTTTAACCGTGCCATCTTGATTAAGAGATCTCTTTGAAGGACCGTTATTCCTTATAGAGGGCGAGATCTTGTCCTCAGGCATTACCTTGCCAATGAAGTTAATCTTCTGATCCTGGCTAAAACTCGAGATCTTATTGCTGGGAACCGAGGCAAACCAAGCCTTGTTAGGGATATAGGAAAGAAGTTTTATTCCTCTACCTTTCATTTTCTCTCTAGCTTTATCTGTAGGTATGTTCTTGAACTGTATTAACACGTGTTTTCTTTGAGACGCAGCATGAGTCGTGAAACTGTTCAATTCCTGTTCACTGAAATCTGAACTTTCCTTGGGTGTAAATTCCCTGGATTTAAGCGATATACTGTCTGGATTAAAGCAAGTAGCTAAAGTCGCTTGAAGAGATAATAATATAAAGATGGTTCCAAAGAGTTTTAGCCAAGAAATATTCCTGTCCATGGTAACTCTTTAAGGGGATTCTATAATTTAAAGGTTGGAAAGATAGATGTTGGAAAGAGAGAAAGACACAGACACCTGCAAGTATTTCCCACAAGCCACCCAAACCTATATAAAACATACGTGGATCAATACACGACATTAAAGCACCCAAAGAAGGATGAAGGGCACCCAAGGACATAGGAAAAAGTAAAAACAGGAGGTGCAGAGATGTCAAATTACCACATAGACAAACAGAAAGAAATGCTAGGAAAAAAGAAAAGAGGATCCACAGACAAAGAATGGCTAGGAGACAACAAGATTTAAACCAAAGAAAACCTTCTCAACACATGGAAGATAACACACAAACCAGGCTCACCCTTCCTCACTTATCTTCCAGAACCCTCTTCCTTTCTTCTCTCTTTTTCCTAGATTATTCACCACGAACCAAAGGTAAGTTTTAAAACTCTGAAACTCTTTATCTAACTGAACCTTATGATCCCAAAAGAATAATAAGACGGTGACGCCCTTGGCTAAGATAGAGAAAATAGAACTCAACGACTTCAAGAGCTTTGAAAACGCTACAATACCCCTATCAGAAGGATTCACAACCATAATAGGCCCAAACGGCTCAGGAAAAAGCAACATAATCGACGCAGTAGCCTTCACACTAGGCACAACCCGAATGAGCAACCTAAGAGCAAACCTCCTAACCGACCTAATCAACAAAAACAGCAACTCCGGAACAGCCCAAGTAAAACTACACATAAGAGACAGAGGAGGAGAAAAACACGAAATCACCAGAGAAATCAACCAAAACGGAAACTCCGTATTCAGACTCAACGGAAAAAGAACAACCAAACACCAAGTCACAGACCTACTCAGCGCCATGAACGTAAGACCAGACGGACACAACATAATAATGCAGGGAGACATAACCGACTTCATCAAAAAAACACCACAACAAAGACGAAAAGTAATAGACGAAGTCAGCGGAATCGCAGAATACGAAGAAAAAAAGGAAAAATCACTCAACAAACTACAAGACGTAGAAGAAAAAATAGACCAAGCAGAAATCGTACACAGCGAAAGAGAAGGACGAGTAGAAGCCCTAAAACAAGAAAAAGAAGAAGCACAAGAATACCAAGAACTCGAAGAAAAAAGAAAAAAATACAAAGGCACAATACTCCAAACAAAACTCGATAACATCAAAGAAACCTACCAAAACACCCTAGACAAAATAGCCAAACACAAAGACGAAATAAGCGACCTGGAAAAAGAAAAAGAAGAAAAGAAACAAGAAAAAACAGAGATACAAGAACAAATCCAAGCACTAGAAGAAGAAATAATGGAGAAAAGCGAGAAAAAACAAGAAGGAATCCAAGAAGAAATACAGGAAATCAAGAACAACCTAAGCGCACTGGAAGAGAAGATAAAACAAAAGAAAAACGAGATGGAAGAAAAAAAAGACAAAGTAAACGAACTAAACCAAGAAATAAGCAAGATAGGAAACCAAATAGAAGAAAAAGAAGAAAAAATCGAAGAAATAGAACTAGAAAAAAGAGAAAAAACCAAGGAACTCAACAACAAACAAGAAGAACTAGAAGAACTGGAAAAAGAATCAAAAGACCTAAGAGAACTAATAGAAGAAACACAAGAAGAAATAGACGACCTAAACAAAGAGATAGACCAGTTAAAGGAGAACAAACACGAGAAAGAATCCAGACTCAACACCATCAA
>CAYLXZ010000019.1:0-3711 GCA_964388265.1 Microcaldota archaeon | reverse complement strand
GCGATAAAAGAAAAAAAAGAAAACCTTCAAGATAACAAAGAACAGCTAGAAAAGATAAAGAAAAAGATAGAAAAAACAGAGAAAGAACTAAAAGAAGACAGAGAAGAGAAGAAAGATAAGGAGAAAGAACTGAAGAACAAAAAAGAAGAATACAATGAACTAAAGTCCAAGATAGAAGTCATAAACAAAGTAAAAAACAAAACAGAAGCAGTTAAAACACTAACCGAGGAAAAAGAACTATCAGGAGTCATAGGCACAGTCTCCGACGTGATAGAGTACGATGCAAAGTACGCCGCAGCTATAAAGAACGCAGCTGGTGAAAAACTATCATACATACTAACCGAAACAACCCAAGACGCAGTCAAAGCAATAAACCAACTTAAAAAAGAAGAAGGAGGAAGAGCAACCTTCCTACCACTCCAAGACATCAACCCACCTCAACTAAAAGAAGAAGCAGGCGAAAACACCATAGACTATGCTAGAAACCTGGTCAACACCAAAGGAAAATACAAAGACGCAGTCAACCTAATATTCAAAAACACCACAGTAGTAGAGGATCTGGATACCTTAAAATCCATTGGAATAGGAGAAAAACGGATGGTGACTCTTGAAGGAGACCTAGCTACAGAACACGGATTGATAGAAGGAGGATACGAGAAGGAAAGAGTAACCAAGGAAGAAATAGAAAGATCAGAGAAACTTGAAGAAGAAATCCAGGGACTAGAACAAGAAGTAAACGACCTAGAGAAGGATATAGAGAAGAAGGAAAATCAGTTAGAGGAAAAGAAGGAAGAGAAAAACGACTTGAACGTGGATCTAAAGGGAACAAGGTCAACAATAAAGAACCTAGAGGAAAGAGAAGAAGAATACGAATCAATGAAATCACAAGAAGAAACCAAAGCCAGTGAACTAGAAGACGAAATAGAAGAACTAGAGGAAGAGAAAAAAACGCTCGAAGAAGAAAAACAAGAGATAGAAGAAGACCTCTCAGAGAAACTCGAAGAAAGAAGAGACAAGAAACAGAAACTGAAACAACCAAGAGTCAAAGAAACCTACGAGGAACTCGAAGAACTAAGAGAAGAGATAGACGAACTCAAAGAAGAAAAATCACAGCTATCCACACAGAAAGAAAAAACCTCTTCAGAACTAGAAAAAGGACTAATAGAAAAACAAGAAGAACTAAAAGAAGAAAAAGAAGAAACAGAAGAAGAACTAGACGAACTTAAAGACGAGCTGGAAGAAATCAAAGAAGAAAGAAACGGCCTAACACTCACACTAAAGGAAAAAGAATCACAAGCACGTGAAAAAGCCAGCAGCCTCGAAGACCTATTCTCAGAGAAAGAGGAACTACAAGAGAAAAAAGAAGAACCACAACAAAGGATAGAAGAGATACAAAAAGAAATAAGAAAGAAAGAAGACAAGATAAACAACCTAGAGATAAAGAAAGCACAACTAGAAACCAGAAAAAACAACGTGAAAGAAAAATACGGAAAATACAAAGACGTGGAGAAATCCGACAAATCCAAAGATGAGCTAGAGCAAGAGCTAGAAGAGATAAAAGAAAAACTAGAAGACATTGGAGACGTCAACCTCAAAGCAATCGACCAATACAAAGAAGAAAAAGAAAAACTGGAAAAGATAAAGGAAAAACAAGAAGAACTACAGGACGAAAAAGAATCAATAGAAGAAATGATAGAAGAACTAGAAAGCAAGAAAAAAGACACATTCATGGAAGCATTCAACACACTGAACGAGAAATTCTCCGAGAAATTCAAAGAGTTCTACCCAGAAGAAGGATCCACAGCAAAACTAGAGCTCGAAGACCAAGACAACCCACTCGACTCAGGCCTACTCCTAGAAGCAAAACCTGCTGGCAAGGAAGTGAAGAACATAGACGCCATGAGCGGAGGAGAAAAAACACTGACAACCCTATCATTCCTATTCGCAATCCAAAACTACAAACCATCCCCCTTCTACATACTGGACGAAGTGGACGCTCCACTAGACAAAGAAAACAGCGAAAGAGTAGCTAAAATGCTTAGAAAAACAAGTGAAACACTCCAATTCATAGTAGTAACACACAACCCTCCAGTAACCAGAGAAAGCGACCAAGTAATAGGCGTACACATGAAAGAAGACAAGGAATCCAGCGTAGTAGAGGTAGATTTAAACGAATACACCGAAATGACTGAAGGCTAGAACTCAACTACCTCTCCATCTAACTCCAAAGTACACCTACCAATACCTATATCATAATGCCTTTCATTCCAAATATCCCCACCTAGATGGAAATTAGCTCCAACACCCACATGACCAGTTCCCTTCTTCTTAAGATCATGAGGGAAAACACCCTTCAACTCCACCTTAGGATTAAGTCCAATACCTATCTCACCTACTTCATGAGACTTCAAGTCCCCAGGATTCTGTATCTTACCATCTTCAACAGAATAAACAACCTCAAAAGGCTTTTCCTTTTTCCTCATTTCAGTGACAACTATCTCTCCATTAACAGTTTCCTCTATCGGCGCGAAACACATCTCTCCAGGCGGATAAGTACATACATCTCCCTTGGAGTCACATAAACCACTCTCCAACTTCACTTCTCTTTTTCCAAGCTCGAAAGATAGATCAGTTCCTTTCTCAGTTGTTATCCTTCCTTTCTTCGCTTTGTTTATCTTCTTCCTAGGTTCCTTTCCTCTTTCCCTTATCTCTCTGTAATCCACGTCACAGGCATAGAGCAAATCCAGATCTATGTTAGCTAGGTTAGCTATCTTAGTTCCCTTGTCCCTTGCTCCTCTAGCAGCCTTGCTCATAGTTATGCTGCTTCTTGTTATGGATATAACTATATCCTGTGATTTAAATGGAGTTATAAGTTCCTTGGGGGGTTCGAAGAAATGTTCCCTGGGTACTGATATTTCTCGAGTCTCAGTTCTAGCTTTCTTTTCTTCACATCTTTCAGCTACTTCTTCGGCTATCTCCCATCTTTCGTTATCGAATATAACGAGTACTCTTTCTCCTTTCTCTATTTCAAGGCCTTTGTCAAGTATTTTATCTAGAGCTTCAGTATTCATTTTACCATATAAGAAACAGATCTATTCTTTAAAACCTTTGGTGTGAATCAGCACTGGACTATAGCCTCCCTTCTGTACTGATGCTTGAAACAATGTTCCAAGATCCTTTAGCTTCCAGGGGAAACTAAAGCAGTGGCATTCTACTTAGCGGGAATTTTCTCATCCCTTGCACCGAGGAAGGCACGTTTCATCTTCCAAGAACCCTTGTCCCGTGAGGTCATCCTTTAACAGAATCCTGGAAGTGTCGTTTCTGCTCCTTCCTATCCCTTTCGGGATGACTCCTTTACAGAGCCAGTGAAGATAGTGGGGAGAGCTTCCTCAGGAGCTTTAAACTCCAGCCTTCAAAGAACGCTGAAGTAATCTTCAGCCTTCAGAGAACGCTGAAGTCCCCGAGAGCCACTAGTCCAGTACTGAAGAAACGCCATGTATGTTCTAGGAAATCGGAAACTCCATTCAGGCTTTTAGTACAGGTAAGCTGAACACCTCGCCGAAGCTCGGTGCTTACACAACCTGCCTATCAAACCCGTCTTCTACGGGAGCCTTCTTCCCATCGTACCTCAGTTGCCCGAGGTAGTAAGGGAAACGGTTACCTCTTTTTGAGGGGAGCTTCAGGCTTAGATGCTTTCAGCCATTATCTCCG
>CAYLXZ010000018.1:2133-13455 GCA_964388265.1 Microcaldota archaeon | reverse complement strand
CTTCACGTTAGACCAAGGAGGAGAAGCACTAGACTTCACAGCAACAGTAGACAACTACACCGACAAAGTCTACATCAAAGGAGACACAATAGCAGACCCATCAACCAGTAGATTCCACGTACAGCTAGGAGACCAAGCAGTAATGAGCTCAGGAACACCAACACTAGACCTATCCGGAGCATACAACGCAACAGCAACCGCAGCTTCAGAAGAAGTAGAAGCACTACTAACCGATGGCGGTTCAGGAGATAAAGTATACGCATCATACGATGCGGACGCCGACGACGAAGGAATAAAAGCAGGATCTTCAAGCTTTGGAGACACAGACTACATAGACTACCAACAAAACGATGTAAACACAACCGACAAATACCACATCACAGGAACAGGAATAGAAATAACAGACACAGGAACAGAAAAAGCAACAGTATACCTACCGGAAAAAGACAGAAGCACACTGCTAAAAGTATCAGGAATAGACGAAGGTGGAGAAGAAGGAATGACAGTAAGCGAAGGCGACGAATTCGGAAACTGGAAACTAACCAGCCTAGACATCCAAGGAACAGGCGAAGGAGCAATAGGAAACGCAGACGAATTCTACGACACCCAGAAAACAGTAACAACACCACAAGACCTAATAACAATGGACGGATCTGCAACGGCACAATACCAAGTAGTTGTAGGTGGACCAAGCGTAAACTCAGTAGCAGACGGAATGAGTGGAGCAAGCGACCTAACAACACAAGGAAACGCCGTACTAGCAGAAGACGGAAACAAACTACTAGCAGCAGGATACAGCGCAACAGACACAGCAAACGCAGCAGACGAACTAATAACACTGCTAACCGCATAAAACCAAAACAGGGCGTAAAACCCCTCAAAACCCCTTTTTATCTCTCCCTCTCTCTTTCAGGGAACAAAACCCAACAAATTCTAACTCTTAATTTCAACTCCACCAAACCCAACCACAACCCATAATATACCCGAACCCATAATTATACACCAGAAACAAAGAACCAAAGAGGATGTAAACATGGACGAGAAACAGAAAACAATACTCTACACCGGAATAACTCTAGCACTAATACTCGCAGCAATCAACATCTACATATTCACACAACCACAGTCAAAATACAACAAAGCATGCTACAAAGACCTATGCATACACTCAAAACAAAAACCAACACAACACCTAGAAACACTAATACAACAAAACAACCAAACCCAACTAATCTTCGAACAAGACATAGATGAAACAGAAGGAAACTCACTAATCATAAAATCCATGAGCAACATAGCATTCACACTAACAAACCACGAAATAAACCTAAGTCAAATACATCAAATAGGATACCAAGACGGAGAACCCAAGACATGCGCACAGATAAACGCCACAGAAAAAGCATCAATAAAAAACAAGACACTACAACAATGCATGAACATCAAAAACACAGATAAACTACTCATACACTTAAAGTACCCGAACTACGAAGAAAACAAAGTCATAGTAGAAAACAACACAATCACAGTGAAAGCAAAAACACCACAACACCTACTAGGCACAGTGAACTACCTAACAGATAAATTCTTCAACTAACACACAACAAGCAGACAGATGTGGATCAAATGAAAGACAAGATAAAAAGAATACTCTGGATAACAGTAGCAATAGGAGTAATAGCAGCGCTATTCAAATTCACAGACCCACAAGCCCTCTACAAAGCCAATCTACTACTACTCACAGCCGGAGCACTATCATTCCTAGGATCACTATACCTCTGGTTCCTAGCCTGGAACTACCTCATGAAAGAACCATTCAAAAAATGCCTAAGAATAAACACCAAAGCACTAATGGGGCTATTCGCACCAACAGGATTCGGAGCAGACCTACTAAGAGCCTACTTCTCCAGAAAGGAAAACTCAAGCGGATCAGAAGCCATAGCAACCAGCTTCATGGTCAAGTTCTGGAAATTCCTCCTCATGTTCTTCCTACTACTCCTAGCCATAGTGCTACTCGCACCCAGGTCACCTGACTTCAACCAAAACCTCGTGTTCTTCCTAGCAGGACTAGTACTAACCATGACAGGAGCAATAATCGTGCTCTTATTCCGATTCAAGAAATTCACACACCTAATAGGCAAGATATTCAAGAAATACTACGCAATAAGATTCCACGAACAACTCAAAGAACAGTTCCACAGCCTCAACCCAAAAAGATCAACTATCATAGTCATCCTACTAATTCTCTCCACCGTGCTAGAGATAACCACGATAGCACTACTATTCTCATCACTAGGAGTAAACCTCTCGATAATCCAAGTATTCATATTCGCATCAGTAGGACATAGCCTAACACTACTGACTCTGACACCAAAAGGAATAGGCGTAGCAGAAGGCGGAGGATACCTAGTGCTATCCATGGCGTACTTCGGATTATCACAAGGAGTAATAGGAAGCTTCCTGATCCTATGGAGCACCATAAGAGTATGGCTACCTAGCGCAGTAGGGTTAACAGCCACAGCAATAGATGAAAAGGTGTTCCACCGATGATAACAATAATAGTACCATCCTACAACGAAGAAGAAAACATAGAGAACACAGTGAAAGAACTTAGGAAACTATCTTTAGATGAAGAATTTGAAGTAATGGTCGTTGACGACGGATCAAACGACAAAACCACTGAACTAGCTGAGAAAGCAGGAGCAGACCAAGTAATACACTACACACCTAACCAAGGTAAAGGCTACGCGATGAGAAAAGGAGCAAAGGAAGCGAATGGAGAAAAGATAATATTCACGGACGCCGACCAACACCAAATAGAAAAACTACCCAGGTTTTTAAAAGAACTTGAACCAGGAACACTGGTAACCGGGAAAAGAAACTTCAACAAGGTACCATGGCCACGAAGAGTGAACAACGCTTTAGCAAAACTAGCCGTACTCCTAGCAACAGGGAAAAAAGTAGAGGACGCAATATGCGGAATAAGAGCAGTATACCGAGAAGATTTCCTGGACCTAGGCCTTGAGAAAGACGGATTCGAAGTAGAGTCCGAGATAAACCTAAAAGCCATATCTAGAGGTATGGAGATGAAGTACATACCAGTCGAGATAGATTACCCGCCAAAGAGCTTCAAGTTCAACGAACTCGGATGGAGCAAAAGCTTTAAACTCGGAACCTATCTAGCCAAATCAGTTCTCAGGTCCTGGACAACAGGAATATAACTCTGTTTTCCTTCCAATAAAGCAACTGAAGAACCTATTAAACAAAAAGTAGAGATATCACCATCCATTAAGATACTTGTCAAACTATTTTAAAAGATAGGAAAGACGGGGAATGCAGTTACTTATCTCTTACCCATGTCCTTTCCCTCTTTCTCAATCTCTTTTTATTAAGTAGAACATGAAAGGCGAAGTATCTAGGGTCCGAAGAAGATAAATACCACGGGTTCTTTTCAATAGAACAAGGGATCCTTGAAGGTAAGATAAAGATGTTCAATGACTTTAGCTCCAAACAGAAGTTGATTATCTTTGCTGTTATCGCCACCATTATATTCACTCTTCCTCAGGTACTCAGAGTCTTTCTTTACCATAACTCCATGTACGGAGGCACCACCTACTATCACACCAGAATAGCTGATTTAATCGTATCAGGAGCACGGACCGATCCCTTATCCTTTGGAGGAAGGCCCTTGACGTATCCTCCAGCTTTCTCATGGATGATCCATCTCATGCCAGCGGCTAAATTCATCTTAGCTCCATTGATAGGTGGCCTAGGCATAGTACTATGTTACTTCTTCACTAAGGACTTAGGGTTAACTGATAAACAGTCTCTATATGCTTCTGTATTCCTTTTCTTCAATCCAGCTTACTCCTATTTCTCCATACATCTCAACCCACGCTTACCAGCCTTGATAGTGATGCTTTTAAGCTTCCTGATGATCAACAAAGATAACAAAAAACTCAATGCTCTTTCATTCATCCCTGTGTTATTCGCTCTGTATCTAAGTCCTCTTGTGGGGATCTCGATGCTGTTGATAGGTGCATTCATATTGAGAAGAAAACTAAAGAGATTAATCCTACCTTTCTCCACCGCTTTCCTAGCGTTCTTCGCAACCTACTTCTATCCTCTCATAGATAAATATGGGTTATTCCAGAGATATGAAGCCTATGATATATTCGTGGAGTTCAGCAGCGGTATACAGTTCTTCATAATCGAATCAGGCTTGACAGCGATCTCATTCAATGTTGCCGTGGTCATCATGGCTATCTACGGGTTCTTCAAACTCGATGGAAGAGTCACCAAGCCAGTTAGAGAATGGCTACTAATAGGTGCACTTGCCTCTCTACTAATATTCAGCAGAATGAACGATGTTATAATATTCCCAATATCCATAATAGCGGGCACGGTGTTCGCCACCAAGTTCAAGGACTTAAGATCTGATCTCAAGCTAGATATAGTTCCAACCAAGCTACTGAAGATAGCGGTAGTAGTCTACCTGATCCTAGTTATAGTCATGCCAGGGATAAAGATGATAACTTCCCCACCAAAACCAAATCAATACAGAGCAATGACCTGGATAAAGAACAATACTCCTGAAAACGCTACGGTGATGGCCTACTGGACAGAAGGACACTACATAACAGGAGTAGCTGAGAGAAAGAACGTGATGGACGCTTACCTAGAATACGCTCCTAATGTAGATGAAAGATACCACGACATAAGGAGAGCCATGGCCACCAGCAAAGCAAATGAAACGATTCGTATAATGGAGAAATACAACTCGAGTTACATGCTCTATAGGGTAGTGGAAAGAGAAACCTGTACAGGTTTCCCATACGTCTCCAAACACGGTAGATTTAAAGAAGTTTACTCCAACGAAGATTATAGAGTGTATAAATTGATAGATGAACCTGTTTCACCGGGATCGGACCTATGTGAAGAGGTCGTGAACAGGACTTATTGACCCGTGCAGTTCGCTTTGAATATTTTTACTTCATCAGTTTCTTTTATAATGGACTTCGAGATCTCTTCATTCCAGTAATATGGTTCCCATATCGTGGCTTCACCGTACTTCCACATCGCGACAGTTACTTCTTCACATCCAGTGGCTTCTTTGAACTGCTCGTAGTTCCTTGGAAGCTTCTTAAATCTATTTGAACCTGTGATCCACCTTACCTGCTCGTCATTTATCTGCATGAATACCTCTTCATCTTGGTAGGAAGAAATAGCTTCTAGCCCTGATCTGTATTTACTGGTTCCCCATTCTTCCTCTGCTTTCGACAGATCAGAATACAGATAAGCACCTGTACCTAGGATAAGAATAAGTAAAATAAGGATAAGGTACTTCTTCCTCCATATCTCCTTTAAGCCCATGGCTGAAGGGATCAGTAATCCAGGTAGGAAAAGTATAGCGTATCTCTCTACCCATGTGGAACTCAGAGCCAGAGTAATGGGAATAAACACAAGGCAGTAAGCTAAAGAGAACTTGGTCTTGAATTCACCGTAATCCATCTTCCATAGACCCAGGATAGAGAGAAATAGAACTCCTCCAAGTCCCATTGAAACCATGTTCACAAAAGTATTGATACCTGGCTGAGCTATAGGGAAAGAGTACTTTAGCGAGTAACCAAGGAATAGAAAGAAGTCCCGACCAATAACCAGGATATAAAGCCCTATGGGAATCAAGGAAGCTGCTAAGAATCTCTTGTAGTCAAATTCTTTATAGAAAACCAGGAACACTGGGATTAATAGAGCGCCTGATTCCTTCGTGAGAACTGCCAGAGCAGTTGATAAACCCGCGAAGTAACTCCACTTCACATCATTCTCCTTAACCGACTTTATGAACAGGTAGATGGATAGTAAGATAAAGAAGACCAAGAGGAAGTCAGGAAGCAAGGTCCCTAGATAAAAAAGAAAGATAGGTGAAAGCAATAAAGGAATAGAGGTAATTTCTCCACGTAAATCAAGCTTTTCACCGATTAAATACGCTAAGTAAACTGAACCCATCACGAAGGGAAGAAGAATTAACCTAGCTAAAGAAAGAGAAAGGTTAGATACCAAGGAAACCAATGAAACAAATACAGGTCTATGCAGAACAGGTATCTCCGCACTGGGAATTAATTCACCGGTTCTCCATGCTTCACCGTAGTTCAGGTAAGTTCCTTCATCAGGATACATTCTAGGAACAAAAGCTAGAGATAGGAAGATGATGATTACAGCTGCCTCTAGCAGTAAAATCTTTGATTTATCATCCATTGATTATACTTCCTCTTCATTCTTTTTAAAGATTTCATCCATTACAACTGTGGCGTAGCTTCCCTTTGGTAGGGAAAAACTAACTACGTAGTAACCTTTTCCTTCTTCAAGGATCTCGAAGTCCTTTAGGTCGATAAATAGTTCTCTTCTTTCTCCTTCCACACTTATCTCAGGCATCAGGCTATTCTTGAAATCATCTAGGTTCAAGTTTTCTTCTTCCAGCACTTCTTCTTCGTATTCGTTCTCTAGCTCTGTTTTGTATCCGTATATCGGTCCTTTTTCCTGTTGGATATCTTTATCTTTTACTTTATCTATATATTGGTTGAATAGATGGCTCTGGTAGGCGTGTATGAACATTATCTCCAGGTTCTTTGGCAGTTCACGGATCGCGTTTATGAAGTCCCGTGGGTACTCCGCCAAGTGATGTATAAGTGTTCTCTCGTACCCTAGGTAGTCAGGATACTTCTTCAGAGCTTCTTTAAACGGTTTTTCTTCCCAGTTCTCTTTGAGCCATTCTCTGGCTTTCTTAGCATCTTCGCTTTCATCCTCAAAGGTTTTAGCGAGATATATCTTCACTGCTTTCTCCGGATTCTCTTCAAGAAGTGCTTTCCCAACCAGGTGAGTTATTGGTCTTATTTTTCCGAATCTCTGGTGCCCGAAGTAGTTAGGCACCTTCTCCGGAACTATGCTTTCCTTGATTTCTTGGTCTGTATTTACTTTTATTGTGAATTTGTTTCCCCATAGGTCTCCCATGGCTACTTTATCCACGGATTTCTTTATTGAATGTATCTCGATGTCTTTTATCTTCATTTCCTCTATGTCTTTGGGTTCTGCTTTCCGGATTGAGATTCTCTGGCTTGTTAAGGCTCTCTTGTCCTTGGTTCCGGCGTAGCTTATTCTCTTCCTGGAGATATGCAGCCGGTTGCTTATTTCTTTGATGGCTTTGTTCTGCTCCCAGTCTCTCTTAACTAGAACGCATACTAGATGATCTCCCTTGCTTGAAGGATTGAAACTGTAGTCTTTATTTATTTTGAGTGTTTCTTTGTTTGGAGTGATCTCTTCGACTTTGAAGTCCTTTGGGTTCTTCTTTATCTCGTACATCTTGGATCATTTAGTTGGAAGGATCAGTATCGGAGTATTGCGCCTATTCCTCCGAATGCTTCGTGGAACTGCTGTCCTTTATCTGTGTCCGTGGATATGTACTCTACTTCTGCTCCTGTTTGTTCTGCTAGTTCCTCTAGTTTGTCAGTTATCTTTTTCTTGTCTTCTATGTTTCTTTCTTCTCCGCATTCAGGGCATTTTCGTCCTTGTTCTTGGAATTCTTCCCAGTCTTTGACTAGTTTTTTCTCTTCTCCGCAGTTTGGGCACTTTACTTTTACTTTTTCCCAGTCCACTTCATTGGATATTAGAAGTTTCTTTACCTTGCCTTTCTTAAGTGCCTGCGTGACTTCTTTTAAACCGTAGGTGGCTAGTTCGTTCGTTGATATCTTTTGTATGAAGTCATTTATACTCTGTCTTTCTCTCTGCACCTCTAGGTCTCTTATCATGTCTTCGGATTTGTCCAGGAGCTCGTTTATTCCTGATTCATCGGCGTAGCTGGTGCTGACTTTTCCCATTACTTTATCCATTACTTTTTTGTTTAGGTATTCTTCGTTGTGTAGTTTGTCTTTGCTTTGCCCTGGTCCTCCGAGTATAACGCCTTTTATCTCATCATCTTGGAATTCTTGGTTCACTACGCTTGCTACTTTTTTGAAGTACTCGTGTTTTGCTTCGTTGATGAGTCTTTCGAATCTTTTCTGGCTCCATCCTCCTTTTGTGTGTTTGCTGGGTACCTTGGATGAGAACTGCTGTATTATCTCCACGTTTTTTCCTCTTAATTTCCCTATTGTAGCGGTTTTTCCGTCTATTGCGACTAACCCGTATTTTTCTCTGGATTCCACTAGTTTTTCCAGCGGCTCTAGGTAGAATTCATTGCTGCATCTGTATAGATTGCTCTGGATGGGTTCTGGGGGAACTATCTTGTATTGTTCTACTTTTCCGTCTATGTAACCGCAGAATAGAGCTACTCCGTTCTCAGGTGGTTTATTAACTCCTTTAAGAGTTTGAAGAAGGCTCTTAACTGCTGATTGAACGTTTTTTCTCGTGGATTTTGACTTGATGTTGGCTGCTTCGCTGTACTCAGTTTTCAGCCTTCGGACTTCTTGTGATACGTTGTAGTCCGGTGGTATGTATAGGCTGATTAGTTCTGTGCCTTCTCCTTTCATTTCTTTGAGTTTTTTTATCTTTTTCTTGAGTTCCTGTTTCTGTTTCTCATCCATCTTGCTCACGGTTACTTCTTATTGTACTCGTGGTTTTAACTTATTCTTGTGGTCCATTCTTCAGGATCTAGATATAGGAATATTCTTTTTCCAGTTTCTACCACGATTAGAGATAGTAGACCTAGTCCTAGTACTGCTCCCCATACCCATGGAGCTAGGGGAGTTGTATGTAGAATTACATTCATGAATGGCAGGTATACGACCATTACCTGAAGTGCCATGGATCCGGTGGTAGCTGCTATGAGTTTTTTGTTCTCGGTGATGTCCCTTATATTCATTGGGCCTCTTGCTTTCATGCTGTAGACAAGGAACATCTGCATGGTTATCAGCGCGGTGAATGCAATGGTTCTATGGGTAGCTTTACCTGAGGAGATGTTGGTGAACATGAATAGTGTTCCCGCTGCCATTATTATGCCAACGAATATGATTAGGAAAACCATCTCTCTGTCAATTATGCTTTCATGTTTGTCTCTTGGTGGTCTCTTCATTTCTTCTGGGTCCAGTGGATCGGATCCAAGCGCTAGTGCTGGTAGTCCATCGGTAACTAGGTTCACCCATAGTATTTGAACAGGTAAAAGTGGTAGGTAGGCGAATGCAGCTAACACGGCGAACAGCATTGTAGCTACTTCTCCTGCGTTACAGCTTAGGAGGTATCTGACGAATTTCTTTATGTTCTGGTAGATGTTTCTTCCTCTTTCAACTGCCTGGACTATGGTGCTGAAGTCATCATCGAGTAGAATCATTTCCCCGGTTTCTTTCGTGACGTCGGTGCCTGTTATTCCCATTGATATGCCTATGTGTCCTTTTTTGAGTGCGGGTGCATCGTTCACTCCGTCTCCTGTGACTGCTACAACTTCGTCATTGTTTTTGAGGGCTTCAACTATCCTTACTTTGTGTTTTGGAGATACTCTTGCGAACACTTTTTTCTCTTCCACTACTTCTCTTAACTCTTCGTCGGTTAGTTTATCTATTTCTTTCCCTGTGGTTGGTTCTTCATCGCTTAATCCAACTTCTTTTGCTACTGCTCGAGCTGTTTGTTCGTTGTCTCCTGTTATCATCTTCACGTCTATTCCTGCTTGCCTGCATTTCTCTATATCTTCTTTTACTCCTTCTCTAGGAGCGTCTATCATACCGATTAATCCAGTGAAAATCAAATCTTCTTCTATTTCTTCATCTTCTATCTCATCTATGTCTTTCTCTAGTTTCTTGTGTGCCATGGCCAGTACTCTTAGTCCGCTGGAGCTCATTTCGTCGTTTTCCTTGATGAATTTCTCTTTCTTCTTTTCAGTTAGTTCTTTGATTTCTCCGTTCTCCATGTATCTGTTGCATCTTTCTAGAATCGTTTCCGCGGCTCCTTTGACGTAAGCCATTTTCTCTTCATTCTCGTATACCACTGTCATTCTTTTTCTATTTGAACTGAATGGTATTTCATGAAGTCTTTCTCCGTGTTTTTCTTTTTCTATTCCTGCTTTTTCACCTACTACGAATAGAGCTCCTTCTGTTGGGTCTCCTAGCACGGAGTCGTCTCTTACTTCAGCATTATTGCAGAGGAAGCCAGTTTCCAGAGCTAGATGTAGTTCTTTGTATTTCTCTGGATCTATCTCTTCTTCATCTAGCTTGAATTCTCCTTCTTCTTTGTATCCTGATCCGGTTACTTTGAATTCGTTTGCTTCGGTCTTGATTTTCTCCACAGTCATCTCGTTTCTGGTTATTGTTCCTGTTTTGTCACTGCATATGACTGTTGTGGATCCTAGTGTTTCTACGGCTGGTAGTTTTCTTACTAGGGCGTTTTCTTTCGCCATCTTCTTTACACCTAGGCCTAGGGTGATGGTGACTACTGCGGGTAGTCCCTCTGGAATAGCTGCCACTGCCAGAGTGATACCTGTTAGAATCATCTGCACTGTGGATCCACCTTGAAGTATCCCTATTATGGATATGATGGCTGCTACTGCGAGTATAACTGCTCCTAGTCTTTTTCCAAAGGTAGCTAGTTTCTTCTGTAGTGGTGTGGTTTTTTCTCTTTCGGTTATTAATCCTGCTATTTCTCCGAACTCGGTTTCCATCCCTGTGGCTGTTACTATGGCTTTTGCATGTCCGTATGTGGCTGTTGAACCCATGTACACCATGTTTGTTCTTTCACTTGGCTGTCTTTCTTCTTTTATCTTTTCTTCGTGTTTGTCTTCTGGTAGGGATTCTCCTGTTAGGACTGCTTCGTTTACCTTGAAGTTCATGGATTCTATTATTCTGGCGTCCGCGGGTACTTTGTCTCCTTGTTGTATGAGTATGATGTCTCCTGGCACTAGTTTCTTTGCTGGAATTTTCTCCTCTTCTCCGTCTCGTATAACGATTGCTTCGGGCGCGGTCATTTCTTTGAGTTTCTGTAGGGATTCTTCGGCTTTGTATTCTTGTATGAATCCTAGTATTGAGTTCAGGATAACTATTATGACGATGAATCCTCCGTCGAGCATGTGTCCTATTGCGAAGGAGAATACTGCGGCTAGTATCAGTATGATGACTAGTGTGTCTTTGAACTGCCTTAGGAATATTTCTAGTGGATGTATTTCTTCTTTTTTCTCTAGCTTGTTCTCTCCGTATTTCTCTAGTTTTTCTTCTGCTTCTTCTTGGGTTAGTCCTTTTTCTCGTGTTCCTAGTTTCTTCAGTGTTTCTTGTATGGTTGATTGGTAGAAGTTCGACATGTTTCAAGTAGGAGGTCTTTTAATAAATGCTTTATTCCAGAAGGTTTATAAAC
>CAYLXZ010000018.1:0-2123 GCA_964388265.1 Microcaldota archaeon | reverse complement strand
CTTCAAAAACAATATCGCTTAGGGAAAAGGCTTATGATAGGCTAAAGAGATTAAAGGAAAGTGAGGGAGGAAAGAGCTTCAGTGAAATCGTAATAAAACTAACTAATCGTTCGAGAACTGATTTCTCTGATTTAATTGGAGAAGACATAGGCGTGGACTGGGAAAAGGTTAAGAAATCGAGAAAAAGAGAAAAAGAGGATGATGAACGTGAAAAGTTACTTCTTAGACACTAGTTTTCTTATAGATCTTATGAATGAAAGAGAAAAGGCCCTGGATATACACGAGGACATCAAAGGAACAGAAATTACGGGCACTCTCTGTGTCTATGAGCTCTCTAAGTTCACGGAATTCGATGTTAAACAACTTTTTAATGATAAGGAGGTTTTGGAGTTCACCATAATCGATGCAGAGGAAGCTGGAGACATTTACTACGAACTTTCAAATCAAGGTAGCTTGATAGGGGAGATGGATATGGTTATAGGTGGCATGGTGAGAAATAGAGGTTTTTCTCTTGTAACCAGAGATGATGACTTCAAAAAGATTAAAGGAATTGATTTAAGATTTTATTAGTTCTTCGGCTTCTTTTGGAAGGAGAACCGGTTTCTTGTAGTTGCTCCAGTCATCTAGAACTATCCTGGGACACGCGTTTATTATGAAGGCGTCGAAAGGAAGGTAATCTAGCTTTTTTGGAGTTACATTTCTTGATTTAACTGTATATATGTCTTTTCCTTTATTATTTAGTTTTTTCTTTATTTCTTTGGTTATTTTGATGTTTCTTTGACCTGGATGAGAGGTTTCAACGACTGCAAAAACCTCTGCGTTTCTTGCTTTGTCTTTCCTCATCTCTTTTTCTTTTTCCCATTGCCCTGGCTCTATCTCTATTGCTTTGTCTGTGTAGGGGTTTCCCTGGATCACTTTCTTGTCTACAGTGCTTGCTATTCCTTGTGGATGGAATTTCCCGGAACCGATGAATATAAGGGAATCAACGTTTTTCTCTATGTCGGTGGCTGCTGTGAATCTGCATCCGAGCACTTGGCCTTCTTTCAGTCTTTCTTTCTTTTCTGATGTTACAGGTGTCTTTCCAGTTTCTTTCACTGCTTTCTTCATCTCTTTTAGTTTATGTAGGTGTTGTGAAGTCGTGGTTAGACCGATTTTTTCTCCTTCTGTTTTCTCTGCTGCTTTCTTGGTTACGTCATAGACGTCTTTGGTAGATTTCACAGGTATGTAGATCACGTTCTCCGCTGGAACCATCTCGGTGTGGGCAAAGTGTATGACTAGGTCGTATTCTTCTCTTTCCTTTTCTCCAGGGATACAGCATGCTCCGTAAACTGGCTCCCCGTCTAGAACTGGCTCTGCTTCTGTTTCTTCTTTTATCTTTTCCATTATCTTTTTTGACTTGGTTTTAAGTCCTTCGGGTAGTTGTATGAGTACTTTATCCGCGTTTTTCTCTTTTATCGCTTCTATGGCTTCTTCAAGTTCTAGGTTATAGGTCATATGAATCTCAGGAACTGGTTTTAGAGAGTTATTTTATGAGTATGGCTGGTTTCATTGGCGTGGCTTTATTTGCTTTGTCTTTACTTGCTTCTGTGGATTTTTTTACCTCTATCTTGGTGTTGAATTTGTCTTCTAGGTATTCTCGGGCTTCTTTTACGGCTGAATATTCCTTGTTTTCGGTGACCACTGTGTCTTTGAGCTTATGCTGGTTCTTCTGCAGGTACTGTCCGTATCCTGCAGCGTTTTCTCCATGTTTCTTTATTTCTTCTTCCTGCATTATTTCTTTGACTATGTTTCCTTCTGTTTCTTTGGCTACTTTGTAGGCTTTTCTTTTCCATTCTGGAGCTATGAATAGTTTTATCTTCTCTGGCTCGTCTATCTCGGCTAGATCCATCACGTTATTTATATCTTCCTCTAGGTTCTTTATTGTCTCTTCAAGCGTCTCTGTTTCTTCATCTATATCTTGTTCAGCGACCTCTGGGTACTCTGCCTGTGAAGCAATTCCTTCTTCGTCTGTCGTTTCCCATAGTTCTTCGCAGATGAACGGTGTGTAGGGTGTCATTGCCCTTATCCACCTGGATACTATGTCTTTCATGGTTTGTGGGTTGTTTCCTTTTCTTTCTCTGTAT
>CAYLXZ010000017.1:0-13642 GCA_964388265.1 Microcaldota archaeon | reverse complement strand
CTGGAACCTAGGAGATGGAACAACAGGAAACACCACAACCATAACACACTCATACAGCTCCACAGGCACCTACACAGTGACGCTAACAGTTAAAGACAACATAGGAGCAACAGACGAATACAACCAAAGCATCACAGTCTCCGAAGAAGGCACAGGAGGCGGAACAGGCGGAGGATACGGAGGATCCACACCAATAAATAACGCTCCAACCGCAGACGCAGGAGAAAACAAAGAAGTAATCGTCAACGAAGAAGTGACACTGCAAGGAACAGGAGAAGACCAAGACGGAGAAGTAGTAAGATATAAATGGGACTTCGATGGAGATGGATGGGACTACACCTCAACCTCAAGCGGAGAAACAACCCATACATACACAGAAACAGGAGTATATACAGCAAAACTACAAGTACAAGACGACCAAGGTAAACTAGATACAGATACAGTTCAAATCACAGTCACGGAAGAACAACCAGAGGAACAAGGACCGGAATCCGCAGAAGAACAAATCTCACTAGAAACAAACATATCAACACAAATGAACTACCAATACAACGCAGAAACAAACATAACCACCGTGAAATTCACGATAGGACCAGCAGAAGAAGAAAAAAACTACTCAATCACCATGAACATACCAAAACAAATAGCAACAAACCTAACACAGATACAGCTAGAACCACAGCCAGATAAAATACTAGAACAAGATCCAATCGTAAGATGGAACAGAACAATCACAACACAAGAAAACACCACAATAACACTAACCAAAGAAAAACACATCCCACTAAACACAACTAAAAACATAACCCTAGCAATAACACCAATAGAACAACAACCAACAACACCAACAGCCACAGCACTAATCGTAGGAACACTAGCAGAACCAGCAGTAGGAATAACAGTACTAATAATAATCGGGCTACTAGCACTCGCAGTATGGAAAAGAGAAGAAGTAAAAAATAAACTAGAAGAAAACCTAGACATAGAATTCACAGAAAAAGAAAACAACATAGAACAACCAATAGAAGAAAACAAAGGTGATTAAATGAAATCAAGAAAAAACAAGATTGCCTTAGCAACCCTCTTCACACTAGCACTAACCCTAATCATACCAACAGCACTATCCGCAGAGAATAGCTATACTCCTATCACCACATGTCAGGAACTACAAAACATCCATAATGACCTGGATGGAAACTACTACCTAACCAACAACATAGACTGCAGCATCACAGAACAATGGAACGGTGGAAAAGGATTCAAACCAATAGGAAATCTATCTGAAGAAGATCGGTTTAAAGGATCTTTCGATGGACAAGGATATGTGATAAGCGATCTATATATAGATAGAGAATCTACGAAAAGAATCGGTCTGTTCGGTTACACTGGTAGCGATGCTAATATCACAGATATAGGTTTAAAGGATGTAAATATAACCGGTTATTATGGAGTTGGAGGTTTAATAGGAGTTAATTTTGGTAGTGTTTCCGATTCGTATGCCACTGGATCTGTAACTGGCTCTAGTTATGTTGGTGGTTTAGTCGGATTGAATTTTGAAGGTAGTATTTCTAGTTCATATTCTACTGGCTCTGTAAATGGAGGTAATCATACAGGTGGTTTAACAGGATATAATTATAATAGGGTTTCTAATTCATATTCAACCAGCTCCGTAGCTGGAGAGAATAATGTTGGTGGTTTAATTGGAATCAATGGAGAAGGTAGTGTTTCCAATTCGTATACCACCGGCTCCGTAACCGGTTCTGGTGAGAAAATCGGTGGTTTAATCGGATGGGATGAAGATAGTGTTTATAACTCTTATTGGAATTATGAAACTACTAATCAGGATAGTGGAATTGGAAAAGGAACCAGTACAGGTGTCATCGGTAGAAACACGTCTGAAATGACCTGGGAATACTCAAATGACACTTACCAAGGCTGGAACTTCGTGGAAACATGGCTAGAAGGCGACCATGCCACAGTAAAGGACCACGAAGGAAACATAGGGTACCCAGCACTATCATGGCAAGAGTGGAAAGAACCACCCAAAGAAAACTACACCCTCACAGTGAATACAGACGGACAAGGAACAGTAGATGTCAACCCAGATCAATATGAATACGAAGAAGGCACAGAAGTAACCATCACAGCTAACGCAGATCAAGGATGGATCTTCCAAGAATGGACAGGAGATCACAGCGGTATAGACGATCAAATTACCGTAACTATGGATGAAGACAAGGAAGTGACAGCACACTTCAAAGAAGATACAGATCATGAGATAAACACCTGCCAAGAACTACAGAACATTCAAAATGACCTGGATGAGAACTACTACCTAGCCAGCAACATAGACTGCAGCATCACAGAACAATGGAACGGAAGAAAAGGATTCAAACCGATCGGAGACGCCAACAACCAATTCACCGGTACACTAAACGGTGGAACCTACAAAATTACAGATCTATATATAGACAGGCCAGAATCAAACAACATTGGGCTCTTCAGCGCACTAGGAGAAGAAGCAACAGTTAAAAACACTAGATTAAGATACACAGACATCACAGGAGACCAAGTAGTAGGAACCATAGCAGGAGTCAACAAAGGCAAGATAGAAAAAAGCAACACAGAAGGACAAGTAAAAGGAAACTACTACACAGGAGGCCTAACAGGAAGAAACAAAGGAACAATTCAGGAATCACACGTCAAAATCAATGTAGAAGGAGAAAAACTCGCCACAGGAGGAATAACAGGAGTAAACAAAGGAGAAGGAACAATAAAACAAACCTACGCAAAAGGAATAGTAAACGGAGAAGAAGCAGTGGGAGGAATCACAGGATACAACCAAGTAGAAAAATACACAGACGAAAAAGCAAAGATAAAAAACACCTACTCAACCACATCAGTAAAAGGAGAAATCTCAGTAGGAGGAATCACAGGCCAAAACACAGGAACCATAGAAAAAACCTACGCAAAAGGAACAATAACAGGAACAGAAAAAACCGGAGGACTAATAGGAAAAAACAAAGACGACTACGACTACCAAGGATCATGCAGCGCCTCATTCTGGGACAGAGAAAAAACAAACCAAGACACAGACGCATGCTACCAACACTCAACAGGACACACAACCTCAGAAATGAAAGAAAAAACAACCTACACAGACGCAGGCTGGAACTTCCAAGACACATGGAACATAATCACCGACTTCACCTACCCATCCCTAACATACCAGAACAAGAAAATAGCATTCAAGCTAAAAAACCCAGACAACAACGAAATCAACACACCCACAAACCCAAAACTAAAAGTAAAAGTAGGTCACGCAGACCAAGAAGAACTCGATGTATCATTCTACAATGCAAGAACCAACAGATACCTAGGAAAAGACCACTCAGTAGAAAGCGGAACAACAGCAACACTAAGATGGGAAAACCTAGAACCAGAAAAAACCTACAAATGGCGAGTAGAAGCAACGGACGGAACGAACACAGCAGAAAGCAAAACCTGGAAATTCAGAACAGGAGAAGAGAAAACTCCAACCCCAGGAGAAATCAAGATAAAACTAATAAACCCAGATAACGGAGAAACAGAAGTATCCACCGACCCAGAACTAAAAGTACACGTAGAGGATAAAAAAGAAAACAGAAACATGTCAGTCGTGTTCTACAACCAAGAAAACGATCAAATGATAGGATACAGAGCAGTTAAAGACGGAGAAGGAACAGCAAGCACCACATGGGAAAACCTCAAACAAGACAAAACCTACAGATGGTACATTCAAGTCCATACCCAAGAAAACACCACCCAAAGCAACACATGGAGATTCACAACAACCAAATCCAAAGAAGGATTCATCCAAGCAGACGCAGGAAAAGACCAAGAAACACAAGTAAACCAAGAAACACAGTTCAACGGACAAGCACACACCCTAAACACAGAAGTAACCAAATACAAATGGGACTTCAACGGAAACGGAGAATGGAACTACGAATCCAACGAAACCGGACAAACAACCCACACCTACACAGAAACAGGAGTATACACAGCAAAACTACAAGTACAAGACAACAAAGGAAACATCGACTACGACACCAAGAAAATAACAGTCACAAGAGAAGAAGAACAACCACCAGAACAAGACATAGCATCCTCAATCAACCTAGGAAGAAAAGAACACACAGCAGTAACCGGATTATACCAATACAACCACCAAGAAAACACAACACAACTAAAACTAAACTTCGAAAACAGACTAGACAACTCAACCCACTTCAAAATAATAATCCAAACACCAAAAAAAGTAGCAGAAAACATAGAACAAATAGACTACGACCCAGAGCCAGATGAAATCATACTCAAAGACCCAACAGTAGCCTGGAACACATCACTAGCACCAATGGAAACATTCCAAGTAACCATGAAAACACAAGGATACATCCCACTAGAACACTACAAAGACACAAAAACAAAAACCAGGAAAATAGAAACAGAACAAGAAACTGAAGAAGAAACAGAAACCACAGCAGCCACCGGACTAGCCATAGGAACACTAGCAAACCCATCAGCCATAATAACAACCCTGATAACACTACTAATTCTCGCACTAGCAATAACTAGAAGAGAAGAAATAAAAGAAAGATTAAGAAAAAACCTCAAGTAAATCTTCTCTAGCCCCCTAACCATTTTAACCATAACCACATATATCAACACAGGAGATACAATGCCACTACTCACAGAAGAAAGAATACACACCCAAGACCCCGAACTAATACAGGAACTCAAAGAAAAAGGCTACGGAGAAGAAAAAGAAGAAAACCTAATACTATCACCAGAAGAAACACTCTACCTAAAAGAAAAAAGAAAAGAGTTCCCAGTAAAAAACGAAGAAGGAAAAAACCTCACCCAACAAGAACTAAGAAAAACATTCACAGAGATAGACGAAGAATTCCCAAGAAAATACCCAGTATTCAAAGACCTAAGAGACAGAGGATTCTGCGTAAAAACCGGATTCAAATTCGGATCACACTACAGAGTATACGAAAGAGGAGAAAAACCAGGAACAGGCCACGCCAAATGGCTAGTGCAATCCATACCAGAAGAATACACCTTCACACTACAAGAAGTAAGCAAATCCGTGCGACTAGCTCAAAACGTCCGGAAAAAAATGATATACGCCGTCCTAGACAAAGAAGGCGACATAACATACTACAAAATAAACAGAATAACACCTTGAAGGTGTAAAAATGAGATCGAAAAAACTTGAGAAATTTGACAAAAATAAGAAAAAGAAACAAGAGGAAAAAAAGAAGAAAAGCACAGAATCCGAAGCCAGAGGCTCAAGAAACAAATTACAGATAGATATTAATAAACCTAGAGAGATCCTTAGATCTTCTTCTTCAAAAAAAGAAGCTCTTAAGGAACTTAATAAAGCTAGAATGAATTTAAGCGGGATTAGGAATTCAATAGAAAAAGCTGAAAGAGAAAGCAAACTAAAAGGAGAGCTCGAGAAACTGAAAGATAGAGTAAAGAAATTAAACAAGGATATAAAGGAATCTATATCGATAACCAAAGGCGCGAGCGACGTAAAAGAAGCTAAAAGAAAATTTATGGATAAAGATAGAAAAGGCATTGAAAGAGTGACAGAGAGATGGAAGAAAAGAAAAGAAGAGAAGAAAGAATAAAGAAAAAAGTCTAAAAGAGTTTGAGGAAAAGAGAAGGGGAAAGAGCCTGAAGCACGAATAGTAAGAATCGAATGAAGGAGAAACGGTAAGATGAAGAAGAAAAAAGAAAAAGAACTAGATTTAAAGAAACTCAAAAGAGAAACACTTAAAGAAGCGAGGAAAAGAGAAGAGATGGCTCCTGAAGAGGAAAGGAAAGAGATTTTAAGAGCTTTAAGGTCAATTTCTGAAGGATTAAAAAAACAGAGAGATTCTCTGGATGAAAGAAGAAAAAGAGAAGCGGAAAAATACGAAAAAAGAGCACGAGACAAAATCTATAACATACCTTATGAAGAATGGTTAAAACTACCTAAAGAATCCAAGAAAGAGCTCAAGGAAAAAGTAGACAACCTGATAGATAAAGTAGAAGGAAAAGAAGAAAAGATTGAGAACATAGAGGAAGAGGTAGAAAAACTAGAGAAAATCTTTGAAGAAATACCTCCAATAGACCAAGAATGGAAAGAAGAAAAGAAACATAAATAAAGTTTGAAGGTGCCTTACCTTGAAAAACCAAGATAAAAAGATGAAGAAAGGAAAAAAATTCATAGAAAACCTAGATAAAGATTCAAAAGTATTGATAGTAAGCCACAGCGATGGAGATGGAGTAATAAGCGCGGCAATAATCTCAAGGCTACTCGATGAAAAAGAAATAAAAAAACAATCAACACAGTTCATACTAGCACGAGGGAAAGAAGCCAAAGAAAAAATAATGAAGAAAGTTCGAGAAAAAAACTCCAATACAGTTATATTTCTAGACTACACGCCAAACCAAGAAACCTATAAAGAATTAAGAGACAAAAAAGTACTCACAATAGACCACCACCCAGGAATAGAAGAACCAGAAAACAGCACCTACATCAACCCACAAGAAGAAACCCCACCAGCAGCATCAGTACTATGCCACCTACTCTACAAGAAAATGAACGGAGAAAAAAACACCAAACCATGGGCATTAATAGGAGCGCACTCCGACACAAGGATAAAACAAAGCATACCAACTCTAGATCTATCAGGAGAAGAAAAGGAACTCTACTTCCCAAGCGGAAGACTTAACTGGGGTCTCGCAGAAGTAGCAGGAGTCACCGTAGTAGCGTACTTCGACAAAACAAAAGCCAAAGAAGTATTCAAGCACGTGAAGAAAAGCATAGAACAAGAAAACCCAATACTAATCCAAGAAGAAAAATACGGAGAAACACAGCACCTCTACGATATCCTAGAAAAAGCAGAGAAACAGAAGATAAACAAAACAAAAAACAACCCAAAACTACAGGTAGATGAAGAAGCAAAACTAGTTATACTACCAATAAACACCGAACTACGGATAAAAAACATAATAGCAAGCCATCTACGGTTAAAATACCCAGGATACACAATAGCCGTAAGGATGGAGAACGGAGAAAGCTACATGATAAGCTTCAGAGGAGGAAAACCCGACCTCAGCAAAGCAATACCAGCAGCATGTAAAGGAATAAACGCAAGCGGAGGAGGACACCCACAAGCAGCAGGAGCAACAATCTCAAAGAAAGATTATGAAGAATTCGTAGAGAACCTCAAAAAAGAACTAAAAACAAGAAATTGATTAAAATGAATAGACTAACCCTCATCGGCCTAGGACTATGGGACGAAAAAGACATAACCCAAAGAGGCCTTGAAAAAGCCCAAGAAGCCGACGTACTGTACCTAGAGAACTACACAAGCAAGCTCCCAGGAGCCACAAAGAAAGACCTCGAAGAACACATAGGCAAGAAGATACAGTACGCAGACAGAGACTTCCTCGAAACCGGGAAGATAATAAACTACGCAAAATCCAACAACGTAGCACTACTCATCCCAGGAGACCCAATGATAGCAACAACACACACCGACCTCCTTATCAGAGCAAAAGAAAACAACATAAAAACCCAGGTAATACATAACGCCAGCATCCAAACCGCAGTATCCGAAACAGGACTACAATCATACAAATTCGGAAAAACAGCAACAGTAACATTCTGGAAAGAAAACTACAAACCCAAAAGCTTCTACAAAGCAATAAAACAAAACAAAGAAAGAAAACTACACACACTACTGCTCCTAGACATCAACAAAAAACAAGAAAGATACCTAGAACCCAAAGAAGCAATGAGGAACCTACTAGAAATAGAAAAAGAGAAAAAAGAAAACGTATTCACACAGGAAACACCAATAGTAACCGTATCAAGAATAGGGTCACCAAACCAAGAGATAAGGTACGGTAAAGTAAAGAACATGCTGGAAGAAAACTACGGAAAACCCCTACACAGCATCATCGTACCAGGAAAACTACATGAAAGAGAAGAAAAATACCTAGAACAGTTCCAGATAGAGGAGAAACCAGATGAATGAACTTCAAGAAAAACTCAAAACCTGCATGAATATAACCCAAGAATCCCTAGATAATGCAGAAGTAAAAAATAAAAAAGGAGAAAAACTAATAAAATTCGCAAGAGACTACTACAAAGACGCGGAGTACTACAAAGAAAAAGAACCCGAAACAGCACTCGAAGCCGTATCATACGCTCATGGATTCCTAGACTCCGGAGTGCTCCTCGGACACATAAAGATACCGGACTACCAACTGAAAAAAGAGGTGGAATAAATGAAAAAACCCAGAATATGCCCAAAAAAGAAAACCTGTCTATTCATAGTAGCAATAGCAGCAGCAATAGCAATACTATTCCTAGCCATAAACCCAACACTACAACCAACAACCCTTAACTTATACTTCAAAGGAGGAAACACCATTCAAACAAACGACTCGGGAACCCTAGTAGTAGAATATCAAAACACTCTAGGAAGAGACATAGAAACCCTAGATATACAGGTTAAACCAATCCATAACACAGAGGAAGAAATCAAACTTCCGGAAAAAGATACCGAACACGAAGAACAAATAGGAAAAGGACAACTAAGACAGTTCCAGTTCCCAGTAAGCTTCACAGGACTTAGAGAAGGAAGCACCTACGCTATAGAGGTAAAAGCGATTACGCCACAGGAAAACGTGTCAAAGAGAATATCCGTGAAAGTAGAAGAATCTACAGGGGGTGAATAAGATTAACGGCGAATTCAACGTTAACCTAGAACACGAGGTTGATCAAGAGCTAGTGGAGTTAATCTACAAAGCACTCAACCCTACATCAGTTAAACTAACAGAAATGGCCTTGAAATACGATGAAGATCCAGAAGAAGTCCTGGAAATATATAAAGAAATCCAGAAAGAGCTACTTGATTAACTAGCTCTTTCCTTTATTTTTCCAAAGGTTTCTTTTCTTCTCCAGAAGCTCTTTAGACACTTCCTTGAGTTCTTCTCCTACAGTTAAAGCTTCCTTTGGGTCTAACTTGAACGCTTTCTGAGAATCTTCATCCTGCAGTCTCAGCATCACTTTTCCATCCTGTGGGAAGTTACCTTCCATCTTAGGGTTCTCTACTTCTATCTGCAGCATGTTTCTATGGCTGTTTCCTTCTTTATCTTCCCAGAAATGTGGGACCTGGCTAACGGTTTGCATGTTAACACCTCAGAGTTATTTGTTCCCAGTGGAATAAAATCTTTTCTTATCTGGAATCAGTTAATCTAAATCTCTAGACACGGATACAGTACGTGTATCTGACTTTCTTCTTTCCTTCTCTATCATAACCTGCTCTTGTAGTGCTTTCTTTAACGCTTGGGTTGAATTTACTGTTCACTTTATCCAGTATTCTCTTTCCCACTTCTCTGTATCCGTAGTAAAAGTTCATACCTACTTTCTTCTTTGATTTCCAGAAAGAAAGAGCTCTATTATCTCTATCCATTTCCTGTGAAGACATTCTATCTATATAGGAATGGATTTGGTTGTATTTGTCTTCATCATGGTTTTCTTCGTTTTTCCTTAGCTGTATCTTGACATCGAAGTCCTCGTTCTTTCTCTTCAGGCAAACGGGACATGGCTGGTCGTTGAACTCCAGGTTTATCTTGTATTCTTTGTCAACATTCATTAATCCTTCTCTGTCAATATCTCCTTTTACTTCGAGTTTTATTTTATCTTCTAGGTTCTTTACCTTGTAGTCAACGTGCTCTAGATCTACATCTACTTTGTCTTTAACTATTTTTTCCAGTAGCCTTGGCTTTGGTTTCTTCCAGTCTCCTTTGTATCTCCAGTAACCGCATTCACTGCAACGGGTTACCTCTATTTCTTTGGGGACTTCTATGAATTCGTGTTCTTCTTGGTAGCATTCGAAGCAGAGTCCTTTGTAGAAGTCCACGTCTTCTTTTCCGCATTTTGGGCAGAATTTTCCAGGCATATCGATCCCTACAGGTAGTTATCTATCGTGTATTCATCGTTTAACTCAGGTACGAATACCTTTGTATCCATATTGTTTTTTATCCATTCGGATAGGGCTCCGGCGTTCTCTTCATCTCCGTGCATTACGAATGTTACATCTGGATTCATCTTCTCTGCGAATTCACGTAGTTTGTGTTTGTCTCCATGTGCGCTGAAGTCGTAGAACTCTATATCATAGTTGCTGAAGTCCAGGTCGTAGTCTTCGTGCTGGAATCTACCGGTCTCCAGTAGTTTCTTTCCTGGTGTGTTCTCTGGCTGGTACCCGGTTAAGTATATTCCGTGTTCTCCTGGAATATTCTTCAGGTGAGTTAAGTAGTGTATGATGGGTCCTCCTCCGAGCATCCCCGCGGTGGTTACGATTGCTCCTGGTTCCTCCATTGCTTTTTTCCTCATTCCATGGTGTCTTATCCATTCTGCTCTTTTCATTCCTTCGTAGAATTCATCGAACTTGTTGATGTATTCTGGGTAGTTGAGCATGATGTCTGCAGCGTCTGTTGACATTCCATCCATCCATATTTTTCCGTCGAATCCTTTTTCTTGGAGCACTGTGATGACTTCCTGGGTTCTTCCCACGGCGAAAGCTGGAATTAAAGCTATTCCTCCTTTGTCAACGGTTTCCTGAACTGACTCGTAGAACTGTTGCTCTATTTCTTCTCTGGGTGGGTGTTCTTCGTCTCCGTAGGTTGACTCGGTTATCAGTACATCCACGTCTTGGTATTGATCATAGGCTGGTGTATGTAGGGCTGTTTCAGTTGTTTTGAAGTCTCCTGTGTATACTATGTTGGCTGTAGGGGTTTCGAGCTTGACTGTGGCTGCTCCTAGTATGTGTCCTGCGTTCTCGAACCTGAACTTCATGTCTTTACCTATCTTCTTCTCTTGTGAGTATCCGAGTTTCTCGGTGTTTCTGAGCATTCTCTTTAAGTGTTGTTCTGTGAAGATCTTCTCTAGGTCCTCCATCTCCCTTATCTTGATTGAGTCTTCCACGAGTAGTTTTATTAATGGAACTGTTGGTGGAGTCACGTAGGTCTTTGGTTCACCTACTTTATAAAGTAAGGGAGCTGCTCCGCTGTGATCTAGGTGAGCGTGAGTGATTATAACTTCATCTAGGAAACCTTGAACTGGTAGTGGTAGTCCTGGTTTCTTATCTACTCTTATCCCGTAGTCCAGAAGAGTTCTCTTCTTCTCTTGCTCCACTAGTACAGCTGATCTTCCAACTTCCTGTGTTCCACCTAGGAAAGTTAAGTCCATGAGATCACCTTTTTCTCTTGTTTATGTAAAGGTCTCCACATTTATATAATCGAAGTCCCTGTATTTAGATAGATACAATGAAGAAGATGAAGTACAAGGAAGCCGAGGAGCTGCTTGAATCCTACGGTGTAAACACAGTTAAATCCAGCCACGTGGATAAAGCGGAACAAGCAGTTAATAAAGCCAGAGAGATAGGTCTACCTGTCGTGATGAAGGTAGATTCACCTGACGTGATACACAAAAGCGACAGAGGATACGTAAAAACCAACCTAGATACTGAGAAGGAAGTGAAGAAAGCCTTTAACCAGATGAAGAAACAAGCTGAATCCGAAGACGCCGAGTTCCACGGAGCAGTAATACAGAAACAATTAAAAGGCAAAGAAGTGATAATCGGAGGAAAAAGAGACCCACAGTTCGGACCAGTAGTACTATTCGGACTTGGCGGAATATTCGTGGAGATATTCGAAGACACATCCCTACGAGTAGCTCCAATAGACAAGGAAGAAGCTCGAAAAATGATGAAAGAAATAAAAGCATATCCTCTACTAACCGGAGTGAGAGGAGAAGAACCGGTTGCAATCAAAGAACTCACCAACACCCTACACCAAGTAAGCAAGTTAATGAAAGAAAACCCAGATATACGTGAAATGGACCTAAATCCAACCATAGTCAACCCCAAAAACGCCTACGCAGTCGACCTAAGAATACTAAAGGAGGAGCAAGATGACTGAAAAAGACACATACAGAGACCTGGAGCCAATATTCGACCCAGAAGGAATAGCAGTAATAGGAGCAAGCCGAGAAAAAGGAAAAATAGGGAACTCAGTCTACAAAACACTCAAAGAATCCGCGGAGACGGATGTATATCCAGTTAACCCCCATGCAGATGAGGTAAATGGGGAAAAAGCCTATGATTCAGTTAAAGACATACCTAGCCAAGTTGACTTAACCGTGGTCACGGTTCCAGCCAAGATAGTTCCAAAAGTAATACAGGAATCCGGAGAAGCAGGAGCCAAAGGAGCCATAATAATCACCAGCGGATTCTCAGAAATAGGAAAAAACCAACTAGAAAACAAAGTAAAGGAAAAAGCCAGAGAAACAGACATAAGAGTAATAGGCCCAAACTGCCTAGGGATACTCGACAACATCACAGGCCTAGACACCCTGTTCTTACCTCCTGAAAAACTAGGAGTACCGAAGAAAGGAAAGGTAGGGATAATCAGCCAATCAGGAGCAGTTGGATCAGTGATAGTGGACTGGGCGTCCGCAGAAAACTATGGAATGAGTCGATTCATATCCTACGGAAACGGAGTCGACCTAGATGAAAGAGACCTCATGAGATTCCTAGGACAGGATCCAGAGACCGAAGTAATCGCGATATACCTAGAGGGAACCGAAGACGGACAAGACTTAATGAAAGCAGCGGAAAAAGTGACTTCTGATACACCAGTAGTGATTCTAAAGGCAGGTAAAACCAATGAAGGATCTAAAGCAGTATCCAGCCACACCGGGAGCCTAGCAGGGTCAGCAGAAGTATACAGCGCGGCATTCAAACAGACGAACATAGTAGAGGCGAGGAACATGATGGATTTGCTGGACTACGCCGAAGCATTCGAAAAACAACCTTTACCAGATGGAAAGAAAGTCCTAGTCATAACGAACGGCGGAGGATTCGGAGTGCTATCAACGGACGAAGTAATAAACCAAGGTCTTGAACTCATGGAACTAACACCGGGACTCAGAGAAAAACTAGACAAAGTGATCCCTGACTACGGGGAGCCCAATAACCCACTTGACTTAATGGGAGATGCGGATCCCGATAGCTACAGGAAAGCGCTGGAAATAGTTAGAGAAGAGGAAACTATAGATGCGGTTCTATGCATCCAGCTATTCCAGACCGTTCCAATGAATGAAAAAGCAATAGAACCGGTTCTAGACTTCAATAAAGAGTCGGATAAACCCATAATAGTATGCACAGCAGGGGGAGAACTAGTGCAGAAAATGAAGAGGGAACTTGAGAACGGAGGAGTACCCGTATTCAACACTCCGCACAGAGCAGTGGACGCATTAACTTCTCTAGTGGAATACGCCCAGGGACAGGAATGAAAAGATTAGAAATTTCTCCCTTGGCATAATTTTTTATAAGGTAAATGTCTCTTACTACTAAGAGTTCTCCATTAGTTAGAGCTTAGGTGAAAGAGATGGTACAAAAACAAACCCAGAAAGAAGTTGAAAAAAACATAGAGAAAGAGAAGAATGAAGTAGAAGAAAGAAAAGCAACCCTAGACAAAGAAACAGGCAAAGTGAATATCCACAGACCTCATGAAGACGACAAACACA
>CAYLXZ010000016.1:3187-14915 GCA_964388265.1 Microcaldota archaeon | reverse complement strand
CCGAGAGCCAAAGCTCTCTGACTTGCATGACTTAATCGGACTTCAATAGCGGTACCCTCCAGTAGGATCAACTGGTATTGACGACCACTGTCAGGTATGCGGGTATAATAACAGAGGCATTTCCCTATCTATGAGCCAACTTCAGGTTTGAGGCCCTGGGAAGGCTTGTTCAAACCTTCATTTGTGAATATATTAATGTGAGTGACTAACTGCTTTGTGAATGACGTGCTGTCAATAAGGGGGTGATGTTTCTTTGCAAGGGTTTTTCTGTGCTTGCATGATGGTGCTGTAAGGGTGTTTTACGTATTGTATATTGTCTTTTTAATGGTTTATAAAAGTTTCTTTATGGCTTCTTGAAAAGAGGAGAATCTGTCTGGATACGGGTTACCTTTATAAATAGTTCTCTACACAAAAGTCGCAAGAGATTACTTGATTCTATATAATGAAGAGAGTGATAAACATGGATATTGACACGAGAGATCTTCTGCTCATAGTCTCAGGCACTGCGATTATAACAGCTGTATTTGTTATGTGAACCTGGCCAAGTAGGAGGTTTTTTCCTTCTTTCATTCAATGAGTTCCAGTAACAGGGCTTTCTGCAAGTGAAGTCTGTTCTCCGCTTGATCGAACACTACGGATCTGGAACTTTCCACGACTTCATCAGTTACTTCTTCTCCTCTGTGCGCTGGTAGGCAATGCATGAAGATCGAGTTACTTCTAGGTTTTGACATTAGTTCTTTGTTAACTTGGTATGGTTCGAATATCTTTTTCTTTTTTCCTTTTTCTCCCATGCTCACCCATACGTCCGTGTAGATTACATCGGCGTTTTCCACGGCTTTTTCTGGGTCTTCGATGACCTGATAGTTTCCGTCTACTTCAGGAGTGTGTTGGGAGGGACAGGATATAGTTATTTCTTTATCTAGAACTGTGGCTGTGTTTATGAGTGAGTGGCAGACGTTGTCTCCTCCATCACCTAGGAAAACCACGTTTGCATCTAGATCTTTCTTTCTCCAGATGGTGTAGTAGTCGGTGAGTGCCTGGCATGGATGCAGTTTATCCGTTAATCCATTTATCACAGGTACATCGGAGTGTTTTTCAAGTTCTTCCATTGCTTCGTGTCCGTGTAGACGCGCCATCACTCCATCTAGGTATCTTGTTAGCACTCTTCCTGTGTCTTTTATTGGTTCTCCTCTTCCTAGCTGTGTATCTTGCTTTGATAGGAATATCGAGTTTCCACCCAGTTGGTTCATTCCTTCTTCGAAGCTTATTCTTGTTCTTGTGCTGGATTTCTCGAATATCATTCCTAGCGTTTTCTTATCTAGTTTATCTGTCTTTCTGTATCTTTCTTTCTCAGTTTTCTCAAAGAGATTTAAAATTTCCTTTCTATTCATTTTTCTTATGTCTATAAGGTTATCCATTTCATTCCCCTATGTAGTTTTGTCATTTGTGGTTTAAGGTTTCTTTCCTATACCGAACTATTTCTTTATAATGGTTCCTTTATCCTTATTTATATCTTCCGCGTTCTCTATATCTGTTATCACTGCTTTTTCTCCGCCTGAGGAGAGGAACCGGATCACTGACTCTATCTTGGGTTTCATGGAACCTTCTTCGAACTCATTTTCCTCTATTAGTTCACGAGCCTCCGCTGGATGCATGTTCTCTATCCTCTCCTGGTTCTCCGTGCCGTAGTCCCTGTAGACATAGGGCACATCCGTTATTATGTAGAGCTTATCCGCGTTTAGCTGGTCTCCGAGAAGAGCAGAGGCTTTATCCTTATCTACCACGGCTTCGATTCCCTTGAATCTTCTTTCACTTTCTCTTTTTACTGGAATCCCTCCGCCTCCACAGGCAACGATATTAAAACCTCTTTCGAGCAATGATTTTATCTCTTTTATCTCTATTATCTTCTTTGGCTCCGGTGATGGAACAACTCTCCGCCATCCTTCGGGCTCCTCCACGAACTCTTTTTCTTCTTTCTCTGGTTTCTCCTCGTAATAAGGTCCGATTGGCTTGGAAGAGTCTTCGAACGCCGGGTCCTCTGGGTCCACCTCTACCTGGGTGTTAACTGCTACCGTGTTCACATCCGTGGATCTCTCTATATAGTAACCGATCTGTCCCTGGGTCATAGCCACACAGGTATCTAGAGATAGAGGAGGAACTTCTTCTTTTCCTTTATCTTGCTGGATAAGTAGATTACCTACCTGCGGGCCGTTCCCATGAGTTAAAACCGTTGAGTTATTTCTAATGATCTCTTTGAGGTTATCCATTGTCTCCTGGAGCCTTTGCAGCTGTCTCTCTTCACCACTGTTTTCCCCGGCTTCCACAAGGGTATTTCCACCTAGAGCTATCACAACTCGATCCATCGTAAGTATTAAAAACCCTCTGTGTTTTTATATCTACAGTTGATTACTAACCCGTGAAACTGGAGGTGAAGCTATGAAGATATCCATAATGAACGTGGGCGATGTGATGCAGAAAAGAAGAACTGACCAGACTCAGGGACTGCTCAAGAGATCTAAGACAAGTCCAAGAGCAGGAATTGGAGCTGGCACCAAGAAAGCCATGAGTAACGTTGTAGGAAAAGATTAAAGCTGAGAAGGGGAGTGCTGAAATCTCCCAAAGGAAAGAAAGTTAATTGGCTCCTCTAGATTTAAGTGGCTCTTGGGAAGAAGAGAATCTTCTCTTCATTGAAACCTATATTCCGGTAGATTTATAAATGTCTTTCTCTTTCTTTTACTTGAGATCACTATGAGAACAATAAGAAAAATTGCTCTAGTACTCGGACTTACCTTGATGTTGACCGGTATGGGATTTAGTGCGATTAATGAATCTGGAATGATAGGTGAGAGTGGGAATGAAACTGAGGGAGATGGAAATGGGTTGGTGAATGATGTTTCGAACTTTTTAACCAGCACGAGCCCAGCTTTCCTTATAATACTTGGTATAATACTCATTGTGGGTTCTGGTTTTGCTAAGATCATTGGATACATCCTAATCGTGTTAGCAGTGATCAGGTTGTTACTAAATCTATTGTAGGTAGTTTAATAGATAACGAGAAAAAAATCTATAGTGGACTGAAGTATCTGCGTAGGAAGAAAGAGTTACAGGCGGTTATTTTTCTTGTATTAGAACCGCGTTCACTACTCCGTCTTGGCCTGGTCTACTGGTTACTCGTGCTTCTCCTTCTGGAGTTTCAATTACAGTTCCTTTTGTTACTACGTTTTCTCTAGCGTAGTTTCTATTCGCTGGGTTTTCTTTAACTCCGTCTATCTCCGTTACTGTGTATTCTCCTTCTTCTTTGTCGAGTAGGTTGACTTTGGAGGCTTGGGTTAATCTTGTCTTTGTGTTTCCGCCTCTTCTTTTCTCTTTCTTTCTCTTATCTTTCACGCTTACTTTAGTTTCTGTGGGTTCGGAGCCCAGTTCGTATTTTTTCTTGTTTCTCTTGTTTAAAGCTTCTTTAGGACCATGTGTAATGCTCATTGATTTCACCTCTTTTACTGTGTTTCCATGAATCTTATCCTCATCTTCCTTTAAAGCCTCTTGGTATTCAGGGAAACCTCCAGTTACTTATTATACTCTGTGTTTAAGTTTAACATGATTGTCAAATCCTTTGAGTTGGATGAGTTCAAGGAAGATGAACTAGTTGAATTCATAGATAACCATGAGAAAACCCAGGTGGTGTCCAGAGACCTGGTTACCTCCAGGAAGAATGTGGAACACGCGGTTAAGTCAACGGAGAAAGCGTACGAGCAAGATAGAAACATCAGTCATGTTCCGAAGATAGGTCTACTGCTTCATTTAACCGGAAAGAGACAGATAAAGGACGCTATCAAGGAAGCTAAAGTAAAAGATGAGAAAGCAGTTTTCATTTGCTTTGACTCCGATCCTGAAGAGACATGGAAAGACTTTAAAAGAAAGTTCTCGTTTAAAGAAACAGATCTACCAACCGCCAGTGAAGAAGAAATCAAGGAACACATGGAGAAGACATCTACCTTCTGGCTGGAACAATAGTGATTAAATGGGAAAATTCTACAAAGAAAAGGAGATAGCATCCACCTACGATGACAAGAGATTCACAGGACTAGGTGGAAGAATAATAAACCGGAGAGAGAAGAACAACGTTCTGAATATGCTCGGGGATATTGAAGGAAAGAAAATAATGGATTTAGGAGCAGGAACCTGCAGGTACTCCGTGGAGTTCGCATCTAAAGGAGCTGAAGTAACAGCTCTGGATATATCAAGCGAAATGCTCGGAGAAGGAGAAAAGAAAGCTGAAGAAAGGGGAGTGAAAGACAACATCGAGTTCGTGCAGGGGGACGCGAAGAACACGGACTACGATGACGAAGAGTTCGATATAGTGACTTCATTAAGAGTTTTCCATGTTATAGATGATCCACGAGCATTATTCAAGGAGATGGAAAGGTTAACGAATGATAGAGTTCTCTTTGATTTCTTCAACCTATGGAGCGCTAGAATACTCTACAATAAATTCTTAAGTATGGATAGCACGCTCCGTAGAAAAAGAAAATTGAAGAAGCTACTTGTTAAAAATGATTTCTATAACATACAGGTGAAGAGAGATTTCTTATGTCCCTACGGGCTCTATAGATTCACTCCTTCTTCAATACCAAAATCTTACAGCAAGATAGATCGAACAATTGGAAAGATGTTTCCTTTCAAGAAACTTTCTTCAGTCATCTACCTAGGAGGTAGGAAATCATGAACCTCAAGAAGTACAGAACAAAGATCTTAAAACCATTCATATTTAATGTTAACCCTAATTACGTGACCCTGAACTCTCTATTATCAGGAGTAGCTTCAGGTGTATTATTTGCTCTAGATTACCTAGTTCTTGGGGTGATTCTACTTATCTTGAGCGGTTTCTTGGATCTGCTCGACGGTGAAATAGCTAAATCTATAGGGAGAACAACCAAGGCAGGTGACGTGTTCGATCACGTGGCTGACAGGATAGTTGACATGTGTATGTTCGGAGGAATAGCCCTATCTAGCTACGTGAACACCAAGATTGGTTTAATTACAGCCATAGTTATTCTCATGATTTCTTATCTTGGAACTCAGTCTCAAGCCGTGCTCGGAAAAAGACTTTACAAGGGTATCTTGGGCAGGTTCCCGAGAACAGCTTCCCTAGCTGCACTGGTTATTATAGGAGTGTTTAAACCAGGCTTCTTGTACTATGGGATAATCTTCTTGCTAGGTTTCGCTATACTAACTGTCCTGGAGAGGGTGTGGGAGATTAATAAAAAGGTTTAGCTAGAACTGTTCTTAGCTGTATCTATTATCTCCTGCGCTTCACCTTTCACACAGTAATCGAGAGAATTGTTCACTATATTTTTTCCTTCTTTGTCTTGACAGTACTCGTAGCAGCTGGAGCAATAGCTTAAGTCTTCTTTACAGTCCAGGGCAGCCTGATAGCATTCCATTACTCTTTGAGTTACTCCATCTTCTTCTGACTTTGGTGTTATCTCTTTTACTGTGAAGTAGATTCCGAATAGCATTCCTAGAGCGATTAACGCTACTATTGCTTTGTATGCTCTCATTATATTCTTTCCTCCATCTTTTTCTCTATCTTGGTTAGGTTGATGACATCCTCTCTATTATATTTAAGCAGTTTCTTCAGTGATTCATTATGGTTTCTTTCTTTATATTTCTTCCATAGCTTTACTGCTTCTTTTCCATCTGTGACCCCGGATCCTCTGTCTATTCCTAGTTTCTTCTCTATCTTCTTCAGTCCCCCGTACCAGTCTAGTTTCCATCCAAGGTACATCAAGTCTTTGTGTTTGAATTCGCAGGAGACCTCGTAGTTGTGTTCTAGGAAGGGAATGTCGAATCTTTTTCCATTGAAGGTTACGACTTCATTAGCTTCTTCCAGAAGGTTCCTTATGTTTTCTTGGCAGAGATCTTTATCTCTTATAAGTTGGTATACTTCGTCTCCGTCGTAGGCTCCTACCACGGTTACTTTATGGTTCTCTCTGTCGAGTCCAGTGGTCTCTATGTCTAGGTATAGTTTATTCATCTTAAGTTTTGAAAGGAAGATTATTTTATAAGATTTATTGTTTCCAGAGAGTTAATTCAGAAAGGAGTTTTTCAGGGTTTTTTACTCATACTGTTACTGCGGCCAGGGATAGTATAAGTGAGAATATGAGTATTACAGGTCCTACTTTCTTCGTGACGGCTATCGTGGAGTTCACGGTTGGAACTAGATCTTTACCTAGCACGTTTACATCCTTTATGTCTATAGATACTGAACCACATTGGACTGGCTCTTTGTCCTTTATTGCTTTTTCTACTGTTCGCTTGATTTTTTCTATTATCTCTTTATGGTTTATGGTTGTTCCTACTGGAGTTTCACCCGAGCTCAGGTTATTGACTTCATGGGAGTCCGTTGTCATGAGCTCCACGTTGTCTATTCCTATGTTTTTCACTTCTTCTATTACTTTTTCTCTGAGTCCTGGGAAAACGTTGTTTCCACCTACCAGTATATAGGCGGTTATATGACCGTTAACTTCTATTAAAGCGGTTCTTATTCCAGAGTAACCTATCTCTTCTTCTCCAAAGCCAGGGTCTTTATCTATTCCTATTCCTAGTTTCATTTCATGTTTCTCCAGGCTCTCCAGCTGATCTCTTGCTTCTTCACTGGATTCTAAGAGGTTATATGACTTTGTATCTCCAGATTTGATGGATTTCTGCCTTGGATCATAGCAGTTATGTGCGTCCACATGGATACCGTTCTGGAAGCTGTTTTTAAGCTTGTTCTCTATAGCTAGGCCCATGGAGGTGTCTAGGTCATCAGTTTCCTTTGGTGAGAAGGTTGAAACGGTTAGTGCTGTGTCTCCGAGCACCTGTCCCAGGATCTTGACATCGCTGTTCTCTACACGGATGGAGGAACTGGCCTGGGAACTATAGTCCAAGTTATCTATCTCTTGATTTAAGGTCTCTTTGATTTGGTTTGAGGCAGATTGAACTGACTCAAGGTCAGCTGGATTCAAGTCGTGGGTTGAAGAACTATGAGGGAGCAATACAGTGGTTTCTAGTTCTTCTTCTAGGTCTTTTGTGAATACTTCGGTTAGTTTACCTCCTCCCACGCCTTTGAATGGCCCTGGATGTAGGTAAGGTACTACAAAGATTGATTTAATGGATTCATCTTTCTTTCTTCTGAATGCCAAGGCATTTGCTTGGGTGTCTTTCTTTTCACTCATCTCGGTGAATAATCCTTCTATATCCATTGATCCATCGAGCCAGTAGTTCAGTACGGAGCGAGATACTTCGAGTGTGGTTACTCCAAAGTTTCTTTTCATCGGAGCATTGATCACTGCGAAGAAGAAGATCACTCCAGCTGAGAGGATAACTAAGCTCAGTGAAAACTTAATCAATAGAGAGGTGAAGGGTATGTAGAGAGGAATTGGCGTAACCAAGAATGTTAGGTAGCTTGATAGGTAAATGAATATGTATCCGGTTAATGGATGGATCAATCCAAGTCCAAAGACCTCGATGTTGGTGTAAGGATGAGTTATCTTTATGGAGAGGGCTCTTAAGATGAATATAACCACGTATCCGTATATTAATAGATTCAGGAAATTCAATGGAAATGTTTGAGGAAGCATGGATCCTACTACGTAGAATCCAGATAGTATAATCATGCTGAAGAAGGATAAATTGATTGATCTTCTTAAAGTAAGTGTTCTAGGTGTTTCAGTGGATATGGCAGTGGTTAAAATCCCAGAGATTATCCCAGGGAGCCATATAAAGAACAAACCCATCATCGAGCCGTACAAAATAGGTTCAATCCCCGTAGATGGAGTTTTGAGGAAGATGTAGCCCAGGATACCTGGAACTATCCCTGTTAAAAGAGAGAGCACAATTGTCTTCTTTAGCCCAGGTAGTTCAAAGAAGTACCTTGACAGTGTTGAGATGTACTTCCTCTTCTCCACTGATTCCGATTCCAAGAATTACACCCATATTATTAAATTCTTCCCGTGTTAAATATATAAGTAACAGAGAGGTGAATGAAATGATTGGATTTAAGGAAGCTCTAGAGAAAGTTAAAGAAGAAAAAGAGATCAAAGACGCAGTTGAAGAAGGCTATTACCTGAATGCAGGTATCGGAGTAATGGACATGAAGAAAGGACAGTTAAAAAGATGGATAATCACCTTCTATAATCCGGATAAAGAAGAAGTAGTACAAGGAATAATGAAGGGAGAGGACGAATTCAACTTCAAAGAATCGGCTGAGCCAATGGATCCTTCAACCAAAGAGATAAATCTGGATAAAGTTAAATTAACTGCGAAAGAAGCAGTAGATAAAGCAAAAGAGGAGTTGGAAGATGGTTCGCCTGGAGTTAACCAGGTTCTTGTGAATCTTAAGACAAAAGGTAAGGAGACTTGGGAAGTTAACATGATAGGGAAATCACTTGAACTACATAGAGTGGATCTGGACGCTGAAACAGGGGAAGTTAAGGAAAAGGAAACAAAGACATTGGTTAAGGAAGGGTCTGAAGCCCTCCCTGTCTAGGTTTTTATAGTTCTACTTCTCTTCCCGAGGTCTTTGGTTCTTCGAACTTTCTTTCTAGATCTCTTTGCACTGACCTGCAGTCGCTGATTATTTTATCTAGATGTGTGTGTAGCCTATCTTTTTCTTCTCCGATCTCTTTCGCTTGTTTGAATGGCTTTATTGCTTCTCTGAACATGGAGTAGTCTACTGTGGCATATGGGAATTCATCTAGCCGGGTTGCTATGTCTTTTATTACTTCTCCTAGGAACTTGTTCATCGCTACCTTGACTTCTTTTTTTATCATCTTGTCTTCGGATAGGTTATCCTTCATCAGCCTTACTACTGTGGCATTGGGAAGTGGTAGTTCCTCTGTATCCGTCTCTTTCAATTCTTCTTTCTTTTCTTCTATTTCTTCAGGTTCTTCTGGCATGGTATCACCTATACGTAGAATGAAGATGGTTAATAAAAACCTTTGGATTTATCCGGAGCTGGATATGAATGAATTCATTGAAATTCGTTTAATCCTTTCTGCGTTTCCGTGAGTCCTTTTATCTCAGTTTCATCGTGGCCCATTATCTCGAAGTCAAGTTCACTGAACTCAAGCCCCGAGTCCTCAAGGTGTTTCCTGGCTTTGCTTGATATTCCAGGAGCACAGAGTATCCCCCGAGTCTCCTTATCTTTTCTCTTTTCAGTCTCCTCAACATACCTTTTTAACTGAGAAACAGCATCTAAACTTGCTTTCTTTCTCTTCACCTCTATAACCACGTATTTACCTTCTTTATCCTCAGCAAAGATATCTACATCTCCTTGTGGAAGTGGAGATTCCTTGTTCCGTGCCTTCATTCCTTCTTCCACTACTGATAGGTCTTCCATGAGCATGTCTGCGAGCTGTCTTTCGGTTCCGTGGATATCTATGTCTTCATCATCTCTTAGCTTGATGTTCTTCACGTAGTTGACCTCTGGCATGGTTACTTCTATCAATTCTCTCGGGTCCTTTCTTCGAGCCCGAATAATTAATTCCTCATCTTCTATGTCTACGGATACCATAGTCCCGGGTGGCTGGTAGTTCACGGGTTTAAAGCCTTCGTTCTGGTGCACTAGAAAGGTTCCATCTCTCTTAATCAGAATCAGTCTTTCTCCTTCTGCTAGTTTTGACCCGGCTCTTCCCTGGTACTTCACTACACAGGGACCGGATACTAGAACCATGTTCTTCCTCAAGCCTTCCTGTATATCCATCTGAGCTTCCTGTATATCCATATTCTACCCCTTAAATATTTTTGAAGATGAAGGCAAGTCTTCTTATTGAATGTAGGAGACTCCATCGGACTCTTCCCTGTAGAACTCGTCTGCTTTTTCCATGGATATGAGTATTCCTAGGGTAAGTCCGCTTTCGAATGATATTCTACCTAGCTCTAGGCAACCGAATATGTATCTGGAGAACTCCTGGAGTTCTTCAGGCAGGTCCTCGATCACTTTTCCCTCATACTCCATCTTTTCACCTATTGCTTCGTGCACTGTCTCTACTTCTTCGGGCTGGATAGTTAGTTTACCTATGTCGAACCCTTTCTTTATCTCTATGCCCACGAATCTCCTTATATCCTCTTCTAGTTTCTCATCGTACCTTTCATCTTCTTTAAGGTTATCCACGATGGAGTTTGTCTGTGAGATAACTCTGTTGAAAGCGTTCATAACTTTCTCTTGTTTTTCAGGTTCCACACATTTCTTCAAAGTCTTGTCAATAACTTCCTTGGTTCTTTCATCCACGAGTTCAGGGAGCTCGACAACGAACTCCTCTTCCTCTCCTTTCACTTTATATTCAGCCATTGTATCATCTAAATTTAAGGAAAGTAAATATAAATACCTCTGGGTAGGAGAAGACTTTAATAAACTCGGTCACTTAAAATCCCAGGATCAAGATGAGTGAAGATGAAGGTACATTCAAAGTAACTCCATGGGAAGTTGAAGGAGAAGTGAACTTCAATAGACTCGTGGAAAAATTCGGAACCAGCCCAATAGATGAAGAGTTACTTAATCGAATTCAGGAACACACAGGAGACCTCCATCAGCTTCTAAGAAGAAAGTACTTTTATTCACATAGAGACCTAGATAAAATCTTAGATGAACATGAGTCCGGAGAAGGATTCTTCCTCTACACAGGGATGGGTCCATCCAACAAGATGCATATCGGACACCTGATCCCCATGCTATTCACAAAATGGCTTCAGGATAAATTCGACGTAAACCTCTATATACAGATCACAGACGATGAAGAATACTGGTTCAAAGATCTGGGTTGGAGCAAGATCCAGAATAACGTTGAAGAGAACATAAAAGACATAGCAGCAGCGGGCTTTGACCCTGATAAAACATTCATATTCAAAAACTCAGAGTACGCGGGCCACATGTACAAGAAAGCAGCCAAGGTAGCTGACAAAATAACCTATTCCCAAGTAAAAGCAGTGTTTGGATTTGAAAACAGCTCGAACATCGGAAGCATATTCTACCCCGCCATGCAGATAGTTCCCTCTTTATTCGAAGAGAAAAGATGCCTCATACCATCCGCCATTGACCAAGATCCCTACTGGAGAGTTCAAAGAGACATAGCTCAAAAGCTAGGTTATAAAAAAACAGCAGCTATCCAAAGCAAGTTCCTACCTGGATTAAAAGGGCCTGCAGGAAAGATGAGTTCCTCAGAACCATCATCTACAGTGTTCCTAGATGAAGATATAGATGAAATTCCAAAAAAGATAAATAAATACGCTTACTCAGGAGGACAAACATCAGCAGAAGAACATAGAAAGAAAGGAGGAAACCCAGACGTGGACACAGCGTTCCAATGGCTATACATCCTACTTGAAGATGACGATAAAGAGATCGAGAGAATAAGAAGAGAATACGAATCCGGTGAACTGCTCACAGGAGAACTCAAACAGATAGCCATAGAAAAACTCCAAGAATTCCTAAAGGGACACCAGAGAAAAAGAGACAAAGCAGAGGATAAACTGGATCAGTACATGTATGAAGGCGAACTAGCTCAAAAGATGTGGAGCTAGATTAACTTTTAATCAATTTCTTTAAATAGATAAAGAGTTATTGCTCCGAAGAAAAGCATTATTACTAGTGTTGGATTTAGCCCTGGTGCGGTTGTGGTTACTGTGTCTGGGCGGATTACTGTTATTTCTTGTTCTTTTGTGTCTTTTGCTACGGTTCCTGTGATTC
>CAYLXZ010000016.1:0-3177 GCA_964388265.1 Microcaldota archaeon | reverse complement strand
ATAGGATTATTACTAGTGTTGGGTTTAGTGCTGGTGCGGTTGTTGGTTTTGCTGTTACTTGTTCTACTCCTGCTTCTTGGAAGTTTGCTGTGATGTTGTAGTTGTTGTTCATGGTTATTGTGGTGTTTGGGGAGCTTGTGTTAGCTATTCCCGCTGTATCCCCTGTCCATTCTGTAAATTCATAGTCTGCGTCTGGTGCTGCTGTTAGATTTACTTCAGTTTCTCTTACATAAGTGTGTGTTCCTGGTTCTGGGGTGGTTGAGCCTTCTCCATCTATATATACTGTTAGATTGTACTTTATTTCTTGAAAGTGCAGTGCTGGGTATCCTGTATTGCCTTCGTGATCTTGTACAAGTTCGTGGTCTCCGCTTTTCCATGTTTCGTTGGCGTGAGATTCATATGGTTCCATGTTCCATCCATCATAAGTATTGCTATATTCCCAGATCATCTCTTCTACAGTTCTCGATCCTGATCCCTCGACCGTGCCTGATTGATCGCCTATGAAATTACCTGTGGAGTAACTGTATCCGATGTATCCATCATTCCTTCCAACTAAGACCCCCACATCCCAAGCTCCTGACACAGAGCCAGTAGCATAACACTCAGAAACATTACCATCACTATACCCGACTAAACCACCAACTTGACCATCGTTGCTAGAAGCTGAAGCTGTAGAATAAGAATTTTCTACGACACTATAGTAAAAATGGTATCCGATTAAACCCCCCACTGCCCTGGTATCTGATTTCACCGAGCCGGTAGAGTAACTATTTACAACTTTAGCATGATCCCAATTTTCCCCGACTAGACTACCTACCTTGCCCGTGGTACTGACCCCTCCTGTTATATTAACATCGATTAGCCCTATATTACTAATAAGAGAACCCTCAGTAGACCCAAACAAACCGATATTATCTTCACTCTCTCTATTAATATATAGATCACTCACAACATAACCACTACCATTAAACGAACCAGTAAACTCATTATCTTCGTCTCCTATTGGGTTAAATCCACAGTAAATTCCATTCCCCGAACAATTATAGTTCCAGTTCACAGTATCACTGCAGTTTATGTCCTGGGTTAAGTAGTAGTCCCCACTCGAAGACATGTCTTGTAGTTCAGTACAGTTAGATATCTCTGTAGTCGCGTTCACCACTATAGAAAAAGCAATTAGTACAATTGATACAGCCATGATGTATTTCAGTATCTTATTTATAGATATCACCTCTGGAACTGTATAATAATAATAATAATAATTTATAAATAGGTTTGGTTTTTTCTGAGGGTCTACTATAGCCCTAGTTCGTCTTTTATACCTTTCAAAGCCTCTAAACTTATCTCTACAAATTGTTTTTTGCTCAAACCCAGTTCCTCGCAGTACATTACTCGGTCTCTGTCTATGTTTTTTGCGAATGAGGAGTCATCGAACTTCTTTAGAACTGACTCGACTCTAGCTTCTTCTATCTTGCTGTTCGGCATTACTAGAGCGGTGGCTACGATTAACCCTGATATTGCATCAGCAGCTATCAATGCATTGGCTAGATCGGAATCTGGCTCTACTTCTGTGTGTTTGTGGTTATGTGCTTTTATAGCTCTCAATGCATCCTCTGGTAGTTTTCCCTCGAGCATTTCAGCCGATCTCAGGGCATGTTCCTCGTGGTTATCCTTGGTTTCCTCGTAGTCTATATCATGGAGCAAACCTACCCTGCTCCATTTCTCCTGATCTTTACCTAGTTCCTCGGCTAGTTTCTCCATGATTGCTGAAACCGCGTACATGTGTTTACGTAGGTTACCTGTATCTACTTTGTCTTTAACCATTTCCCGAGCCTTCTCTTTCTCAATCATATCTATCATCTTATCTATTTAAACCTCGAATTATTTTAACTCTTTTGGGAAAGTCCCCTCTACTTTCAACTTCTGTTGACTGAATAGGTGATTAACACGGGTACTATTGATCTTTCGAATAAATTCAAAGTTAAAGATACGGATAGAGGGACGGTTATAAGAGTTAAGGTGAATCCGGGCTCCGATAAAGCTGGAATAAAGGACTTTGAAGGTGGTTACTTGAAGGTGGATCTGGAGTATAGTCCTCAGAGAGGTAAGGCTAATAGAGAGTTATTGAAACTGCTTTCCAGTTCTTTAGATGTAGATAAATCAGAATTGGATATCTTGAAAGGTAAGAAGTCACGTAGAAAAGAGGTACATGTAGGGAAGAGTTTTGAAGAGATCTTGAGGAAAGTGGAAAACTTTTAGTTATTCTCCGTATGTTCTTTTTCTAGCTGCGAACTCTTTCTTGATTTCTTCGAAGTCTTCTTCGGTTAGTTCTGGCCAGTATTTGTCTATGAAGAATAGTTCGGAGTAGGTGGCTTGCCATGGTAGGAAGTTGCTTAATCTTTTTTCAGTTGTTCTTATTACTAGATCAACATCGTCTTTTACTCTTAGGTTTTCCTGGATCTTTTCTTCGGTCACCTCCTTGGCGTTAAGAGCTTTGTTTTTTACATCTTTGGCTATTTTCTTCATGGCCCTGGTTATTTCTTCTCTTCCTCCATAGGGTACTAGGAAGTTTATGACGTGGTCTCTATTGTCCTTGGTTTTTTCTTGAACTTGTTTCAAGGTTTTTTTAAGCGTGTTAGGTAAACTGGATAGATCTCCTGGGAATTTTATCCTGATAGAGTCTTCGACTCTTTCTTCTTCGGATAGTGCTTTGAATTTTCTTCTGTATAACTCTACGAGGAATTTTACTTCTTCGGAAGGTCTTTTGATGAGGTTTTGGGTGGATAAGGAGTAAACAGTTACTTCTTCGGCATCATTTTCTACTATGGCCCAGTCTATGAAGTTATCTAGTACTTCTGATCCTTTCTTGTGCCCTTCCCATGGTTCTTTGTTGTTCTCTTTGGCCCAGCGTCGGTTTCCGTCTGGTATTAATCCGATGTGTTTTCCTTTGATTGGGTTCATGGTTTTAAATCAACTCGAGTGATTCTTATAATTGTTAGGTTGCCTGGGTATAAAAAGAATGGGGGGTGTAGTTTTAGAATCTGTTTGTAGAGAGAGAAAAGATAGAAAAAAGAAGGGGGTTTAGCTCAGTTGTGTCGACGCAACCGAGTGTTTAACCCTTTTAGAGTTGTCTTGATGCTAGTTTGATGTCGCCTGATGTTACTGTTTTTCTGCCTGCGT
>CAYLXZ010000015.1:0-15773 GCA_964388265.1 Microcaldota archaeon | reverse complement strand
CCGTAGATGGCGAAAGCTACACCGATGACCTTATCCTATACCCCGATCACGTGGAGGAAGATTCGTGGAGGAAAGAAGGTCATTCCCTACATAAAGAAGATCTAGAGCCCCTTCTCGAAGATCCTCCCGACATCTTAATCATAGGTAAAGGAGCCTACGGAAGAATAAGAGTACTACCTGAGACAAGGAGAGATCTAGAGAAGAAAGGAATTGAATTAATATCTCAGAAAACCAGGAAAGCCACTCATATATTCAACAAGAAAGTCAAAGAAGACAAAGACGTAGTAGCAGCTCTTCACTTAACCTGCTAGGTGAATTAAGGAGTTAGTGGTTAAATGGCTAAAAAGCAAAAGAAAAAGAAAGAAGATAAAAGAGGAGGAGTGAACCATCTTTCAGAGAAGCAATTAAAGGAAAGAAGAGACAAATATAGCGAGGCAGCTAGAAAAGAACATAAAAAGATAGAAGGACTGTATAGAACCCTACTGGAAGAGGTGCCAGAGATAAGAGAGAAATACATGGAAGAAGGAGTCTCAGGATACAAAGAAAAAGAAGGTGCGGATAAATCTATCTCTAAACTCACAAGAGAATTACCTCAACTAGAAGGAAAGAGCGAAAGAACAGTAAAAAGAATAAGGCAACAGGGATCTCAGATAAATCTATCAAGAGAAGATAAAACAAGAGAAAAAGTCAAACTCATCAGAAAAACCGCTGAAAAACTACCTGAAGAACTAAATAAAAAAGAAGTATCCATGGAAGTAAAAAAGAAACTTAAAGAAAAAGGAGTAAATATCTCAGAAAGCACAGTAAGACAGTACCTTGGTAAAAAAGGAGACAAAAAACTTCAGGAAACCAAAAAAGAGAAAGAGAAAAAAGAATATCCTTCTCAAGATCAATTGAAGAAAATTAAGAAAAACCTTAAGCTACTTGAAGAAGCCGGTGTAGTTGACAAAACAGCTTACAACCAGAGAACACTAAGTCAACTGCCTAAGCAAGAAATAGAGAAACTTAAAGAGATCACTGAAAGAGCAGTGGAGGAAGAGAAACCTAAAATAGAAAAATACAGAAAAAAGGAAGAAGAGAAAAAGAAAGAAAAAGAAGAGATAGGAGAACTTTACAAGGGAGAGAGAAAGAGAAGAAGAGAAGAATTAAACGAACTAGGCTACGAGTTATCCTCCATAGAGCAGGTTCTACCTTTGTGTAAGGGGAAAGAGAAAGATAAATTGATTGAAAAAGCAAAGGAAAATCCTTCAAAATCTCTATTTGAAATAAAGAAAGAAGTAAAAAAGTAATCTATTCCAGGTCTTCAAGGTACCCGTTTTTCCTGAGCCATTTCACGCTGGTTTTCTTGTATTTCCAGACTATATCTCCTTTTTCATCGCTTTGAACATCCCATGGCTCTACCAAGACGTAGTTATCTCTTTTTACCCATAGATTATTTCTTCTTCCTGGTATTCTGCACATTCTTCTTTTTCCATCTGCGCATTGAACTGTCATTCTCTTTCCACCGTGAAGTCTAATGACTTTCCCTATGACTTGGTTGTCTCTAGGGGTTCTTACCCTCTTTGTTCCTTCATCGTTATCGTTTTTGCTCATGTTATCCTTTTTTGTTCACGGTGAATATTAATGCGTAGGGAATCTGTTTTATCTTCCTGGTCTCTGCGATCTTACCTTGGTCTCTGGCTGTGTCCACTGTGTCTTTTCCAATGAGGTTTATGTTCTCGTAGTCATGTAGGAGTTCCTCCAGCCGTTCCGTGGTTACTTTTTCTCCTTTGTAGAAACTTTCTTTCACTTTCATTGATCTTTCTTCTTCTTTTATTTCTTTGCCTACTAGGTCTTCATCGCAGGCTGCTAGTACTTTTCCATGTTCTTTTTTCCAGTGCATTGGATCTCCTTTATCTATATTTCTTCTACTGGTGATCTAGCTCCGCAGGCTTCGCATCTCTTGTACTTTGCTCCTTTGAAGTTGATTAGGTTGGTGTCTGATTTTCCGCATTCTTCGCATATCACGTATTCTTTTATGTATTGGCTGAGTTTCTTCTTGATTTGATATGTTTTTAGTTTTCCTTTCAAGCTTGCTTGGTCTCCTTCTAGGTTTCCAGCGGTTGCTAGTTCTTTTGACAGGAATTTGAGTAGATGTTTTGGGTCTCTTCTTAGTTTTTCCGTGATCTTCTTGTAGTTCTTGATCACGGTTTTTCCCCCTTGGATATGTGTCTTTGGTTTTGGTACTTCGAATCTTTTCTTTTTCTCCGTTTCTTCTGGTTCTTCTTCGTAGTATTTCTCGAGCAGTTCATCGTAGTCGTTCATTTTTCTTCACCTATTCTATTGCTCCTGTTTCTTCGACAAAGGATTCTTCGCTTGAGTCTCCTTCATCTTCTTTTTCCTGAGTTCTTTGTTTGGTCTCTTGTTCTTGTGTTTGTTCTTCTTCTCTTTCTTTTATCTCTAGTTTTCTTAGCTCAGCGTATTCTGGGTTCTGTATGGGTTTTATTATTTCTCCGAGTATGAATCTTCCGTCTTCGTCTTTTCTTACTTTCCCTATTACTTTAACTAGATCTCCTTTCTCTAAGTCTTCTAGGTATTCCGTGGTTTCGTCGAATGCTTTTACTCTTATTGTCGCGGTGTTGTCGGTTACTTGGATTGATCCATAGGTTTCTTCTGAGTTCATGTAGGTGTCTTCTATTGTTGCTAGGATGTTTACTCGTGAATAGGAGTCTTTCTCTGTTTCTATCTTGTTGGGTGTATTTATGTCTTTGCTTTCTTTGAACTCTCCTTTAAAGAGGTCTTTCACTTGTTTTATTTTGGCTGTTTCTCTTTGAGGCATGTTATCATTATTGTTTTTAAACGTGGTTTAATAATAAGGTTGCGTGTGGATCTAGAATACTAGTAGTGATGCGAGGAATCCTAGTATTCCTCCTGCTGATACTGGTGGTAGGGCTGGTAGCGCCATTCCTGGTTTTTTGAGTATGAATTTGAACAGTAGAACCAGGGCTATCAGTGATCCTATTGATGTGAATATCGCGTTCGGTATCCCTATCCTTAATGTGGATACGCTTAGCATTAGTGGGATTGCCAGGTCTCCTCCTCCGAGCTGGAAGGTGTGTCCATCTTCGCTATCTGTATGTACTCCGTTGGCTTCTTGTTCTCCTGTTTCTATGTTAGTTCTTTTTCTTACTTCTACCCCTGAGGGCAATGCTGCTGTGAATGCTCTGGGTCTCTCTGTTATGGCTTTAGCCATGTAGACCATGTGTTTGGTGTAGAATACTGATATGAAGTCGTATATTCCTAGGGCTATCATGAATACGAGGACAGGTATGATTCCTAATGAAGATCCTAGGACTGCTCCTGCTCCTGATACTGCGAAGATGAGGGCTAGGTTTTGACTTAGGTAGGTTGGTTTTCTTAGATGGAAGTAGGTTAGTGCTAGAGCTAGGAATGGTCCAATTGGAACTATCCCTATTCCTGGTACTGGGAACCCAATGGGGATTAGGAGTTCGAATACGATGTCTGAGGCGAAGAATATTGCTAGTCCTTCGAGTACTGTGAGCATTTTTCTTTTGAATTTTATTATAATTAGTAGTAGTCCTGTTATGGCTACTAGGTATAGTAGTAAGTATAGAGAGTTCATTGGGTTGTTTGGTTGCCCTAGTGCTGGTTCTGCTTCTCCGAGTGATATTAGTTGAAGGTATTTGAATCCTGTTAGTAGGCCTAGTATTTGTACTGAGATGAATATGAGGATGAGCAGTGCCATTACTTGGTTCTTGTTTAGGTTCATGTAGTATTAGTCCTCCTTTTCTCTTATTCTTCTGTGGGTTTATATACGTTGTAGCTTGGGGTGTATACGTCTCCGTTTTTCTTCAGTTCTTTCAGTATGTCGTCTAGGTCTTCTTCGTCCACTCCTTCTTCTTTTGCTTCTTCTTTTATAGCGTCGTATGTTGCTTCGTCGTATTCGTCGTTTATTCTTTTTACTGTGTTCATCACTGTCTTCATTTTATCCATCTGGGATTTGCTGGATCCTGTGGCTATTATGTCGATGTCGAATTGACCTGTTTCTGGGTCTACTCCCACTTTCTTCAGGCATGTTTTTTGTAGCCTTATTGCTCTTTCTGCGTCTTCTAGTTCTACTTTCTCGCTTAGTCTTCCTTTTGCACTGGCTTCTGCTAGTCTTACTACTGCTTCAAGTTGCCTGGCGGTGATTGGAACGGCTTCTTGTTCTTCCCCAACTTTTCTTAGGTCGACGTAGAATTCTCTTATTCTTTCTTCTGCTTCTTCGGTTACCACTGGCTGTATGTTTTTTCTGGCGTATGCTATGTATTTTCTAAGTAGATCTGGATCTATTGATGGAATTGCTTCTTGTTCTTCGGATTCTTCTTCGATTGATTCTCCTTTAGCTCTTCTTCCTGCTGCTCTATGTGTGAGTAGGATGTGTTCTGCCATTTCGTTGTCTTTTTCTTCGTCTGGTGTATCTTTTACTGGGAACATTAGGTCGAATCTACTCATTAGAGTTGGTGGGATGTCGAACTGTTCTGCTGGTAGTTCGTAGGGGTCGAATCTTCCGTATTTTGGGTTTGCTGCTGCTAGTATTGCTGCGTTGGCCTTGAATGTAGATACTATTCCTGCTTTTGCTACACTTATTTTCTGTGATTCCATTGCTTGGTGTAGGCTTGATCTGTCGGATTCTTCTATTTTGTCTAGTTCGTCTACTAGTGCCATTCCTCCGGCTGCTAGTACTAGTGCTCCGGCTTTTAGTGTCCATCCTTCTTCTCCGAATTCGTCTTTCTCTGCGGTTGCTGTGTTGTGCACTAGTACGTTGTTCGCTAGGAAGTTATGTTGATTTACTGTAACATCGTAGACTTTGTCGTAGCTCGGTTCGATTTCTTCTACTTTTTTAACTTCGTCCCAGAATACATCTGAGTTAGCTAGGGTTTTAAGTGTAAGTGCTTCGGATAGGATTGTTTGTTCTCGGGCTTCCAGGCTCCATATTTTGTCTTTGATCTTCTCCGTAGTTTTGCTGAATCCTTTTTCTCTTAGGTGGTCAGCGACTTGGGATAAGGTTCGGAAGGGTATTTTGGGTTCCCTGGTTAGTCTTTGGAAGTATTCTTGGTATTGGCTGGTGCTTATATTGAGTTTCTCCGCCATTTCTTTGGCTGTAGTTGTTTTTTTCAGTTTCTTTCTGATGGATTTTCTAAGTTTTTTATCTATCTTTATTCTTTTTCCTTTCCATTCGTCTTTTCGGATGACTTCTATTAGGGAGTCAACGAGTCTTCTAAGGGTTTTTCTTGTAGTGCTTTTTCCTTTTTCTATTCTTTTTCCTCCGCCGTTGGTGGGGTATGTGGATCTGGATACTCCGAGGTATTCTCTTATGTCTTTTAGTTTGGTTCCTGTGCCTGGTATTGTATCTATGTTGGAGTGTAGTTCTTTGTTTTCCTGTATTGACTGGAGTTTCTTTCTTTTTTCTGGGTGTGAGATCCCTATTTCCTCCTTGAAGTTTTTTATGTTCCTTGAGCCTCTTATTGTCACTATATGCATGTTTTTATCCGTGGTTATTTCTCTTTTTCCCTGTATCTTTGTTGTTCTGTTGTTTCTTTCTCTTGTCCTTACTTTAGAGATTACTCCGAACCTAAGCAGGGAATGTTGAACTCTTTCAGCTAGTTTCTTGCTTGTTGTGTATAGTTCTATGGTGTCTGACCCTGAGTCTCTTTTTTTGACGCATCCGTCGGTGTCGAATAGTCCTTTTAGGTAGGCTGCGATTAAGTTGTCTTTTAGGTTAAGTAGTTTTTTCGATAGGGTTAGTTTTGAGGATTTTGGTGAGTTTGGTATCCCGAATTTGTGGAGGATGTCTGCGAAGATCTTTGACCCGAACCTTATTTCTGGTGGGCGTTTTTCCGATCCCTGGGATTCGTAGTAATTTATGTTTAGGTTCTCTAGGAGTTCTTTGTATTGTTTTCTTAAGTGATTGTTTGAGGAGCTGAATCTTATTGTCCTTCCTCCATAGCTGGTTCCACCGCATATTGACCCGTCACCGGCTATCATGCCTATTATACGCATTAATTCTTCGTTGGGTCTTGTTGGGAGCTGTATTTTGTGCCCTGCTTGCTGTGACAGGGGTCTACCGTCGATTTCATTGTATAGTTTCTCTTGATCTTCCCCTAGATGTCTTAAGATTTTCTTTAAGTCTTTTATGGAAGGGTTTCCTTGTAGGTCATTGTTTGACCAGCAGTATATGTTATTCTCATCTATTTCGAGTTCTTCAGCTGCTTCTTTGAGGGTACCGTGTTTTTCTCGGAGTTCTTCTTTGAGTTTCTTGACGAAAGGACCGATGTTGAGTATGGTGTAGTCTTCCTGTATGTAGGAGTGTAGGTAGGGGGTCTTTCCTTTTACTTTTATCTTTCTTGGGGTGGCTACTCTGTCTTTTTTCTCCAGGTTCTTTGCTTTTATCCATTCAATGTCTCCTTGTTTGCTCACTGGGAGGCTTGTTTCCGGGGTTATTTCTATTTCTCTTCCTGTTCTTGTTTTTATCTTCGTCATGGTAGGGGGTGCTTCGATTTCCCATACTGATTCCAGTGGAGCTTTGGAGAGAGAGTAGGAGTTGTTTAATCCGTAGAGTTTGCCTTCTCTACAGTCGGATTTGTGCATTCCTGGCTGGATTTCTTTAGGTGAGTTTAATCTTTCTTCAACGAAGTTGTTGATTTGATAGTATCCTTGGTCCGTGGGCATGAAGGTATCTGGGGCTACGCATAGTCCAGCTGCACTGCTTGATTTCCCTGATACGTATATCCCTTTTGGTGATAGTCCTTCTACGTATTGCAATAGTTGTGATTTGGCTGTTCCTGGGTCTCCTATTAGTAGTATGTGGATGTCTGGTCTTATGTGCATTCCGTCTGGTTTTTCTTTTCCTTTTGTCCCTCCGAATAGCTGTAGGGAGATTGCTTCTTTTATGTCTTCGTATCCGTAGATGCTGGGTGCTATTGAGCTGGTTATCTTTTCGTATATTAGTGGATCGTTTGACAGTTCTTTTATCTCTTCTATGTCTTTTTCTGTTAGTTCTAGTTCTTCGAATTCGGTTTCTTTCATCTCTACGTTGTTTATGTCGATGTATTTGTTGTAGATGCTGCCTTTGTCTTTGGATTGCTGTATTCTTAGGACTCCGTATACGTCTACTTTGTCTCCTGGGTTTATTGTGTTGGTTAGGTCGTCTTCTACCCATCCTGATATTGGTTTGGCTTGTTCTTTTCCGCTTGTTTTTTCAAGTGGTTCTTGGAATGCTATTTTCTGTGTGTCTATGAAGTTTGATTCGTCTTCTAGAAGTTTGAATGATTTTCTGTCGCATGATCGGCATTTGTTTGGTTCTACTACTTTGTTGTTTCTGTAGTTTTGTTTTACTTTGTGTATTTTCCCGCAGTGTACGCATTCGAATACTCCTTGGGTTATCTTGGGTTTTACTTCGGTTATTTTCTTTACTGTACCTTCGAATGCTATCATTCTGTTGATTTGCTTGGATTTGAGTTCTTTTATTCTTAGGTAGTATTCTTGTGGTAGGTTAGTTATTCTTACGTTGGGTTCGAATTCGTGTTCTTCCAGGCTTGTCATTAGGTCTTGTTCTGCTAGGGCTTTTTCGGCGTGGTCTATGATGTTGTAGGGATCTTTTACTAGTGCTTCGGATAGTTCGGGGTCGTATCGGTCTAGGTCTTTGTAGTTGATGACTAGGGATTTCTTTTCTGGGTATTGGGTGGCTAGGTTTTCTAGTTTTTCCTGGTATTGTTCTTTGAAGAACTCTTCGAATTTTTCTTGGTGTTCGCTTACTGTTGTTGTGTTGGAGCCTGGCATCTAGTCACCTGTATTGTAATAATGTTCAGTATTATTTTTCTGTGTTTCCTCCTAAATAATATTACGGGTGGAGGAGTGTTTCTAGAGGAATCTTCTTACTAGGAGTATAAGGGTCGCTATGATCAGTACGCCTATTACTATTGCTTTTAGTCCTGGGAGGTTTATTCCTGATTCTACTGGGATCTTCTTGTAGTCTTTGAATTCGTGTTTTTCCTCTTCTTGATCTATGAAGCTCGAGTGGATGGGTAAGTCGTATTCGCTGGGTGATTCTTCGGTTGCTTGGAACTCGCAGACTCCTGTAAAGGATTCTTTGGGGTTTAGGCTGTCTATTTGTTTTCTGCATTTCCCTTTGATGTTGAGGTAGGCTAGTTTACCGAAATCTGGGTCTATGGTAACTTGGTTTAGGGTATTGTTACCTATGTTTTCTGCTTCAATTTGAAGTGTATTTGTTCCTTCTCGTGGTGTTTCTCCTTTTTCTAGGCTGATCTGTAGTTTCAGAGGATTTTCTTTGATTTTTAGGTTCATTGGTACGAGTTTCATGGCAGTTTCTTCGTATTGTAGGTTTGCTTGGATTGAATGGTTTCCTACTGGAGTTTCTTTGTTTGTTTGAATTTCCAGAGGTTCTATTGTCCATGATTGACCTGGGCTTAGTTCTCCCAGAGAGTATTCTTCTTCTAGTTCGAGTTCTTGGTTCTGTAGTTTTAGTTTTATGTCGTCGACGGTGTGTCCTCCTATGTGGTTGCTTATCTTTGCTTTGAGTGTTGTTGATTCGGTTCTGTAGATTTCTTTTTTTGTCAGGTTCATTTTTCCGGTTATTTGACCTTGACCTAGTGTTGTGACTGTGATTAGGAGTATGAGGATTGTGATACCGATTTTAACTCCATAGGTTTTCGGGTCCTTGTTTCTTTTTTTGTTCATGGTCTTCACCTCCTTGGAAGATCTTGTCTTTGAATTTGTATAGGATTAGTACTGCTAGTATTATCGTTAGTCCTCCTACTAGACCCCAGTTTACTCCTCCGGTGTCTGTTGGTGTGCATGTGGTCCATTGTCCGTTTTGACATTGTTGTATTCCTTGTTGTCCGTTTACTGTGCATTCTTTGGTTTCTCCTTCGGTGCAGGGTTCGTAGTCTTGTATTGTTTGGTTCATTTCTTGGATACTGCTCTCTATTTCTTGGTATTGGTCTATTGCTTCTTTACATTTGCTGATGTTGTCTGTTTGGCAGTCACTAATTGAATCTTGAATCATGTTTAGGGTGCTTTCTGAGGTGTCTTGGAAGCCTTCTCCTTGTAGGTAGGAGTAGGGGAGGTCTTGGGAGTTGTTTACTAGTTTGTTGACTTTTGTTTGGTAGTTGTCTAGTTGTTCGAGTATCTGGTTTCTTGTTTTTTGTTCTTCTGGAATCTCCATTCTCTTCTGTAACTTTGTTTTGAAGTCTTCTATCTTTGAGTCAAGGGAGTCTAGGAAGCTGTTAAGGGTGTTTTCGCTTCCTTGAAGATTGTTTCTTACTTGTATGTAGTCTGATTTTACACCATCAGTTATTGAAAGGATTGATGTAGCTACTCCACTGTCTATTTCTCCTTCGTCTCTTGCTGCTACTACTTCTTGTTCTAGGTCGTTTGCCCTGGAGTTTACTTCTTCACCTATATTTATAAGACTTCTTTGCTGATTTATAACTGATTTTATGTTTTGTTCTGCTTTTGTCACGTCACTAGGTGTATTTAGGTTTTCTATTTGTGACGATGTGTCTATTGAGTCTGATTGCAGTGTCTTCGCAGCATCTGCGGCTTCTCCTAACTTGTTTTGAAGAGGATCCATATTGTTGAGTGTAATGTTTATTTGAGGTTCGTAGAAGGATTCTAGTTCTTCTTTTGCGGATGAGAAGGTGCTTTCTTTGCCTTCTCCGAATGATTGAGCAGAGTCTAGGTATCCTTTTATTGAGTCGGTGGTTTTGAAGAAGTTTGCTAGGTAGTGTGTTTCCATTATAGGGGTCCAGGTGGTGTTGTCCGCTACTTCTCCGGTTTCTGCGTTTATCGGGACTATGAACTGTATTTTCCCTAGGTCTGTTATCTCGAATGGCCAGTATTCAGTGTTTCCTACGTTTACTTTGTGTTTTGGTTCTAGGTTGATTCCTTCTGCTGGTTCTTTGAATTTTACGGCTTCGTCCGTTGCTTCATCTAGCGATACTTGGCTTAGTACGGGTGTTGAGATTAGTAGGATGGCTAGTATTGCTTTGATTGTTTTGTTTATATTTACCACCTTGGGTTAGTAAAGGGGTTTTTATTTATAATTCTTTTCCAGGGTACTTCATTGGAGTTTTTTCTTGATTTCTTTGTATGCTTTCTTTGCTTTTTCTTTCTTGGGTCCCCCGCCCTTGATTTCGTATTCGTTTCCTCCTGCAGATCCTTCCATAATTCCAGCTGCTTTCTCTACGTATTTCTTTATGTCTACGTTGCATTCGTTGCCTTTTTTACCTAGTACTGATCCTTCCGTGATTAAGATTATGTAGCTCTCTGGGTTTTCTTTTATCTGTTTGTCGGCTATCCTCTGCATTAGCTCCATGTCGGCGTTTTCAAGGTAACGTACTTTTTCTCCTTTATCCATGTCTTCTCCATGAGCTATTTTATTTCTTAGTTCTTTTATTTTCTTTTCTCTTTCTTTCCATTCTTCCTTCATCTTCTTTACTTTCTCAACTACTTTGTTTGGATTTGATTTGACTGTTTCGGCTATTTGGTTGAGTTTTTCTTCTTTTTCTTCTAGGAGTTCTCTTAGTTTTTCTCCTGCTGTGTATTCCATTCTTATCACTCCGTCTTGTTTTTTTGAAACACGCGTTATTTTTATAGCACCTACTTCTCTGGTGTTGTTGCAGTGGGTTCCTCCGCAGGCTTCTGTGTCCCAGTTCTTTATGTCCACTATCCTCACCTTGTTCCCTGGTACGTATCCTCCTTGGTATATTCTGAATCCGTACTTTTCCTCTGCGTCTCTCTTGCTCATCACCTTCTTCTCTATCTCTAGTTCTTTCTTTATCGCTTGGTTGGCTTTTTCTTCTATCTTTTTCACTTCTTCTTTGCTCGGTATCTCGTAGTGTGTTAGGTCTATTCTTGCTCGGTCTTTGTGTTTCTTGGCTCCTGCTTGCCATACGTGGTCTCCTAGTACTCGTTTAGCTGCTCCGTTTATTATATGCGTGGCGGTATGGTGCCTGGTTAGGTTCTCTCTTCTTTCTTTATCTATCTTTCCTTTAACTGTTTTTCCTTTCTCTATCTTCTCTGGCGTTCTGTGCAGTATTACTCCTTCTTTTTTCTGAACGTCTTCTATCTTTAATCCGTTTATTCTACCGTGGTCGGGTTCTTGTCCCCCTGACTCTGGGTAGAAACCGGTTTTATTGAGTATCACGTAGTTTTCTCCGTTTAACTTTTCGTTTCCTATTACTTCTGCTTTGAATTCGTAGGTTCCTTGGAACTCTAGGTCTTCTTCGTGGTAAAGTGTCTCTGTCTTTGGATATTTCGATACATCTACATCTAATTCAGGGATTTCTTTCTCTTCCTGTTCTCCTGAGTGTTTCTCCGCTATTCTGGCGTATAAGTCGGGTGGTATCTCTATTTCTTTTCCTTTTTTCTTTGCTTCTTGTTTCAGTGTCTCGGGTGATATCCCTTTTGTATCATACAGATTCATTATCTTCTCTGGTGTTAGTTTCTCCGTCTCTATTGCTTTCTCTATGTATTTCTTGGATTCTTTAAGTGTCTGTTTGTACTTCTTCTCCTCGTGGTTTAGTATTTCGTTTAATTCATCTAGGTGTTGCTGAGTCTCTGGGAAAAGTGGCTCTAGGTACTCTGCGTGTTTTTCAGCTACTTTCATGAAGTCTATGTCCCAGCCATGTTTCTGTTTGTAATCATGGGCTCTTCTGTAGAGTGTTCTTAGGTTGTATCCTCCCGAGGTGTTGCTTGGTAGTGCTCCGTCGGTGATCGCGAATAGGAGTGTTCTGAGGTGGTCGGCTATTGAGTATAGGTTAGCTATTGGTAGTACTTGTTCTTTGAGTTTTTCTTTGTTTGTTCCTACGGTTTCTGCTGCTTTTTTCCATTTTTTCTCCATGTCCGTGATTTCTTCTAGGTCCATTGTCCCTGAGTAGGATAGGAAGTTCTTGTAGTTCTGGGTTTCTTTTAGTCCTGTTTGTTTGAATAGGTGTTTGCATACTGTTGGGAACTGTACTTGGTAGATTGTGTGTTTTCCGGTTAGTAGCCATGGTATTCTTGCTTGTCCCATTCCCATGTCAAGTACCTGTAGGTCTAGGGGTTCGTAGTTGTTTCCTGTGATCTTGTAGTTCATGTAGACTTGGTTTCCGAGTTCTAGTCCTCTGGAGAATATTTCCATGGATACTCCGAGGTTTCCTCCGCCTCCCCATTGATCTTCATGTATCACTAAGTCCTTCTTAGGGATCTTTAGGGTGTCTGTGAACCATGTGAAGTAGTCTTTGAAGTACTGGGTTTGGTTGAATTCACTGGGTTCTTTGAATGCGTGTTGTCCTGTCATGATGAATGAGGTGTTGTGTCTTCCTGATATTCCTACGTTATCTATGTCGTTGAATCTCATGCACATCTGTGGAACTATGAGTGGGTTGGCTGGTGGTTCTACTTCTCCTGATACTACGTGTGGTTGGAAGTTGTAGATTGAGGCGTTTGTCCAGTATGAGTCGTTTCTCCATCGGGATACTACTGGGTATCTTTTTATTGAGGTGTATCCTCTTTGTTCCATGTGTTCTTCAAAGCTTTTCCAGCTTTTTATGTAGTCTATGTCTTCTTTCTGTCCTGGTGGATTGCCTATGAAGCTGTATCCTCCTGTGCATTCTGGTTCGTTGCATGTTTCCGTTTCTTCCAGGGCCCAGTAGTATTCTCCGCAGTTGCTGCATTTCTGCCTGGTGTAACCTTTGTCTTTAAGTATCTTTGTAGGGTAGTATTTCTCTGGATCTTTATCTGTTTTCTTTTTTAGTTTTTTCTTGAGTTTTTCCAGTTGCATTGGAATCCTTTTTTATCTTGATAATTTTTCTTCTCCTGTTGAAGGTGTTCTTATCTTCACTAGATCTATGTGTTCTTGAGCTTTTTTCCCTAGTTCTATTAGTTGTTCTCGAGTTACCTTGTTCTTCTCTTCGAACTCTGGGTCTAGTGTTCCTCTTTCTGGTGTGAATGCTTGTAGTAGGTATCTGTCGGTGTATAGTGATATTTCTTCTGCTATTTCTTTTATTCTGTGTGGTGAATCCATTAAATCAGGTATCACGGTGGTTCTTGGTTCTATTTCGTAGCTGCACATGCTGCTTCCTCTTAGGATTTCTTTTATTCCTTCTAGGTGTTCTTCGCTTACTTTTCTGCCGATTACTTTGCTGTATCTTCTTTGGAATTCGAGTGGTGCCTTGACATCGAGCCCTAGCCTATGTATTTGGTCTCTTATTCCTAGTTCGTCGATTACTTCTGGGTTTGATCCATTGGTGTTGATCTGTATTTTGTATCCTTCTGATTCTAGTGTTTTACATAGATATTTTAGGGGTTCTGGTTGCTGTGTTGGTTCTCCTCCGTCTATGACCACGGCTTCTATGTCTCCTGGGTCTTCTTCTATCTCTTGAATCACGTCTTGGGTTTCTCTTTCTTGTCCTTGCATTGGATCGAGGATGTCGTGGCTCCAGCACCATGGACATTTGAGGTTGCATCCTGCTAGATAGATTACCGCGGCTGGTTCGCCTGGGTACTCTAGGCTTGAGAATGGATCTATTCTCCCTATGTTTATCTTCATGGTTCAGCCTCAATGTTGGTATAAGAACTCATTTTATATAAATCCTGATGGCCTATTCCTTGTTTTCTGGTTCTTCGCTTGCTTCTAGGAGTTCTTTGGCTGTGACTTTGCTTACTCCTGATCTCTTGGTCAGTTCTTTTAGTTCTTCTTTGTCTACATCGCTTTTCTGTAGTATGTCTTTGTAGTTTCCTTCTGCGAAGTTCTCTATATCCTCTAGACTGCTTTGTATTTCTTTGCTGGGTTTGTCTTGTTTATCTATCTTCTCCATATCCATATTGATCACGTGTATTTTTGTTTTTTATTAAATAAGTAACTTCCGTTTCAGGTTGGTGAAAAGATTTTTATCCAGGGGAAACGTGTTCTATCTAGGTGATTTAGATGTACGGAGGATACAGATGCAGGATATGCGGAGAAGTTTACCTTGGTGATAAGAAACCTACTCAGTGCCCTTACTGCGGAGCAAGAGCACGATACTTAGTCAACCTCGAGAGAGAGGAGTTCAATAGACTCAAACCAGATAAAGTAACCGATAATGACCTGGATATGATCAAGAAAGCGATCAAACTCGAGGTAGATAACGCGAAGTTCTACTACTGTGCCGGAGACGAGACACAAGACGAGGATGAGGCGGAGACGTTTGAAAGACTTGGTGGAATTGAGGAACAGCATGCTAAGGCGCTTGCGAATATAGCGGAGATAGATAGAAGAAACATAGGTTCGACAAAGTCTTGTTCTGAGGAAGCTAGGGAGAACTACACGGACGCTCATGACAGAGAGGAGAGAGCTATACAGAGGTATGGTGAATTCGCCCGCAGAGCAGATGAACCAGAGGTAGAGGAGTTCTTCAGAGCCATTATAGAGATTGAGAAGGATCACCTTGATCTATCTGAGAGAAAAACCTAACCTTCTTATCTTTCTTCTCTATAGAAAAAGTAAACTGTAGCCAGTAGGAAAGTCATAACAACTAGCATAGGTTCCAAGCCAGATGCGCTTGTGGTTGTTTGGGTTGCTTCTACCACTATTGTTTCTTGTGTTATGTTGAGTGCCCATGTAGGTGATGTGTCTGTTGTGGAGCTGTTTGTACAGGTTACATTCCAGTTGTAGGTTCCGGTGTTTAGGTTGTTTGTGTAGGTTTCTGTAGTATCGTTCTGCACAATTGATGTGTTCGTCTCTGTTCCGTTTAGTTTTAATGTGCAGTTTGCTGATTCGTATACGTTGGATGTGTAGTTGAATGTGAAGCCTATGTCTCCTGGTTCTTTTTCTGCTCCATTTTCTGGGGACATGAGGTTTACTGTGATGTTCTCGGTGGTGGTTTCGGTGTCTTTTGTTACGGTTCCTGTTATGTTTTGTATTATGCATGTGTTGGTTGTGTTTTTGTAGTTTGTTGTGTTTTCCCAGTTTGTTACTTGTGTTGCGTTTATTTCGGTGTGGTTGATTACTGGGTTGCAGTTTGATCCGTTCATGGCTATGTGTAGGTTGGTTGTGCCTGTTGCTGTTCCAGTATTGTTTATTCCTATCCAAGATTGATTTGGCCTTTGTAGTATATTGATGTTTGAGATGTTTAGATCGCTGTGTGTGAAGTTGTGTGTGATGTTCGCGAGTACTGTGGTTCCGTCTCTTATTTCGAATCCTTTGATTCCATTGAATGATCCATCGTATGGTTCTCCGTTTACAGTCTTGTTTAAGGTATTTACTCCATTGGCTGTGAGATCTCCTACTACTTCATTCGGAGCTATTTCCTCCAGATCTAAAGAAGGACCTGTATCCGGCTGTGTCTCGTTATACAGCTCCTCTATCTCCGTGGCTGATAAGCTACGGTTGTAGATGCGGGCATCGTCCAACGAACCATTGAAGTAGTATCCCCTATCTCCTCCGTATCCGATGTCCACGTTCTTACTTACCCAACTTCCACCTCCTCCCTGGCTTCTTTCCACGGAAGTAGAAACATCTTCCCCATCTACATATATATTAAGACCACTTGCATCCGTCATATCATAATCAAAGGTAAATGCCACGTGATGCCAATTACCATTATTATAAGTATCATCAGTGTAAATTTGATTGGCATTCCCATTATCGTACCTTGTAAACATTGACACGCTTCCTGCTGGAACCCCTGAAAATCCAGCACCCCCTACTCCTGTCACAAGGCCGTTAGAGGTTCCGCTGGTTTCATATG
>CAYLXZ010000014.1:16160-16869 GCA_964388265.1 Microcaldota archaeon | reverse complement strand
AGAAATTCAAAGAGATAGATCTAGAGATAGATTTCTCACCAGTGAAGAAAGGATGGAGAACACAGGAATCACCAAAACTTGGTTTAAACGAGAAAGAGGAGAAGGTGCTTGAGATACTGGAGGATATTAAGTAATTTAGAGAACAAGGATTTTTACTCGAGGGCAAGGCTTTCCTTTATTGCCTTATTAACCTCTTCCATCTTATCTTTCGAAACCCTGCCTAATTTCTCTATTATCCTATGCTCGATTGAAACTGTTCTAATTTGGTTTAAGAGAATAGTAGAATCTTCTTTTAATCCGTGTTGCTTTGAAGCTTTCAATTTTACATGGATAGGGTAATTCTTCTGGTAGCTAGTGGTTATTGGAGCTACAATTGTAGTAGGAGAATATTTATTTCCTACATCGTTCTGTATCACTACTGCAGGTCTTTTTAAACCTTGTTCAGATCCTTTAACCGGTTCTAGATCAACTAAGACTATTTCTCCTCTTTTTAGATTCATAGAACCACTATAAGTGTTTATTGGCTTCTTTAGATGCGTTAGACCATTTCTCAGCTATTTCTTTGTCTCTTTCAGCCATTTCAATGTATGCTTTTCTTAGTTCTTCCTTCTTATCTGTTTTTTCGACAACTATCTCTCCATCTTGTTCTCTGATTTTTACCTTGTCGCCTTTTCTCAGGTTTTTCTTTTCTCTTATCTGTTTTGGGATT
>CAYLXZ010000014.1:0-16150 GCA_964388265.1 Microcaldota archaeon | reverse complement strand
ATTAGAGAGAATTTTATCTCTATTTAATCACTCTTCTGCTATTGCTTCGCTGGATGCGGCTATCATTTCCTCTGCTAGCTTTTTATCTCTTTCCGAGTTCTTTTTATATCCTTCTTTGAGTTTCTCCTTATCTACCTTCTTCCTGAAAACTATCTCCTTGCCTCTCTCGGTCACTTCTAGTTCATCTCCTTTTTCCAGGTTCTTCTTCTCCCTTATCTGTTTTGGGATGGTTATTTGTCCTCTTGCTCCTATTTTTCGAGTTATCATCAAATCACCTATTCATACCTAATTCATATTTAATTCATACTTATTTCATATTTGTGTCTTCTTTACTTAAAAACCTTTCTTCTGAAGATATAAACCTATCTAAATCTTTATTCAACCACAGATATAAATCTAATTTAACCAAAACTAACTAAAAACAGTGAAAAACAGTCAATCTCATTAAACCCCTGCAAATTACTTCTCCTGATAGAGCATAAATCCTACTTTAACTATTTAATCCACCTCTTAATTAATGTACACAAGGGATACCATGGAGACAAAGATAATAGGCGGAGGAATAATCGGAAGCTACCTAGCCACAAAGCTAGGTGAAAAAGCAAAAATCATAGAAAAAAACCAAGACATATCCAGGAAACCCTGTGGAGGACTCATATCAAAGAGAGGACTGGAAGAACTCGATCTACCCTACAAAGAAGCCATCGTGAATGAAGTTAACAACGCCGAAATACACGCAGGAAACAAATCATTCATAGTAGAGAAGAAAAACACACAAGCATACGTACTAGACATGGTGAAACTCAAAGAAAACACAAGAGAGAAAGCAAGAGACAAAGGAGCGGAGTTTCGGCTAGGTGAAACCTGGAAACCAGAAGAAGAGAAAAGTAAAGGGTTCCTGGTTGGCGCGGACGGAGCTCTTTCCCAAGTAGCTCGAGAAAAATCCACAGAGAACCAGACATATAACACCTACCAAGTAATAGCGAACTACGAAGGAGATAGAGACAAAGTAGATCTATACTTTGGAGAATACGCTCCCGAGTTCTTCGCATGGAGAATACCATACACCCAAGGAAAAGCCAAGATAGGAATAGGCACGAAGAGAAATCCAGAGAAAGCGTTCAAGGAATTCATCAGAAAAGAAGAAATACAGTTGAACGACGTGGAGAGAAAGGAATCCTCTCCAATACCCATATTCAACCCAGGAAAGAAGATAACAGGAGAAGAATGGGCTCTAGTAGGAGATGCAGCCGGGCAAGTGAAAGCCACAACAGGAGGAGGAGTAGTAATGGGCTGCAGATCATCAGAGTACCTATCGGAAGCGATTAAAGATGAAAAAATGAAGATATACAGAAAGAAATACAAGAAAAACATCTATCCAGATCTCCTTAACCACCTGAAAGTAAGAAAGTTCCTGAACTCCACTAACATAGAGAAACTGATAAATAAAATCAATAAACACAGCCTTGACGAAGTTATAGAGGAACACGGAGACATGGAACACACCGCTAGACTTAAGAAAGAAGTAATGAAGAAACCAAGACTCTGGCCACTGCTACTGAAGTACTGGTGGAAGATCAAAAGATAGACTCGAAGATTCAAACAAAAGAACCTGTGATCTGCCAAGGATTCGAAGAAATCACAAGACAAAGGCTCAAACATAAATAATTTTAATTTTTGTAGTCAGAGCGATTGAAATAATCGTTAAAAGTGAAAGGCTTATATACTTTGTACACAAAAATTATACAGTTGTATGGAAAAATTATACAGTTGATGTTTATGATCGAGAAACTATTCACCTCCAAAACAAGAGCAAAACTCCTGGAAAAACTACTATTCAACCCAGAGAAAGAGTACCACCTAAGAGAGATATCCAGAAAAACCAACACCAATCCATCCCACGCAAAAAAAGAATTAACTAAACTTAAAGAAGCAAAGTTAGTAAAGAAGAAAAAGAAGGGAAACCTAACACTATACAGCGTCAACAAAGAATCACCAATATACAACGACCTTAGAAAAATCTACATAAAAACACAGAGAACTGGGAAGACACTGAAAAAGAAACTAAAGAACTATAACAGGATAAAATACGCCTTGATATACGGAAGCTTCGCAAAAGGAAAAGAGGAGAAAGCGAGTGACATAGACCTCCTCCTCATAGGTAAAACACCTGAGAAAGAACTACACAGAACCATAATGGAACTTGAAGAAGAAACAGGAAGGGAAATAAACTACATACTGTGGACGGAGAGCGAATTCAAAGAAAAAGCAAAGAAAAAGATAACGCTACTAAGGGAAATCGCTAAACAAGAAATAATAATGCTCAAAGGGGATGAAGATGAATTTAGAAAAACTCTTGAAACAAGACAAGATAAGCAAGCTGAAAACCAATGAAAGAAAACCATTAAAAACTCTTGAAATAGCTGAAAGAGATTTGGAAACCACGAAAGACCTATTCAAGAATGAAGACTACGACTGGGTTCTAATCACATCGTACAATGCAATGCTACAAGCATCAAGAGCCTACATGTACAGCAAAGGATACAGGCCAAAAGGACCGCACAAACATCTATCAACCGTACAGTTCCTACAATGCTTCCAAGAAACCTTTGACCAATCTACGATAAATCTATTTGACAGGGTAAGGAAAAGAAGACATGCCACTGTCTACGATGAACCGGAAACCGTGTCTAGATCCGAAGCAAAGAAAACAATCAAACAAGCGGAAAAACTCATGGGAAAGATAAAAGAAGAAATAACTTAAATATAATCCATCTATTTCCCGAACTTTCTCTTTGTATCCTCGTAGAACTCCACGGCTCTGTCGAACTCTTGTTTATCGAACTCAGGCCAAAGTTTATCTGAGAAGTACAGCTCTGCATACGCGGATTGCCATAACTGAAAGTTACTCAACCTCTGGTACTTCCCCGTCCTGACAACCAAGTCAAGATCGGATGAAGAATAGAGTTCTTTCTTGAAGTTCTCCTCAGTCAACTCCTCATCTTTCCTAGTTATCTTTCGCGCTGCATCTATTATCTCTGCTCTTCCTCCGTATCCTAGAGCTATCTTCAACTCGTAGTTATCGTAGTTCCCTGTCTCTTTCTCCAGTTTATTCACCTGTTCTTCCAGTGGCTCTAGATGTTTCTGTCTTCCGATTAACTCTACGTTCACATTGTTTCTATGTATCTGTGGGTCCTCCGCCAGTTTCTCCAGGTTCTCTTTATATAAAGTGAACAATGTGTCTAGCTCCGAGGATTTTCTAGCTACGTTCTCAGTGCTTAAGGCATACACCACTGCTTTCTTTATGGTAGGGTGCTGTATGCACCATTCAAATACTTCTTCGCCTTTTTCAAATCCCTGTTGATATGCTTCTTCGTACGTGATGTCTTTTTTATCCGCATATCTCCTATTCCCATCTGGAATTATTCCAATCGACTCTAACATACTGATCAATCTCTTCCTTTACAGGCTCTTGTATAGATAAATGAATCGGTTATTTATGGTTAATGGGATACTTTTATATGTATGTGTGGATTTATGGTTGATAGGTGACTTAATGAAGAAAGGTGTATCTCCTGTTATATCCTATGTGATGATTGTAGCGATCGTGATGATGACCGCTTCTGCAGCCTATATGTGGGCTTACCCTCACATGCAGAAACTAGGAGAATCAGCTAAATCTAAAAGCCTATCCAACCAAGTGAGAAGCCTCGACTACGCAGTCAGACAAGCTGCTCATGGCGGAGTAGGTTTCCTGAACTCACTCGAACTCTACACGGAAAGCGGAACCATTAGACTCGATAAAGATAAAAATTTAATTACATTCACATTCCAACAAGGAGTTGAAGCCATTCCAAACATACCGTCAATTTCAAGTGACTGGTTATTCACTAACTACGACTACAGAAGAGAAGAAGAAAACTCTAACTCAAACCTCGTGCTACCCCTAAACGGAACCTCCCCCACTGACGTGGACGGGAACGGAGAGCAAGAATTCCTATATGCAACACCAGACTACATTTACTACAACAATGATAGCGACATCCTCGCAGCAGACAGTTCAGAAGAAACTTGCCTAGTAGACACGGAAAACCAAAGAAAAAGCTGTCCAAACCCACCTTCGGGCCTAGTGTCATTTTGGCCTCTGGATGAAGCCAGCGGAGATGCTTGGGACCCGATAAACGGGAACAACGGCACGGTCAACGGAGCAACCCAAGGAGCATCGGGACAGATAAACACCGCGTATAGCTTTGACGGATCGGATGACTACGTGGACGTCGGTACATTCAACACCATAGATACTGGTGAATCATTCTCGGTTTCCACGTGGGCCAACATAGAGAGCCTGTCAACCGACCAGTACCTAATAGGAGAAGCAAAAAACTCAGAAAACGTCTTTGCCATGATGGTTAAATCCGGAGAGCTAAGAGCAGCAATACACAACGGATCCAGCTTCCTAGGTAAAGCAAACTCCACCGCAGTCACCGAAGGAGCATGGAACCATATCACATACAACTATGATGGAGATGGAAACGGAACCCTCCACATAAACACACCATAACATAGGAGACCATAAACATGGATAAAAACAAACCAAGTAGAAAAAAGGTAAAACACATTTCACTAACCCTGATCCTAATGTCAGTGATCCTACTGTCCGGAGCGGGCTTGTCATATAGTGTTGGTGGCACAGAATACAACTACACTAGAGATATAACCGGCAGTAACTCTTCGTTGACCCTGCCTTTGAATCTTTCTACAACGAGCGACATAGACGGAAACACAGACAACGAAATGCTGTACGGAGTACCCGACGCCAACGCACTATTCTACAACAACGACACAGACACAGTAGTAGGGCAAAACGGATCCACCGAAGCATGCCTATACGACACACTGAACAACAGAAAAAGCTGCCCACAGAAACCAAACGGACTCGTATCACACTGGACACTAGACGAAAACAACCCACAAACAGAAACATGGGACCCAATCAACCAAAACAACGGCACACACAACGGAGCAAACGACGGAACCAACAACGGAGCAACACAAAACATAACCGGAATCATCGACAAAGCATACGACTTCGACGGTTCTGACGACTACGTGGAAACTTCTTCTATGAGTCTGGATAATACTGATAATGGGCTTGCCTTCTGCACCTGGATTAATCCTAGTTTCGATACTACCACAGAAGACAACAGTATAGAGATGAGATTTAGACCAGATGGAAGTCATAATACTGGATTTGGATGGGGACAACCCCATGGAAGTGCTGGTGAGATAAATTTTGAATGGAGTGACGATGGATTGCAGTATGATGTTCCTTCAAATTGGCAGGGTACCTGGAAACATCTCTGTTTCTCTGCAGATGACCAAGACCCTGTTACCCTAAAAATATACGTTAATGGAACAGAAGTCAAGTCAGGAGGGGTAAGCGGAAGCCAAACAGTTACAGACACTGGCGTTGTGTATATAGGCTCAGACCGAGGCGACAGTAGCTTCTCTAATAGTTCCATAGACGATGTCCGCATCTACGACCGTGCCCTGAACCAATCAGAAATCGAGGAAATCTATAACTCCAGTAACGGCACGGAGTGGGGACCAAGAGACGGGTTAGTCGGACAATGGCGACTAAACGAAGATTCTGGATCCACGGCGTTTGACTCTGCTCGATTCACAGACGGACAGGTAAACAAAGGATACCAATTCGATGGTTCTGACGACTACGTGGATATCGGTTCCTTTAGCCAATTTTCTAGTTACTCTCTTTCTGTTTGGTCAAAGCATGACTCGGTTTCCGATGGAGACTTAGATGAAATCTTCGCCCTCTATTCAAACAATAATATAGTACTTGGTGATTGGGGAGACGGAGCTTTTCAACTACACCATGATGGGACAAACATCCAAGCCGATGTCTCGAATAATGTGTGGAATCATTGGGTAGGGATCTGGAACGGAACCCAAATATTCCTTTACAAAAATGGCGTCCAGGTTAATTCAACTTCAAAATCCACCATTGGCACACCAAGTAAGACAAGTGATTATATCGGGGCAGATGCAGCGGACAATCAAAGATACTTCAACGGCTCCATCGACGATGTGCGCATCTACAACCGTAGCTTATCAGCCACCGAGATAGAGGAACTGTACAACGAGACACAGCCAGATACAGATCCAGTGCTTGGAACAAAAGAAACAACAGGAGGCGAAGGGCCAAACGCCCCCTCAGACCCAAGCCCAAACAACGGAGCAACAACAGTATCAACAACCACAAACCTAAGCGTGAACGCCACAGACCCAGACGGAGACACAATGAACATAACCTTCTACTGGAACAACGGAACACAAATCCAGAAAATAAACAACGTAGAAAACGGATCCACAGCAACAACAAACAACCTAAACCTAAACCCAGAAACCACATACAACTGGTACGCCACAGCAAACGACAGCACAGACACAACCACAAGCCCAACATGGAACTTCACAACAGAAGAAGCATGGATACCAATCACCACCACAACCAACGGATACATCGGAGCCAGACAAGACGGAACATACAACCTAAACGGCTCCATAGACAACACCAAGATACACAGCAGAACATTGAGTGACACCGAGATACAAGAACTCTACCAAACAGACACAACCCTAGGAGAAGAACAAGAAGAAAACATCTCAACCACATGCACAGAAGAATCAAACTACATACGAGACAGCTACACCGGAATACTGCTCAAAAAAGAAAGCGAATACACAAACGTATACAAAGGAGCAACAGGAGGACCAGGAACAGCAGAAATAGCACTATGCTACCCCAACATAAACCTAACATGGCAAGGACAATGCATACAAGGAAAAACCGCAAAAAGAACAAGCGTACTAATCAAAAAACAAAACATCACCCAAAACGGAACACCAATAGTAAGCATCGACTTCTGCTGAGCGGACGCTAAAAAATCTATCTCTCTAAAACTCTTCGGAAAACTCTGAAACTGAAACATTGTTTATAACCTGGATCTCATCAAAATCCTCATCCTCTGTTACAAAGAAATCAGTTCCAGATTTTATATAGGCCTGGGCATGGATACAGTCCCTGGGATCAAGCTCTGGGTAGAACTCTTTAGCGGAATCCATATCCAGTTCACTTAAGGGAATTAAATCCAGGTTAGGTTCCTCTATTAAGATTCTCCAGGTTTCCCTTGCTCTCCTCTTGCCTCTAACTCTACTTATATTGTACACTACTTCGTCTACGGTTAATACCGAGGTACAGCATCTTATTTCCCCGGCTTCAATCCGCTCCAGAATCTCCAGAGCCTCTGAATAATCCTCATCTTTAGGGTTCTCCGCTTTAACGAAGATATTCGCATCTAAGTAGGTCATTCAATCCCTGCTTTCTCCGCTCTTTCCTTCATTTCCTGTTCATAGGATTCATCTGAGGACTTAGGCTTCTTTTCCATCTCTTCTTCAGACATCTCTTTGAACAGGTCAGATAAGTTCTTCCTAGGTTTCTTTATCACTATCTCATGGTCTCGTTTCGTGAAGTAGACTTTTGTGTTTGGTCTGATGTTCTCTTCTTCACGCAGGTCCTTAGGGATGACGACCTGACCCTTCTGCCCTACTTTTCTCTTTAATTTCAAGTAAATCACTCCCTGAAAGCTGTTTGGGGTTAACCATCTAGTTATACTCTAGGTATGATTTATTCATACTTCTATTTAAACCTTTGCATTACCAGGGGTAAAAAAACCTATTTTCTATCTCCACGTGACGTCCTCCCCGGGCTGAAGCCCAAGGATTTCTCAGCCAAAAGTTAACATTCTGTTAACTACAGTTAGTAAACCACTGGTTTTTACACCTAAAGAAAGTAAGCATCGGTTCTGCTAGAAAAACCACTAAAACCTATCAAGCACCCAATGCAAATAGAATGCAGGGAAGTACTCTACATCCGTATCCTTAAAGCCCTTTTCACCCATGAGGTCCTTAGAGAGAAAGTAACCTCTCTCCGGTTCATAGCTCCTTAAGAAACTGGTGAACGATTTAGTCAACCTCTCTTTATGCAGAGTATTCTTAACCTCAATAGGAACAACCTCACCATCTCTCTCAATTACGAAGTCAACCTCCGCCTTATCCTTAGACCTCCAAAAACGAGGTTCAAACCCTTCTTTAACCAACTCCGTGAACACGAAGTTCTCATAAAGCTCTCCCATATCCGACCTTTCCTTGGAGAAGTTCCCGATCACGGAGTTCCGAAGACCATTATCAAAGAAAAAGATCTTCGGGTTCTTCACAATCTCCTTTTTCTTATTTGTATAGAAAGGATCCACCTCGCTACAAATGAATGTCTCCTGCAGTATATTCAACTTACTCTTCAGCTTACTATAAGTGTAGCCCGTGGCATCAGAGAGCTTATTATAGTTAACTAAGTTACCTATCTGCAGAGACAGAGTCCTCAGAAGTTTAGATAACTTCACCCTATCCTTTATACCCAGCGTCTCCTGGATTTCCCTTAACATGAAGATATTATAGATATCCTCCAGAATCTTCTCCTTCTTGGAGTCATCATCCTCAAGAGCGATCCTCGGGTACCCTCCATAGAGAACGAAGTCCTTAAAGTAAGGTAAAATTTCCTTTATAATAGGTTCTGAAGGTTTCTTCTTCTCTATAGAACTATAGAGACGGTTATCCTTGAATCTAAGGTACTCTCTGAAGGACAGAGGATATAAATGGAACACCAAAACCCTTCCAGTAAGATGTTTAAGTCCCCTGAAAGACAGCTCCGTGGATGAAGAACCAGTTACCAGAATCTTAATATCTTTAGTATCATAAATATACTTCAGGTTCTTACCCGCCTTCTCCGAGTACTGAACTTCATCTATAAATAAATAGTTGTAACCCTCTACATTTTGCTCAATAAAACCATCTATATCCTCTTCAAATAACTCCAGGGTCTTCATGTCTTCAAAAGTAGTGAAATTAGCTTTCTCTAGGTTAGATTGAATATGCTGGAGTAAAGTGGTTTTCCCTGACTGCCTGGGACCTATCACTGCAAGTATTTCAGGATCATCCAGGTACTTCTCAAGCTTCTTCTCTAAATCCCTCTCAATATAAGGATCAGGTCGGTTATTATTCATAATATCTCAATTTCAGGTCGGTTATTATTAACAACATCTCAATTAAAGTGGACTTGGTATTTAAACCTTTGGATCTACGTGACATCCTCCCCGACCTGAAGGTCGGGGCTTCCATCTATTCACTCGTATCATTTGGTTTCGAGTTACCTGATGGAAAACCACATCTCTGTGGTGGTGAGACGCTCACCATTTACGGTTACCATCTACCTCGTCAGCTTTGATATACAGGGAACTGGGTCAACAGTAATGGTTTCGGGCGCTGTCACAGCACCCTCAATATGAGAAGAGGCTATCTATGTTCAGTGAAGGATTTATTCTCCACTGCTCTGATGCTCTCATCCAGCTTGAGAACTTGAGGCTTTCCCATATCCCGAGCAGATCCAACCACTCGTATTTTATTAGGAACTAACAATACTTAATTCTTTTCCAACGGCCTTCAGTTAATTACAATTAACCCACAGCCTTTTTAAATCATTATGCTCCTCAATACATTGGCTGATTCATCCATTAGGCTGAAGCCCAAGGATTTCTCAGTCAAAAGTTAAATACCATTCCTATAACCATAGAAAAACAAGGCATAAGCCAAAACGGAACACCAATAGTAAGCATTGACTTCTGCTGAAAAACCACCCCAATAAAGGAAAAACTATTTATGGGAAACACCTTTAATTACACACACGAAACAAAGAGAAAAAACCCAAGGTTAAAACAAAATGGTAGTAAGTGTTTCCGTGACCATAAGATACGCAATAATGGGAGTAATCCTAACAGCAGCCTTCTTCACGATACAAGCCGAAGCAGACTCCGTGAGAAAATCACTACACCAAGAAAAAATAGAGAAAATAGCACAACACACAGCAGATACACTTACACAGGGCCTGAGGATGATGTACGAATACAACACAACCATACAAAAAAGACTACACCTCCCACTCATAGAACAAGGATACACAGTAGAACTAGAATGCCAAAACAACGAAGTACTAGTCAACGTATCATCCCCAAGAAGAACAGAAACCAGCACCCTAAAACCCCAGCTAAAATGCAGCTGGATCAACGCAACAGGAGAAGCACTCCCAGGAGAAAGATGCATGACCTTCAACAAAACAAACTCAACCCAAACAAACGTGAAACTGGTGAGAGACTGTGACGCTTAAAGACGTGATGAAGAAAGCAGGAAGGAAAATTCAAGAAAACGAAAGAAAACACGATGAATTCATAGAGAAAATGAACAAAAGAAAGAAAAAAAGACAAGAAAAAGAAAAACAAAGACCACAAACCCCAGAAAAACCAAAGAAAAAAGAAATGAAACAAGTAGAAGAACAAGGAAAAACAATCAAGCAACTATATCAAGAGATGGATGAAAAGAAAGGGGAAGGAGGATTCGAAAAACCAGAAGAAGTGAAAAAAAGAGAAGAAAAACCCGAAATGTGGAAATGGCCCGAAGTAACCAGGAAAGTAAAGTCAAAAAGAAAAATAGAAAACACCACATCCATACAAGAAATCCAAGGAGGACCAGACCAACTACTATCCATACCAGGAGCCACAAAGAAAAAGATAACACCAACCTGGGAACCACCAGACCTAGAAGACGTGGACAAAAGATACGAACTAATCAAACCATGGGCATACGCCAGGATAAAATGGAACGAAGACCAAGAAAGACTCATCTACAACGTGCTAGAACCACCACTAACACCTGAAGAAGAAGAAAAACTAGACAGAGTGAACGAAATACTCATAGACGTGCTAGACGTAAACCTAATGAAAGTAACAGAGAAAGGAAACGTCAAAGAATACCTAGATGAAAAAATAGAACAAGTAATAAAAGACTACGAGATCTCGCTAACCAAATCACAGTACGATAAACTACTATACTACGTATACAGAAACTTCCTAGGACTAGAAAAAATAGAGCCATTGATGCACGACCCAGATCTAGAAGACCTATCCTGCGATGGAGTAGGAATACCAATATACGTATACCACAGAAGACTAGGATCGCTAAAAACCAATCTAGTCTATGAAGACAGCGACGAACTCGACAGGTTCGTAACAAAACTCGCACAAAGAACCGGGAAACACATATCAGTCGCAGACCCACTACTACAAGGAGCACTACCGGGCGGATCCAGAGTACAAGCCACATACGCAGCAGGAAAAGAAATAGCAATGAAAGGATCAAACTTCACAATCAGGAAATTCATGGAAGAACCACTAACAATCATAGATCAAATGAACTTCGGAACCATCCCAGCCCTCATGGGAGCATACCTCTGGCTCGCAATAGAAAACAGAAACTCCGCACTAGTCTCAGGAGGAACAGCAACAGGAAAAACCGCAGCACTAAACTCCCTAAGCATGTTCCTACCACGAGACAGGAAAATACTAAGCATAGAAGACACCCCCGAAATTCGCCTCCCACATGAACACTGGATAAGCAAGATAGCAACAGCAACAGGTTCAAGAGGAGAAGAAAAAGGAGAAATATCCATGTTCGACCTAATAAAATCAGGACTAAGAGAAAGACCAGACGAAATAATCGTAGGAGAAGTTAGAGGAGAAGAAGCCTACAACCTATTCCAAGGAATGGCATCACTCAGAGGAAATGAAAAAGTCATGGTCATAAACCCAGAGGGAAAAACCGAACACATTCAAATAGAGAAACTGAAAAACAAAGACCTCAAAGGATACAAAACACTTTCAATCAACCCAGAAACAAAGAAAGTTAAAATAAAGCCCATAAAAGCATGCGTAGAACACGAACCAAGAGGAAAACTCTACAAAATCAAAACAGCAACAGGAAGAGAAGTAACAGTAACAGGAGACCACTCAGTATTCGTCAAAGAAAAAGGAGAAGTAAAAGAAAAACAAACCACGGAACTAGAAGAAGGAGAAAACCTAGCAGTACCCGCAAAAGCACCTACAGGATACGCAGATAAAGAATACCTAAATCTAGCGAAAGAACTCGGAGACGTAAGAGTCAAGGCACCGAAATACGTTAAAAAAGCCTCAGAGAAAATAGGATGGAGAAAAGCAGGAGACACAGCAGAAGTAGCCACAATATCCGACTACTACGGAGAAAACACAATATCAGCATTAAAAGCACCACAGTACTTCAAACTCCTAGAAAAAGCTGGAATAACCAATGACCCAGCAGAAACAGAAGTGAAATTCGAAAGAAGAAGTGAGAAACACCCAGCAAAACTAGAAATAACGCCAGAGCTACTTAGACTAATAGGATACTACATATCAGAAGGATCACTAAACACAGCACGAAAAAACAACACTATACAACTATACAACAGTGATGAAGATGTATTAAAAGATATGGAGAAATGCATAAAGACAGTGACAGGCAAAGAACCAACAAGAAGAAAAGTAGGAGGATACGGAGACGCAATAGAACTAGCATTCAACCATAAAGTAATCTACGAGTTCCTAAAACAAAAATGTGGACATGGATCAAAAGAAAAACGCATACCCCAATTCATCTTTGGGTTATCCAAAGAAAAAATAAATGAACTTCTATCCGCGCTATGGACAGGAGACGGATCCTGCACAAGGAAAAACTTCCAGTACTCAACCTCTTCAGAAGAACTAGCAGACCAAGTGATGCATATGTTACTCCAATACGGAATAGTAGCCCATAAATACCATAGAGAAGAAAAAAACATATACCAAGTCGAATTCTACAGCAGAGAAGACCAGGAAAAATTCCAAGAACACATAAACCCAATAAACAAAGAGATAAATCTTACAAGAGAGAAGAAACCCAGCGGAAGAATAGATAAAGAAGTCTACGGAGACCCAGTAAAAGAAATAGAAGAGATAAAACTAGAAGAACCAGAGCCAGTATACGACTTAAACATCCCAGGCCCCCAGAACTTCATAGGAGGATCAGGAGGGATAATGCTACATAACACAGGACACCCAGGACTCTCAACTATCCACGCAGACAGCGTAGACGCCGTAATAAACAGATTAAAGACACCTCCTATCAACCTATCCCCAGGACTACTCCAACACCTAGATCTCATTATGATAATGGGATTCGCAAAAGTAGAAGGAATGGACGTAAGAAGAGTAAGAAAAGTAGTAGAAATAGTGGACATAGACCTAGACACCGGAAGACCAATAACCAACGAACTATTCACCTACATACCCTCAGAAGACTACTTCGAATTCTCCTCAGAAGAAAGCTACATACTAAAAGAAGTTAAAGAAGAAAAAGGAGTTACAAAAGAAAGCGTATGGGACGAAATGCAAAGAAGAGCAGCCGTATTAAAGTGGATGCAGGAAAAAGACATAACAGAATTCGAAGAAGTAGGAAGAATAATCTCAAGATACCACAGCGACCCCGAAGAAGTAATGAAAAAGGTGAGAGAGGAAAAAGTAGAGGAATAAACCATGAAAAACCCTATAATGACCCGGTCCTACAGAATACTCTCCTACAAAGTGATAAAAAGAATGGGGCTACTCAAAATCCAATGGTTAAGAGACACCATAGAACCCCTAAAATCCACACTACACAGAGCCAGGCTATTCGTAACAACAGAAGAATACGTAGCAACAGCCCTATTCACCATGATGATAACCACACCATTCGCATTCCTATTTCTACACTTCCTACTAGTAAACCCATTCATAGCGCAAGGCATAGGAGGAATAACACTAAGCATAGCCTTAACAGCAGTATACGTAGGGCTGATCCTATTCACATTCATAGCCTACCCCTCCTACAGGCTAGATAGAATGAGAGAATCAATAGAAAGACACTTACCCTACGCAACAGCCCATATGGCCACCATAGCAGGAACAGGAGTACCAATATTCAAAGTATTCAAAATAATCGGAAGATTCGAAAAATACGGACAAGTAGCAAACGAATGCAAGAGAATAGGGAGAAACATAGACGTATTCGGATACGACACCATCACAGCAGTCTCAGAAGCCGCGAAAAAAACACCATCATCCTCATTCAAAGACCTACTATGGGGAATAGTAGCAATCACAAGAACAGGAGGAAGCGAAAGAGACTTCCTACTCCAAAAAGCAGACGAATTCATGGATAAACAAGAAACCAAAGAAAGAGAGTTCATAGACTCACTCGAAGTAATGGCAGAGATATACACCACCGTATTCGTAGCAGGACCAATACTAGCAATCATAATGCTAACAGTAATGGGAACAATGGGAGGACTACCATTCCCCCTACACCCAACACTGAGCTTCCTAACCTACATAATGCTACCAATACTATCAATAGGGTTCATGGTCATGATTGAAGGAGCCAAACCCTCCGGAGGAATATAATGAAGACACCAGACCTGGACAAAAGCCTAAACACCAAAAGCCTAACAAAAAAAATAAAAGAACTATCCACATTCCAAATCCTAGTCATAGGAGCAACAGCAACCGGGATAATAACCCTATTCCTATCCTTCATATTCCTCTTTGGAACAGAAACATTCCAAATAACAATAATAATATCAACCTTGGTAGCTGGATCCCCCTACTCCATGTACAGGTACTGGATGTACAGAAGAAAAAGAAAAATAGAGAAATATCTACCAGACTACCTCAGAGACGTTTCAGAATCACTAAGAGCCGGAATGGCCCTCCCCAAAGCAATAGAATCAGCATCAAGAGGAAGCTACGGACCACTCTCCGATGAAATGGAGAAAACAGCAGCACAAATAAGCTGGGGAATACCCTTCAACGAAGCCATGCAGAAATTCGCAGACAGATCAAACAGCGACGTCGTAAACAGAGCAATAACAATCGTAGTAGAAAGCCATAGGTCTGGAGGAGACATAGCAGAAGTCCTAGAAACAGTATCCAAAGATATGAGAGCACTAAGAAGGTTAAGGACTCAGAGAAAAAGCAAACTAAGGGTTTACCTCGTCTCAATATACTTTATATTCTTCCTATTCCTAGGTATAATCGTAGCCCTCGTAGTAAGCTTCGTACCAGCAACACCCGACCTCAACAAAGCCGCATCAGTAGTAGGAGGAAGCCCAAGCGACATGTCACCAAGAGACTTCAAGAACCTATTCTTCCACCTATCACTAATAGAAGCACTATTCGCAGGGCTAATAGCAGGACAAATGGGATCAGGACGAGTACTAGCCGGAGTAAAACACTCCATCATACTCATAGTAACAACCCTACTAGTATTCCAGTTCTTCCTAGTATCACCAAGGTTCAAAGACACAGTATCCAACGAAATACTCAAAATACCCACAAACACCCAACAGATGGAGTCATCCGAAGCAGTACTAACAATACAACACACCGTAACCACAGAAGAAATAGCTCAACTAGTAAGAGAAAAAGCAGAACAAGAAGGAAAAGAAAGTCATCAACAAATAAAAGGTGAAGACTTACTATTCAAACCACTCAGCTGCGAACCATGCACAAGAGGAGACCTAGAAGTATCAGGAAACCAGATAAAGGTAAACAAAATCTCAGACGTAAGGGTAAAAGTAAAAGGAGAAGGAGAAGGACAATACACAATAATACTAGGAGGAGAATCAGGAGGACAAGGAGAAGGATCAGCAGAAGCCCTAAGAGGAGGTCAATAACCCATGAAGAAAGGACAACTAGAATACGACTTCCTCCTCGCAATCATAATGTTCCTAATAATCTACACAACCTTCATGACAACAGTAACCTATCCACTAGCAGGAATAAAACAAACCCAAGACATATACACAAGAGAATCCAAACTACACCGACAGATAATAACCAGGACCCCAGGAAACCCATCAAACTGGACACAGATAAACCAAGTGAACCAAATAGGCCTCACACTAAACCAAAGAGGAAACAACCCACAGATACTGGACCTACAGAAACTACAAGAAATAAACAACACAAAATGCACCACGATACAGGAAAAACTCCCAACCTCAACCAACATACACATCTCATTCACAACACAAAACAAAACATACGAATGCAACTAAAAACCAAAAACATAGTTTTTTAATATACATCTACTTTATTTA
>CAYLXZ010000013.1:0-19292 GCA_964388265.1 Microcaldota archaeon | reverse complement strand
GCAGAAGTAAAACCATCCAAAGCCCAAGCAGAATACAAAAACGGAGTACTAGAAGTAAATCTACCAAAAACCCATCCAACAAAAGAAGGGACAAACATAGAAATCAAGTAAAAAACACTCTCTTTTCTTTTTTCTATCTTTCAATCCCTATGGAACTCAAGCGAAACTAGAACTAAAAATAACTCTACAACCAACTAATCTTATCCAAGGAAAGGAAATACTTAAGGTATTTAACTTAACCCTTATCCTCTCTATTTACCCACTAACACGATGTCAGATATTGACTTGACTCTATCATATAGTACACTGTTATCTTTCAGGGTATTGGAAAGCTCTTGCTTGCTTGAAAGTTCGTTAAGTTTCTCCGTAGTTATCCTAACAGCTTTACTTTCCTCAATATCCAGGATAAGGTCATTAGCCTTTCCAATGTACTTTCCTTCCGTATCGTATATGTCTTTTCCATACACTTCAGATATCTCAATACTCATCTTCTCACCACTAAACCTAAATAACCCAAGGTTTAAAAACATTACCGGGAAAAGCAAAACAAACAAAAACACGAGAAGAACCAAAATGGAACCAGAAAAACTCTACAAAGAAATAAAAAAAGACCTAGAAGACCAAGAGAAAATCCTATTCCTAGGAAAAGACTCCCTACTACACGCACTCTACACAGCCGGGAAAATGAGGAAAAAAAGAAAAAACATAAAAGCACAAGCAATAATACCACCTGACTCACGGATAAAAAACGAAGAAAAAGCAATCAAAGAAGCCAAAGAAAAAGAAACAGTTAAAAACGGAACACCAGACACCTACTACCGAGTAGGAAACCTAGAGATGGAGAAAGAAAAATACCCAATAGTAATCGACTTCAGAACCTCACCAATCACCCAGCTACCCCAAACCACGGAGAAACTTCAAGAAAAAGGAAAAATAGCCATGAAACTACCAGAAAACCACATCTACCCACTCAAAACAACAGTTAAAAAACTCCTGAGGAAAAAAAAGAAACTAAAAAGCACCCGAAAAACGCTGGAAGACATGAATCTCGACATAGAAACCTATAAACTTCTCGAAGACCAAGATTTATTCATCAAAGCACGACTGAAGAACTTCAAATACCCCTACACCAACATAGAGCCAGCATCACTCAAAGAAGTGAGCGAAGAGATAACAAAAGAGATACTTCCACAAGCCAAGTTCGCCAAAGGAGGATCCAGCCTAGTTATCGAGTCAGAAGACGAAAACTTCCTCTACGATGTCAAAGAAATCAAAAACATCAAGAAAGGTCAACTCAAATTCAAATACCAGTTCCTAACAGGAGAAGAAACACATAAAAAAGACATAAAAGGAAACAAAGGAAAGAAATTCAAGATAGAAGTAAAACCAGACCTACCTAGATTCAGAAAAGAAATAGAAAACAGCGAAAGGCTAATAATGCCAAAAGAAAGAATCAAAGATTATTACACCTAGGTAATAAAAGCCAACGAAGCATTAAAAACCGGAAAACCGTTAAGATACACACCCAGGTGACAAAAATGAACCCTCAAAAAAACAATGAAAAAGACGAAGAAGACCCATTCAAAAGAATGATAGAAGAAATGATGAAAAGCGTAGACAAAATGATGAAAGAAGACATGGACATTCCAGAAGGAAGAGAAAACCCACAGAACCAAGCAACAGACATCACATTCAACTTCTCATTCAACCCAGCGCAGAGAACACCAGTAAACCCACAACAAAGAAGGAAAAGACAAAAAAGAAGAAACGCCGAAATAATAGAAAGAGAAAACGAAATGATAGCCGTGATAGAGATCCAGAACCTACAGAAAGAAGACCTAAAAACAAAGCTAAAAACTCCGAGAAAACTCCAGATAAAAACACCAAAAGCAATGAAGGAAATACCACTACCCACAGAAGCAAAAGAAATAAAAAAACAAACCTACAAAAACGGAGTCCTCGAAATAAAAATAAACAAAGATCAAAATGAAGACATGTGAAGTCTGCGGAAAAGAAACAGAAAACAGATGGATAACCAAACTAGAAAACTCCAAAGTAAAAGCATGTTCAGAATGCAGAAACCACGGTAAAACGATAAGGAAAGAAAAGAAACAGAAAAAAACAAAGAAGAAAAAGAAAAAGAGAAAAAAACCGAAAAAGACCCATAGGAAAAAAGAAAAAGAAATAGATCCAGATTACACTTCAAAGATAAAGAAAGCAAGAGAGAACAAAGAAATGACCCAAGAAGAACTATCCAACGAGATAAAAGAATCAGAATCCAGAATAAAGAAGATAGAAAAAGGGAAAATGACCCCAACACGAGAAATAACCAGGAAACTTGAAAAGAAACTAGATGTGAATCTGCTCAAAGACCCAGAAAACATCAAAGTAAACAAAAAAAGAAAAAAGAAAACCAAGAAAGCTACAATAGGCGATGTAATAGAACTAAAAGAGGAATAAACCAATGTCAATAGCAATAATGATCGCGATAATACTACTAGCCACTGTACCCGCTCTAATATTCAAAAGAAAATTCAACATAGAAATCCAAGGACCACTATGCCTCTGGAAAACCAAGAGAACCCTAGGGACAATAGAAAAACTATCAAAAAAGAAAAAACTATGGAGCACACTAGCCGACCTAGGAATAGTATTCTCATTCGGACTACTAGGAGCAGGGTTCATCGCGCTAGATAGGGAAAAAGAAACCAAGAAAGCAGTGTTATACTACATCCTATTCTCCATAGCCTCTCTAGGCCTAATAGTAATCCCTTCAATGATGGTTGATTCAACTCTAGCCGGAGTAGTAACACTGATAACCGGGCTAGGAGGATTCGCATTCCTAGCACTACTACAACAATCAATCAACATACTAACCAATCTACTGGCAAACCAAACAGCCCTACCAGGAGTAGCTCCAGTCATACCAGGAGTAGATGTTCCTGGCTCACCACTACACGTTCCAATATACGCCATAATAGGTTTAGTACTACTTCTAATAGTTCATGAATGGGGACATGGAATAGTCGCTAGAGCAGAAGAGATAGCAGTCAAATCAGTGGGCCTAGTCACACTAGGAATATTCCCAATAGGAGCATTCACCGAACCAGATGAAGAAGAACTAGAAGAAACAACCCGGAGAAAAAGAACAAGAGTATATTCAATCGGTTCAATGATGAATCTAGTAACAGCCTTCACCTTCGCAGTGGCGCTACTTCTCCCCTTATCCATGTTCGTGGTTCCAAACCTACAGCAACAATCCCTAGATAACATAGAGCATCTAGAAGTAACAAAAGTAATGGAAAGCTCATCCGTCAAAGGAAAAATAGAGCCAGGTACAAAAATCTATAACGTGGAAGAAGTATATTCAGTTAAACCAGAGGGAGAAATATTACTGGACACCAGTAAAGGAAAGATAGAGGCCACAGCGAATAAATACGGTCAGATTGGAGTGAACGTCAACGAAAAACAAAAAGGACCACTAGGACTATGGTACTGGATTCAGGAATACTTCATAGGGATAATAAACTGGATAGTTATCCTGAACTTCCTGATCGGAGTGATCAACTACCTTCCATTCGCCATCTTCGACGGAGCAAGAATAATAGAAGACATAGGTGGATTATACGCTGAAAAGATAGGTATAAACCCAAGCAAAACAGGTAAAGCAATATCTTACTCTCTTAGCATAGGAGTAACTATCTTACTCGTGATAAATGTACTTCCATACTTTGTAGGTTGAGAAATAGAAAAATAAAAGAAAATCCACCGGGTTGAACCCGGCTAGTTTTCATTCAAGTTTTATTTAAGGTAGTCAATTCCTAGTTCGTTCTTCGGTTGCTTTTTCGAAGACTCTGCTTCTCCCATTGCTTCTGCCATTGGTCCTCTGATATTTGGAGATTTTACACCTGTCATTATGGAGATTACTTCCACTCTGCCTTCATATTCAGGTGTTACTCTTGCTCCCCAGATAACTGTTGCTTCTGGGTCAATAGCTTCTGTTAGTTGTTCTCCGATATTGTTTGCTTCTCCTAGTGTCATGTCTGGTCCGCCTGTGATGTGTATTAGACATCCTTGTGCTCCTGCGTAGTCCACATCTAGTAGGCTGTTCTTCAGCGTGTCTTCTACTGCTTCTTCTACTCGGCTGTGTCCTTTTGATTCTCCTACAGATATTACTGATACTCCTGCTTCTTGCATTATTGCTCTTACGTCCGCGTAGTCTAGGTTTATCAGAGATGGTGTTGTTATTGTCTCAGTTATTCCTTTTACTGCTCTTGCTATTACTTCATCTGCTACTGAGAACGCTTGTTCCATTGGCAGGTTTGGAACTAGTTCAACTAGCCTGTTGTTATCTATTATAATTACTGTGTCCGCTACTTTTCTCAGTTTCTTGATTCCTTCGTCTGCTTTTTCGAGCCGGGCTTTCTCTAGCTTGAATGGATAGGTAACCATTGCTATGACTATCGCTCCTTGTTCTTTAGCGATGTCAGCTAAGATTGGAGCGGTTCCAGTTCCGGTTCCACCACCCATTCCAGCTGTTAGGAAAACCATGTCGGCTCCTTCCATTGCATCAGACAGAGTTCCTCTAGACACTTCAGCACACTTGGCTCCTACTTTAGGAGCTCCACCTGCGCCTAGTCCATTTGTAACGCTCTGTCCTACCAGTATTTTCTTTACTGAGTCGTGAACTAAACCTAGATGCTGTTTATCTGAATTAATAGCTATCATTTCTGCTCCTTCTATACCTATTCTTGCTAGTCGATTTACTGTATTATTTCCTGCTCCTCCTGTTCCTATCACTTGTATGTTAGGTCCTTCTATCAATTCTGCTTCCTTTTCTTCACGTTCTTCACCTTTCTGAACTGCTTCATCTACCATTGTTTCCACTGTTACGTCACCTCATATTAATTGGGGTTAAACTCATTTTTATTACTTATGTTCCACAAAAAGAGAAACAAAAAACACTCGAAAAATGTTTCCGTGACCCCACGGCCTCAAACACTCCTGTAAAATAATTACAATGGTTTTTTGTGAAAAATTACCGCAAAGCAGGGTATTTTATTATAAAGATAAGAATAAATAATACGGTGAAGTTCAGCCGGGGGACCGGTGGTCTCCTGTAACCCCAAATCCACTCACGGGGGGGCGAGTCCAGAGGAAGTTGGATGCCTTTCGTGCAAAGGTCCTCTGCTCTCTGCAGACTCCCTGCCCTCTAGGATTCTAGGTATATGGAACCGGGTCAGGCCCTGACCGGAGCAGCCCTAACATATACCTGGGATGTCTAGAGGATCCCAGGGACGAGGAGAACGGAGGGTAGCCGGAGCACGGGAGCGCCAGCGACCTCTGGGCAGCTTCACCACTAAAAAACAAGAGAGGAAGAGAAAATGAATATAAAGATGGAATGGTGGAAGATCCTGGTAATAGTGGTAATGCTGGAGATAGCTTTCTTCTCCGGAGCAATCCTCAGAGAAAGAGAAAACGTAGTCAAAAGAGAAAAAGAATACGTGACGAAAGAAAAGGAAGTCGAGAACCCAGTATACATAAACCAGTCACCGGAGATACCTGAAAAAGGAGAATCCATAACCCTAAAAGGAATAGGCGTCCACCCAAACGAAGGAACAGGAGAAACAGTGAACCTAACAGTCACACTAGCACAAGGAAATGGAGAAGTATTCGTAGAAATAAGCGAGAACACCTACGGAGCAAGCTTCCAAACATCCATCAGAAACATAAAACAAGCCGTGGAAACACTAACACAGAAAAGCCTGAACAAAAGCCTAATATGGGTAGACTCAACAGCAGAAGGATCACTACAAGGTTCAAGCGGATCACTAGCCATAGGAATAGGCCTATACTCACTGATAATGGATAAAGAACCAAAGAAAGATGTAGCAATCACAGGAGTGCTCCACGAAAAAGGAGATGTGGGGCCAGTAGCCATGCTGCAGAAAAAGGTAGAGATAGCTAACAAAACCGAAGATATAAATGGAGTGATCGTGCCTGGTGGACAGTGCAAAGACATAAAAAAACCAGAAGGAATAAAAATAGACTGTGTGAACAGCCTAGAAGAAGCCGTAAATGTAATTACTAATTGAAATGCGGGGGTCGCATAGTGGTAGTGCGCTGGTTTGCTAAACCAGTGGCCTCTGGCCTCCTGGGTTCGAATCCCAGTCCCCGCGTAACCTTTTTCAGAAAAAGGTTACTATCCAAAAACTAGAATCCAGCAAGAAAGTCAAAATAGAAATGTAGTGCCTAAAACAATTATTGCTAGAAATCTCCTAAAGAGGTTTGCTGGTAATTGAAATGATCCCTTATCTCTTTTTCAACTACCTTGAAGGACTTGTTAGTGTAAGCTCCACCTGCTCTGCTATGAGCTCCACCTCCACCGAATAACTCAGCTAATTCACAGATATCCTTATCTCCAAAGAAGTTCCTGAAGTAAAGTCTACCATCACTGTACTCCACGTAGACTCTTTCATCACCGTTTTCTAGATTTAGATGACCTCCATAGCTCCCAGGGTTCTCTTCACCCGTTGAATCTATTAAAATGTATTCCTCAGAATCTCTTTGAGGATAAGGGCTGTTAAGGAAGCTTTTTATATCTTCCTGTTTCTCTAAATACTCATCATATAGCTTAGAACCATATAAGACTCCATAATCTTCCTCTATAGATCTTTGAATCAGTTTAAATCCTTCTCTAGGCCTTTCAAACGAAGTTAAAACAACTCTTGCTAACTCGTATATCTTTGAATCATAGATTGAACGAAGATCAGTATCCTTGATTAGCTCAGGATACTCTAAACTAATCCTTTCGAGCAACTGCGGGACTCCTTCAACCGCTATATCACCTGCCGAGCCCATGGCCAACAACCAGTCAATATCAGAAGGAGAAAAAAACTTCCAGATCAATCCAGAGGTAGATATGAACTCCTCTTCGTAGATCCTTTTCGGGTTAAAACAGTGGTAGTTATCATCATTAATTTCTCTTACATCATGGTGATCTAAGTTAACGACCTTTAAACCTCTATCAAGCAGAATTTCAATCTGTTTTTCCGAGAAAAGAAGATCACATATAACAAAAAGTTTCTTATTAAAGGCTTTCGGAATCTTTTTTGGCCTAAAAGACTGGCTGAAATCTACCTCGATATCTCCAAAGATATAGTTTAAAGCTGCAGAGGAAGCTTGGCCATCATGATCCGCGTGAGCGTAAATAACAGCCTCATCCACGTCATATCTCTCAAAAAGGCTTTTAAACTCTTTGAATTTCTCCATAATGCTCCTCGATTTAGATCAATCTTCCTTATAATTCTTTATGAAGAGAATCATAATTAAGTTACGGAACAAAGGCTCTGTAAGATTTAAATACCTGTATGCATATAAACTATATCGATACGGATCTGATAGATACAGGTTGGAGAGGTGATTGAATGACCGCTACCGTGACAACCCGGATAAAAGAACAGATGCTGGAAGAGATAGATGAACTATCTGAACAGAGAAAGATGGATAGAGCAACCCTACTAAGAAACCTCATACAAGAAGCACTGGAGAAAGAAAAACAGAAACACATCCTAGAACTATACAAAGAAGGAGAAGTAACGCTGGAGAAAGCAGCAGAGATGCTGGGCATATCGATCTGGGAGATGATAGAGCTGCTTAAAGAAAAAGACATACACCTCCACTACACTAAAGAGGAACTTCAAAAAGACCTCGAACCCGTGGTTAAATGAAGATAGTTATCAACTCTACCCCGCTGATCTTCCTGGGCAAAGTGAATAAACTGAACCTGCTCACAGATCTATTCAAAGAAATCATAGTTCCATCAGAAGTGCAAAAGGAAACTGTAGTACAGGGGAAGGAACAGGGCTTTGAAGATGCCTTCAGAATCGAGAGATTCCTAACAAAAGAAACCGTGACCGAGATGGAGACCAGCAAAGAACCACAGGCCCTGAATAAATCACCGCTTGGCTCAGGAGAAAAAGCAGTGATCTCCACAGCGCTGGAAAAAGACATAAAAACAGTTCTAATAGATGACCGGAAAGCAAGGAACCTAGCCGAAGCACTTGAACTCAATCCCCGAGGAACACTCTGGATACTCGCAAAATCTAACTCACAGAACCTAATCACAGAAGAAAAACTAAAGGATTTGACCCTAGAGATAGTAGGAAAAGGTTACAGAATAAAAGAGGAGATCCTAGCCAGCTTCCTGGAAAAAATCTAAATACTTTTTTATAATCGAGACCCATAACTACTTAAAGAAACTGGAGAGATACAGATGGGAGTAGGAATAGGAGATATAATTCCAAAGAAAGAAAAAGAGATAGACAGCTTCAAAGCAAGGAAAATAGCCATAGACGCCTACAACACACTATATCAATTTCTCTCAATAATACGGCAAAGAGACGGATCACCACTCAAAGACTCAAAAGGAAGAGTAACAAGTCACCTATCCGGCTTGCTATACAGGACAGGTAAACTCGTGGAAAACGATATAAAACCAGCCTACGTGTTCGACGGAGAACCACCAGACCTAAAAAAAGAAACAATCGACGAAAGAAGAGAAAAAAGAGAGGAAGCAAGGAAGAAATACGAAGAAGCAATGAAGAAAGGAAAGAAGAAAGAAGCCAGAAAGTACGCTCAACTATCCTCAAGACTCGAAGAAAGAATGGTTAAAGACTCAAAGAAACTTCTAGAAGCCATGGGAATACCCCACATACAGGCACCGGGAGAAGGAGAAGCCCAAGCTTCCTACATAGCCAAAAAAGGAGACGTATGGGCAGCCAGCTCACAAGACTACGATTCAATACTCTACGGAGCACCAACACTAATAAGGAATCTAACAATAACAGGGAAAAGGAAACTTCCAGGTAAAGACAAGTACATCGAAGTCAAACCCGAGCAGATAAACCTTGAAGAAACGTTGAAAGAACTAGAGATAAACCAAGAGCAGCTGATAGAAATAGGGATACTGGTAGGAACAGATTACAACGAAGGAATCAAAGGAATAGGTCCAAAAAAAGCCCTAGAAAACGTGCAGAAAGGTAAAAGAGCAGAGGAAGTGTATAAAGAAGAAGAAGAGGAAGAACCTGATAAAGACCTCGAGGAACTCAGGAAGATATTTAAAGAACCACGGACTACAGATAACTACAGCCTAGAATGGAGAAAACCAGACCACGACAAGATGATAGAGGAACTCGTGGAAAAACATGATTTCTCCAAAGACCGAGTGGAAAAAGTAGAAAGAAAGATAAAAAGGAAAACCCAAGAAGGAACAAGCCAATCCCATCTAGGGGAATTTTAAGGTGATGAAATGGCTGAATATGAAAAGATAACTTCAAAAAAGATAATGGGAATACGGAAAGCTCTAGAGAAAATAAGGAAATCCTTTGAAAAGGAAGATTCACTTTCACTCCGGAAGATAAGCAATGCATCCATAGAAAAAACAATGCTAACAAGAGAACCCAAATTAGTAGAGGTTTCACTCATATCATACGGATTATCAAAGATACTCAGCAAACCACACTACAAAGAAGTAGAAGGATGGAAGAAATTCAAAAAACAGATAGAGGAAGAACTAGAGGAAAAAGGAAAAGAAAAAGGCAAGAGACTACATGAGGTAATCAGTATAATACACGACTTCAACGAAGAAGCAGGGAACTACATAGAAGGCATAATCCACCACGCAAGAGTAAAACAAGCAAGCAGACTATACGCACTCGGACTCTCACTGAACTCAGCATCGGAACTAACAGGCGCAGGAGAAGAAGAACTAATGCAGTACATCGGAGCAACCAAAATAAGCGAAGGCTACACAACCACCATGCCCCTAAGAAAAAGATATGAAAAAACAAAGGAGATAACTGGTGGTTAAATGACGGAAATAGCATGTGACTCCAGTTCCCTGATATCACTGGGAAATAACTGCACCCTGAACCTAATCCCCTTCTTCTCAGACAACCACGATGTGGACTTCTACATATCAAAAGCCGTTAAACAAGAGATAGTTGACAGACCAACCCAGACAAAGAAATTCAAGTTCACAGGCCTAAAGATGAATCAACTGATACAAGAAGGATACCTGAAAGTAATAGATGAACCAGTAAAAGAATACACCAACAGATTTCTAGAGCTCTCCAATTCACTACTGAGCTCCAAGGAAACCGGAGAAAACATAGAGATACTTCACAGAGGAGAAGCAGAAGCTATAGGAACCCTAAAATACCTTGGAACCAACAACCTACTGATAGATGAAAGAACAACCCGCCTACTAATAGAAGACATACACGTGCTCAAAGACTACATATCATCACGAGTAAAAGAAGAAATAGAGATAGAAAAAGATGTTAAAGAAAAAATAGATATAGAAACCAATGACATAGATGTGATAAGAAGCTCCGAACTCATAGCAAGAGGATACGAAACAGGATTCTTCAAGGAAAAAACCAAAGACATGTTGGAAGGAAGTCTCTACGGAGTGAAGTTCGCAGGGTGCGCAATAAAAAGCGAAGAAATAAAAGAATATCTTAAACTCATAGGGTAAAGTTAAAAACCTAAAGATAACTAATTAAAAAGGTGAGAATATGGGGCTAATAGCAAAAATAAGATCATGGTGGAACAAGAGAAGAAAAAGGAAACTAAGAAAGGAATACGATAAAGCCAGAAGACAAGGAAACGCTAAAAAAGTAAATAAATTAGGACCAAAGATACAGAAAAAAGAAAGGAAAATCAGAAAAAAAAGGAAGAAAAAATGAAGGTAGTCTTCGTGGAGCCAGAGACACCTGGCAATATAGGAGCTCTAGCAAGAGCAATGAACAACTTCGATGCAGAAGAACTAATTCTAATAAACCCACAGTGTGAAGTAGAGACAGGAGAGACAAGAAAGCTAGCTAAACATGCCTACGAAACAGTTAAAAACGCCAGGGTACTGGACAGACTAGAGGACATAAAGGAAGAAGTGAACTACCTGATTGGGTCAACAGGAATAACCCCTGATAACTACACAGCGGAAAGAAGCACCCTTACACCCAAACAACTCAAAGAAAACACGGAAGAAGCAAAAGGAGAAATAGCACTAGCCCTAGGAAGAGAAGGAACAGGACTGAACAATGAAGAACTAAGAAAATGCGATGCAGTAGTACACATACCAACAAGCAAAGAATATCCAGTTATGAATATAACTCACGCCGCAGTAATAATCCTATACGAACTAAGAAACATCAAAGAAGAACCAAAACAAACCAAAGAAAAAGAAACACTAATCAAATACTTCAATGAAATAGTAGAAGATCTAGATAATCTAAAGAAACCGGAAGAAGTTAAAGCAATCTTTAAAACCATCATAGGGAAAGCCTTTCTCGATAAAAAAGAATCAAGGTCAATGATCGCTGTTTTAAGAGAGATCAATGAAAAACTAGATTGAAAAGACCAATGGAAAACCAAGCGACAAAACCCAAACAGTCTGAGCAATAGCACAAAACAAGGAAAACCTTTATAAAGGCTTTTTTGTTTATTTATACACGAACCAAAAGAGGTTCAACAACGGTGACGAAGGTGAAAAAATGCCGCTGATGAATAAGATAATGAAAAAATACGAACAAGAAGCCCAAAAGAAAATAGCAGAAGCCCAGAAACAAAAAAAAGAAGAAATAAAAGATAAGTACAGTGGAGAAGACGGAGCAGAAATACTCCACGATCCCAACAGCGAATCAGAAGGAGAAGAAGTAATAGAAACCGACAGCAACGGAGGAACGAACATAGAAAACGAAAGTAAGAGATTAATACAAGAACAACAAGACACAGAACCTGAAACAAGCAACGACGGAGTAGTAGACCTACATGAAGGACTTAAAAAAGCAAACGAACAGCTATGCAAGCTAGAAGAAAACTCAGAGATCCTTAAAAAAATAGATAGATTGGAAGAAGAGAACAGAAAACTCAAAGAAAAAATAAAGGAACTCGAAGAAAAAGAACCAGCAATGGAAGAAGCCACAGAAAGCTTTTATTAAAGCCAGTACAAAAAATAAAACATGGGCATTCTAGGAAAGGTAGTCGAAGATATATTCGATGCGATAGAAGATCTGCTTTTCTTCATGGCAAGCTATACCTTAATTATATTCATCCTAGGAGGCTTCTTCGGAGCATACTATAAAGGAACTGAGATATTCTGGTGGCCACTCTACCTACTCGCAGTAGTTCTATTCATAAAAATAGTTAAAGACGCCGCCAGCTAGAAAAACATCAAAAGAAGGTACCGTTCAGAACTCAAAATCAATTTCATGGAATCAATCAGCCTGGTGTCCTCATCACGGTACATATAATTATAACCAGAGAACATTGATAACTCTTACCCAAAATAAGAATAGAGAGATGAGTAAAAGCTTGGCAGCGTACTGCGTTTCCCACTGAATAGTAGTACTCAACAGATCGCTGGAGGACTTAACTTCCGGGTTCGGAATGAGTCCGGGTGTGGCCCCTCCGCTATGGCCGCCAAGCAGTTAATTATTCTCATGCCCCTTAAAAAATCTAACGTAAAACTTAAAAGAAACAAGTGAATTAGGTAAAACGTGAAAGAATGACCACACTCAAGAAACAAAGATTCGTCCTAGACACCTCAGCATTCACAGCAGCAGGTGAAACCGGAGAAGAAATAGAAGAAAACATAAAGACACTAGTAGAACTCATATCAAAAGCTAAAAAAGCCAACATAACCTGCTACACGCCTCCAAGTGTATGGGAAGAAATGGAAGGAATGCTAGAGAACAAAAACCTGGATCAAGAACTGATAAATAAACTGAACTCCTGGCTAATCCAGAAATCACCCAGCAAAGCTGAACTCAAAGTACCAGCAGAGTTCATATACCAATACGTGCTAGAACTACGGGAAAACATAAACAAAGGATTAAGAGAGGCAGAGAAAGCAGTTACAAAAACTGAAGAAGGGCCAGAACCTGTAGAAGAAGTGATAAGTGAACTTAGAGACAAATACAGAGTTGCACTGAGGAAGGGAATTATAGACTCCACGGAAGACTTAAGCGTGCTACTATTAGCTAAGGAGCTGGAAGGAGGAATAGTGGCTAAAGATGAAGGAATAGAGAATTGGTCCAAGGAATGGGGAATCCGGTACATAGACGCGGAAGCTTTCCCTAGCCTGATAAGAGAGCACTTGAAAGAAGCAGAAAAGGTAGAAGATTAAGTCAAATCGCGCACTACTGGCTTCTTCTCAGTAGAGTACTCTTCTAGCACTGTTTCATGCATCTCTATTGGCTTGTTGTTTTCGTAGAATTCAACCGCAGAGTCTAGTTTTCTCTGTGAGCTCGAGTAGATTGTCATTATCTTATCTCCTTCCTCTATCTTATCTCCCTTCTCCACCTCGAGGTATATTCCTGCTTTTTTGTCCTTGGGTGCACCTGCTAATTTACCTGTCTCAGATAATAGATCTGTGTTGAGGTACTGGATTCTTCCTGATTCTTCTGCGTGTATTTCTTTTGAATGTTCACCTATTTCAATGTCACCTGGTTCTATATCTGGGTTTCCTCCTTGTTCTTTTATTATTTCTCTCATTTTTTCTTCCGCCTTACCTGATTCAAGTATTTCTTTAGCCATGTGTACTCCTTGGCCTCTTTTAGCCTTTCCTGATGTCTCTAGAAGTATTCCTGCCATCTTTATTGATTTGTCTTTCAGGTCTCTGGATACGTCTTGACCTTCGAGTATCCTGAGCACTTCCCTTGCTTCTAGTGCTGGTCCTATTGCTGAGCCAACTGGGTCGTAGCCAGGTGTCACGATGCATTTCACTCCCATGTTGAGTCTTGTTCCTAGTCTCATGAAGTCTTCGGAGAGTTCTTCAGCATCTTCTTTATCTCTAAGCTTTGCTCCTTTACCTATTGGGATGTCGATGAGTACTATAGATGCTCCGGCTGCCTTTTTCTTCGCTAGTATTGATCCTAGGAGAACTCCTTTCGGGTCAATGCTCAGGGGGTGACGTACTCTTATTAGTTTATCGTCTGCTGCTGCGAGGTTGATTGCTCCTCCCCATACCATGCATCCGTTTGTTTTTTCTACTATTCTTTCTATTTCTTCTTTTTCATGGCTGACTGGGCTGAGTACCTCCATCGTGTCTGCAGTTCCTGCTGGGCTGGTTATTGACCTTGAACTTGTTTTGGGTATTGTTAGTCCGGCTGCCGCTATTATGGGAACTATTATCATGGTTGTTCTATTCCCTGGTACTCCTCCTATACAGTGTTTGTCCACTATCTGCTCTTTATTTATATCTAGCGTGTCTCCAGATTCTATTATTGATTCTGTGAAATCTACTGTTTCTTGCTCGGTCATTCCTCGGGTGTATAGGCTTGTTACGTAGGATGCCATCTCTATGTCGCTTAGTTTGTCTTCCATGACGTCTTCGATTATTGAATAGGTTTCTTCTTCGCTTAGTTCTTTTCCTTCTAACTTCTTCTTTATGTAGTTGATTGACTTGGGTTTTTCTATTGGCTCTAGGTATATTTCTTGTCCTTCTTCTAGGTCCAGTTGATTTGTTAATCGTGAGAAGGTTCCTATTTGCCCTTCTTCTAGCTGTTCTTCGGTTAGATCCACTATAGCTACTTCTTTTTTTCCTCCGTCTTTGCTTATTTCTACTCTGTCCATTACGGAGATGTTCATTTCTTCTGCGTCTTCTTTATGGAGCACCATGACTTCTTTTGCTCCTGTGGAGAAGTCAAGGGGTTTTACTTTAAATTTGTATCTCATCTGTCTCCCCCCCTTTGATGAGTTCGTCTAGGTTTTTTTCTTCGCTTTTTATCATTTTATTCAGGCATTGTTTTCCCGTCATCTTGAGGTTTATCCCTAGGTCTCGGGCTTTTGGTGAGACGTATGAGGGTTGTTCTCTTAGTAGTTCCTTGAATGTGTTTACTCCTGTTATTATCACTGCTATGTCGTCTTTTTGTTCTATTGTATCTGGGTTGAAGTACCCGCAGGCGATGTAACCTAGATCTGCTTCTACGAGTAGGAAGTTAGCGTTAGGGAGATCTATTTTATAGCCTAGAGCGGCTCCTTTGTCCGTTTCGATTAATTCTTTAGTCATTTTAACAGGTTCACTCCATTACCCATGGATATATCCTTCTTACATTATTTATGACGTTGAATGGATTTATAATTCCTTCTTCTGTGACTACGTAGTCTATGTGGTCGGGTGGTGTTGAGTCGAATGCTGGATTAGCCACATCTACTCCTTCTGGAGGGTTTTCCCATACTTCTTCCGTAGGCCTTTGCTCTATTTCTTCTCTTTTTCCTTTCAGAGTCTTTGGATCTATTTTAAGTAGTTCTGAGGCTACTAGGAACTCTTTGTCGGTTTCTTCGATAGCTAGTGATAGTTCGTGGGTTCCTATCTTGTTGATTAGGTGACCGTCGCTGGTTATCACGTCCGCTCCTACTAGAGCTAGGTCTGCTTCTTCCACCATCTCTCTTCTAGCCGAGTCAACCACTATGGTTACTGGTATATCTTTACTGGCTAGGTTCTTCGCTGTTGTTCTACCCTGGTACCTCGGCCTGGTTTCAGTCACTATCACTCTTTCCAGCTTTCCTTGATTGTAAGCTTTGGTTAGAATATTTTCAACTAACCCTGAATGGCAGTGTGTTATCACTGTGACTTCTTCAGGTAGGAACTCCACTCCATTCTGAGTTATCTGTTTTATTGATTCATTCACTAGGTTTTCGAATTCTTTAACCTTTTCTTCTATGTTTCCCTCTTCGTAGTTTTCTTTAACGTACTTCATTCCATTCCTCATCATCGGTTCGGTGGGTCTGGATCCTTCGAGGTACTGTATTGCCTCTTCTAGTTCTTCTTCGCTCTCCACGTGTTTAAGTGCTTTCACGGCTTCGAGTGCTACATCGGTTGCTCCTTGGATCCTCATTGACTTGATGTCTTCAAAGGTTTTCTTAATCTCCTGGTTCATTGATTCCACCTACCTGCTTCATCATTTCCATAACTCTCTGTATGTCGGACATGTAGACAGTACCTATTAGTTCCCCTTTCTCCACTATGGGAACTGGATTCAGTCCTGTGGATTGAATGTACTTGAAGATTTTTTCAGCGTCTTCATTTATTTCAAAGGATTTGACTGGTTTCTTGATCTCGGATATCTGTGTATTGCTCCATTTATCTTTATCTAGTTTCTTTAATTTACTTATATCTATTACTCCTGGTTCTCCATCAACTATCAGTCCATTTGATCTGTGTGAAATCATCACTCTGTCCACTGCTTCTTCAACGGTTTCCTCTGGGTAGAGGGTAGGATAGTTCTGGGATATGAGTGTCTTGAGATCTATCCTGGATAGCGAGGTATGGGTTACGAGTCCTCTGTATTCTCCTGCTGCTCCTAGAGCTATGAATAGAGCTATTATCATTATCCACATTCCTCCTGCTCCTGAGAATAAGGCTAATGCACCTAGAGAGAACAATCCAATCGAGATGCTGTAGCTAACGTATTTAGCTATGTTGGTTGCTCTGAGGTAAGGGTACTTCATTGCCAGAAGCCCTCGGAAGACTCTGCCCCCATCTAGAGGAAAAGCTGGAACGAGTAGATTGAATGTTCCGAGCGCTATGTTAGCGTAGAAGGCGTAGAACACCAGCATCTCGGCGAGTGGCAATGAGAACTCGGGGTCGGCCCAGAAGCTGGAGAACCATTCCAATATAGGGAAACCCGCTAGAGAGATCAAAACAAACAACAAGGCTGCTGCCACGAAGTTAAGCGCTGGGCCCGCTAAAGCCATCTTTATCTCGGTCCAAGGATCCATATCCGTGGTGTCCATCATAGCCATGCCACCTATGGGTAACAGGAGAATCTTCTTAACCTCCACATCATGTGATCTGGACACCAAGGAATGAGAAACCTCATGTAAAGTCACAAATATAAATATAATCATTATAACCAGAGAGAAAGACGGGTCAATAAACAGAAAAGCTATCATGAATAGAATAAAGCTCCAGTGAAGCTCAACGTCTATCCCGAATATGGAAAATATTTTATAGGATGAAAGATTCATTTTTACCAGATCCCTATGAGTGAATTAACCGGTTTATGCGATATATGTAATAAACCTTCTCGCCATTTAAACTCTTGCCGGTCATGCGGAGCAAGAGTCTGCTCACAGCACTATAACCCCAAAACAGATCTATGCAGTAACTGCGAAAGAGGACCTCAACTAAAGAATATAAGGAAGGTAATGAGCCATGGAAAGAGAGGACTACCCAGAACCCCTCAATAAAAAAGAAAGATAGAAAAACCTATCTCCTGTAGTACAGCAGAAGAGATACAGCGAAAACAAAGAAAACTAAGATAAGGCCAAAACCGCTTGCAGAAACCGGTTTAGCCACAATCACATCCTCCTCTTCTTCAGTGACCTCAAAGCTCCAAGGACCACCAGAAACCACATTAGAACCATCAGAAACATTCACACTCCAATTATAAGACCCAGAACCCAAACCAGACCAAGTAACATTAACCTCACCATCACCCACATCAACCACATCACCTATAACCCCCCCACTAGAATCTAAGAAAGACACATTCATAGACTCATTCTCAGGATGCGAAACATTAACACTCAAAACCACATCAGCACCCGAAACATTCTCACCACCGCTAGGAGAAGGATCAGAAACCCTAGAAACACTACAAGGCACATAAGGATAAACAGTACCATTCTCACCATCCTCATAACCACTACCACCTACAAACGAGAAACTACACACAGGACAACTTACATTCCCATAATAGATGGCTATTCTACCACCACCACCTCCACCACCACCATCCTGATAACCATAACCACCATCAGCAGACACATTACCACCACCACTCAAAACACTAGCATTAACAACAACACCACCACCAGAACCACCACCAGGACCAGCACCACTATCAACACTACCCCCATCAACAGAAACAACACCATCCAACACAAACTCACCACCAACAAAGAAACCTAACCAACCACCACCACGACCACCATCAGAACCACCCCCACCACTACCAACAGAAACAGGCCAACTCACATTACCATAAACCGAACCACCACAAGCACCACTACTACTCACACCACCACGACCACCAAAACCACCCCCACCACCATTATCACCATCACAACCAGCACCAGGACCACCACCAGAACCAAAACCATAACTATCCGCAGAAACACTACCACCCTCACTCAAAACAAAATCACCACCAACAGAAAAATTATAATTACCAACAAAACTACCATTCACCCAAACACCATCAGAAACATCAACCAAACCAACAGAACCATTACCACGACCATTCCCCCTAACAACACCACCAGAACCAACATCCAAAGAACCAGAAACCACAGAAACAAACTCATGACCACTAGAAACCTCACCACCCACAGAAACCTCACCACCCATATCCAAAGACACATTAAAACCACTATGAAGGAACCCAGAATCATTAACAACCAAATCACCAGAACCACTCAACCCCCGAACCCAATGACCATCACTAACACCACAAACAGAACTCAAATTCCCAGAATCACAATGCAACCAACTAGGAAAAACAGAACCAGCCTCACCCTCCTCATAACCACCACCACCACGAACAAAGAAACTACCCTGAACACTACTCCTATTATCACCATAAACAGCTATTCTACCACCACCACCTCCACCACCACCATCCTGATAACCATAACCACCATCAGCAGACACATTACCACCACCACTCAAAACACTAGCATTAACAACAACACCACCACCAGAACCACCACCAGGACCAGCACCACTATCAACACTACCCCCATCAACAGAAACAACACCATCCAACACAAACTCACCACCAACAAAGAAACCTAACCAACCACCACCACGACCACCATCAGAACCACCCCCACCACTACCAACAGAAACAGGCCAACTCACATTACCATAAACCGAACCACCACAAGCACCACTACTACTCACACCACCACGACCACCAAAACCACCCCCACCACCATTATCACCATCACAACCAGCACCAGGACCACCACCAGAACCAAAACCATAACTATCCGCAGAAACACTACCACCCTCACTCAAAACAAAATCACCACCAACAGAAAAATTATAATTACCAACAAAACTACCATTCACCCAAACACCATCAGAAACATCAACCAAACCAACAGAACCATTACCACGACCATTCCCCCTAACAACACCACCAGAACCAACATCCAAAGAACCAGAAACCACAGAAACAAACTCATGACCACTAGAAACCTCACCACCCACAGAA
>CAYLXZ010000012.1:0-22172 GCA_964388265.1 Microcaldota archaeon | reverse complement strand
ATGGTCTTCATGTAGTCTACGGGTACTTCGAATGTGTCTTCTTGTACTATTATTCTGAGTGATGGTAGTATCTCTAGCATGAGAGCCATGTTCATGCTTGTTTTTCCTGATCCTCTGCTTCCTGTGATTAAGGTGGTTGCTTGTGCGTCTATTAAGAAGCTTAACAGTCCTGCTGCTTTGTCGTTAACCATGTCTACATCTATGTATTGTGGCAGTGTCCATGGCGTGGTTTTATGTAGTCTTAGTACGATTGCTTTGCCTTCTGGTGCTAGTGGTTCTCTTATCGCGGCTACTCTGGTGTCGAGTCTTTCTAGTGATAGGTCTAGTATTGGGTGTGCTTCGTCGAATGGTCTTCCGGATATTGATCTGAATCTTGAGATTATTCCTTTTGCTTCTTCTTCTGTGAACATGACGTTGGTTTGGCATGAGCCGTAGTCTTGGTGTGTGAGGTACACTGGGTACTTGCCGAGCGGTGAGTCCATGTATATGTCTGTGAGTTTTCTGTCATTGAGTAAGAGTTCCATCATTCCGAATCCCACGGTGTATCTTGCTACCATCTTGGCTAACCGGTCTCTTTCTTCTGAGTCTATGTCTATTTCGTTTTGTTCTGCGAGGTCTTCGATTGTCTGGCTGTAGGTTCTTTCGAAGTATCGTTTGGCTTCGCCTGGTTCGGTGAATGAAATGTCTTCTGGCCTGTATCCTGCTACTTGTTCTCTTGTTTCGGATAATAGGAAGTATTTGTCAGGTGATAGGTTGTATTCTGGTGGATTGATGTAGTATAGGTTCTCTATTTTTTCTGGGTGTTCGTATATGTTGACTTTTGCGTCCTCTACTTCGTAGGAGTCGAGTAGTTCGATTTCTTCTGGTGTGTGGAAGAATACTCTGCTTGATACGAATCCTGGTTTGATTTCGGCTTCGAATAGTGAGTGGTATGGTTCTCGGGTCTTTGGTACTTCTCCTCTTTCTTTGAGGACTAGTTTAAGTTCTTTAACTATTTCTGTGTCGTCGAACTTCTGCAGCATCCAGTTAAGTGTCTTGAGGTACGATGTACTGCATTCTTTCTCCTCTCCGGATAAATCGCTTCTTCTTTCCTTCTCTCTCTTAATTGTTTGTCTTAAATTTATGTATGCTCGTAGTGGGTCTCTTGTTATGAGTTCTCTTGCTATCTGAACTACTCTTTTGTATCTTTGTTTATGTTTCTTTCTGCATGAGTTTGATTTGAGCCTGCTTGGTGACCATACTTTTTTTCTTTCGAATTCGTCCGCTAGTTGCCCTAGTTCTTTGAGCATCTTGGTTTGTTGGGGGTTGTAGGTTCTTTCGTAGACTTTGCTTATCTTTATGAGGTCCACGTTGTGTTCGAATGCGAGTCTAGCGCATTCGTCCATGAACTCTGGGTAGTCGGCTACTGAGCTCTTGGTGTCTCCTTTTGCGTCAATTATTAAATATGTGTTTCCTCCTTCTGTTTGTGTGGTGTAATCATGCTTCGCCATCTGAAAGACCTCGCTGGTAGATTATCCGGATTTTCCTCTTCCCTTGAACTTGGGAAGGGATTCAAGTTCATAATAAGTATTCTAACTTTATATACCTTGTTCTGGTTGGTGTTCCAGGTAACGGGTTTAGTGCCCTTGAAGAACTTCACGGCCTGGGCTTCTTCGGGTCTGCTTGAGCTGTCAGGGATAAGTAACTCGGTTCTATATGGCCAGGTACCTGTGATTTCTTTATCTGGAGTTCAAGCAGTGAAGGCTTCGATAGTTGATTTATGTGTGGGTGACATCGAGCTCGCTTTGCTTCCAGCAATCATACTAAGCACGTTCGACAGGTCAATACGCAAGAGAATTATTGGAACAGTTGTAGGGATAGCGATGATTGTTTTGGTTAATCCTCTGAGGATATTCCTGGTTCTTGGGTCCGGTAAGTGGTTTGGGTGGAGGGCCGCGGAGTTCATCCACAGCTTTACTTTTAGGTTGATATTAATCTTAATAATACTGGGTTTCTATTACATATGGTACCTAGAGTACGATAGGATAAAGGGGATAGTAGATGGATTCATTGAACGTATTGGACAATAAGGGTTTTAGTTTATTCACTCCCTTGGTAGGGACAGCTGTGGTCATCGTAGCCATGCTAGTTGGGGTTACGATGATGCAGAACAGCGCCAGAGTATCCGAATCCCTTTCCAACAGCTATAGTGCTTCTGCTCAGTCTCTAGGGTCAAAGTATATAGATTCTCTTGTAAGAAACCTCTTAATAGATAGTTTGGAGAATAAAGTATCCGAGAAACTCAAAAATCATTCTTTCCAAGTACTATGGCAGCAGAGCGATTCAGATATCACGTCTAAAATTAAATGGAGCTTAATAAACGACTTAAAAGGAGAGATAGGGAGAGAAATCTACTCTAATTTCCTAGTTACTCTTAAAGACGTTATATCAGGATCGAATAAATACACCTTAAAAAGCAATGTAGGAGCTAAAACCGAGGAACTTTCCATCATCATATCCAGAATAAATAACCCTTATTCAGTGACCTTCACATCAGGAGGAGAGATAAAAACAGAACTAAACAAGCAAAACTTTAAACCCTACCAAAATAACTTCACCTTAAAATTCAGTACCCAGGGAAAAAATGAAGTAAAAACATCTATACTACCCACAAACTTTACATATACCACTGAGAAAAACCTACAGAAAAAGATAGAGGAAGCTTCAAAGATATACAACGGAACAAAAAATTGCAAGAAGGAAGAGGACTTTAAAGGAGAAGCCAAGATATACATAAAAAAAATCTCCTCTAAAAAAGAAAAGAAAGGAGTATTCACATGGAACTCAGGTAATATCAACATCACTCTATATAGTGCAGATGTATCTTTCCCCAGCACTCCAGATAAAGAGTGCTAGAAAAACACCTAATACCGTAACCTTATTAAATATCCTAATCTTAATTTATTCAACCGATCACTTCAAACAAATAGGTGTTTTATATATCCTTACGAGACTGGTACTATAAACTCGAAGACAAATGGTTCAGAGGAATAGATTACCTCGACAGAAAACGAGTACCAGCATACGGTCTTATAGATCCGTTAGAAAGAAGAGGAATACCTAGCCTGCCAATATACATCGCTATCTTAATGATAATTCTCTACATAGCACTAACTCCTATGTTAGGAGTTGGAGGGCCTCTCATAGGCCCAGGAAAACCAAGGAAAGTTCCAGTAACTATACAAGTACAAAATCAAGATGGAGAACCCCTACCTACCGCTAAAGTCGAGCTTGAATCCATAAAAGAAGAAACAACTCAAGAAATAGCAACAGGGCAAAAAATAATGCTCAGAACTGGAACCTCTGGGGAAATAAAAGAGAACATAACCCCAGGAACCTATAAAGTAAAAGCTCAAAAATACCAATACAACTCCACGACAAAACAAATAACCATAGAGGAAGATCCACTTACAGTAACCCTCACGCTAACCAGCGAAACAACACAACTTCAAACCACACCTTGCTTCTCACCCTCAATATCAACCCGAAACCTAGAAATAACCGAATACAAAACCGAAGGAGAAAAAACAGGTGAAGCCCCTTCCCTACAAAACTTCTTCCAACAATACAAAGAAAACTACTCATACAAGTTCCAAACTCCAGAGTACAAATCAAACCAAATCAAAGGATCCGAAGTTCCAAAACCTACAGACACCTGCATCTCCCTCGAAGAAATAACCCCAACAACACAAAAAGGAAAAGTATCCGTCAAACTACTCAACGAAAATAAAAAACCACTACCCTACCAAGAAGTAAGACTAGTAGAACCAGAAGACACTGAAACAAACATCGTGGACCCACAAGTAACAAAAGAAAATGGAATAACTGAATTCACAGGGTCAATAGGAGATGAATTCCGAGTATTCATACCAGCACAAGGAAAAGGAATGTCCGACCTCTCCAACAAAACCTATGAATTCAAAGAAGAATCCCAAACAATAACAAGAACCATTAACCAAACCGCAGAAACAACCATAGTAGCCAAACACGAGAAAAAACTGATAGAAGGAGCATATATAAAAGCCTATACACCTAAAGGAAAACTACATACCACAGGATACACCTCAGAATCCGGTTCAATATCCTTTGGAGGAAAAAAAGGAGAAAAATATCTAGCAACATTCTACAAAAAAGGATACAAACCCAGAAAAATCCAGATAAAAGGAGGGAAAAAAAGAGTAGTCGAACTAACCACAATCCAAGAAATCGACACAGGAGAAGTAAAAGCAAAAGTTAAAAACAAGATAACCAAAAGAAGAGAAAAAGGAATCAACGTAAAAATAAAGAAGCTAAACAATCAATCAAACCCACAACCCACTCCCTATCCAAACCAACATACTGACAAAGATGGAGTAGCCAAATTCGACTGGGTAATGCCAGGAGAATACTGTCTATCTGCAAAAAGAGAAGGAAAAAGACCTACAAAATGCGTAGATAACACTATCACAGTAGAAGCTAATGTAAAGACCGTGAAAGAAATTCTAATAGAGCCATTAACCTACAATCTAGAAGTAAAAGTCCTAAAACCAAACGGAGAAGGAGCAAGAGAAGCAAACGTAAAGATCCTTAACTGGAAACAGGAAGAGATAAAATCAGACACAACAGGACCCAGAGGAGGAGCCGACTTCACAGTCACTGGAAAAAAACTAATCACACTCATAGCCACATACAAAGGAAAATACAGAGAACAGAGACCAGAATTCCTACTAAAAAAAGACCTAGTAGGAAAAGATCATGTCCCAATACAGCTACATAAAACAAATACCTCCATCACCTACGAAGGGACCTACAAAACCTCAGAAGCAACCGGAGACAAATTCAAAGAAGCATTAGAATCAGGAAACACCTACTGGTTCAAATACGCAGTAGGACTACCGAACATCTCAGGAAAAAGATGGAATGAAATAAATCTCCACTGGAGCTTCTCAGGGAAAACAGCCGAAATTCCAGGTAAAAAACTCTTCTACAACCTACCAGAAGGAATAAGAGGTAAAAAGTCAGAAACAATCAAAGGATCAGCAACAGACCGAGAACTAATAATAAACGACCCATACACACCTACAAACACAACGATAAACATAATGGTACCTATAAAAATACCTTCAGACATCAAAGGAACACAGCAAAATCAAATACAATACCATGGAAAATGGACTAAAGAGATAATTAAAAGAGATCCATCCACCAGTGAAAAAACATTTTCATTCAACACCACAGAAAGCAATATAAAGCCACCTGACGAAGAGATGAACCTATCATTCGATCTGAAAATCAAGAAAAACGAAAGAACCTACAACCCTAATGAAATAGAAATACCAGTAGGAGAAGAAGCAAAGTTCCTCGTGGACGTTACAAACAATGAAAAAAACACAACCATGTACCAAAAAGTAAAAATAAAAGATATAGGAGAACTTCTAAAATTCAAAAACGTAACAAATGAAGTCCCAGCCAGAATAACCACAGGAGACATAACAGAAAACAAAGCTATAATCAACTTCGACTCAACAACAAACCTGAGATCCCTCCCCCCAGGGAACACCACCACCATAAAAATAACAGCAGAAGCCACAGGACCTCTAACAGGAACAGGAGCACTACAGGCCAACCATTCCACAGGTAAAGAAAACGTATTCCGATACAAAACTAGAAAAGGAAAAGAAGAAAAAATAAAAATAGAGAAATGGATAAAAAACGAATCAGGAATATACAAACCAGATGAATTCAACGTAACAACCGGAAAAAACATCACACTAATCCTCAATGCAACCAACAACAAAAACAAACCCTACACAGGAGACATAGAGATAAAAGACAACCCTGATTCTCCTCTCTCATCCTACACCACCTTCACTAAAGTAAGAAACTACGACCAAGAAGGAAACAGAACCCGATGGGAAGACACTTCCCTAGGACCCAACCAACATACAGCCAGAGTGAACTTCGATGAACAGCAACCTCTTCCAGTTCAAGAAACAACCACAATGAAGGTAGAAGCAACCACGCAAAAAGTAGGAAAACCAGCAAACATCCTAGCAGAAATCCAAGGAAAACCCGGAGCAACTCCCTACACCTTCACAATCCGATACAAACCAGGAGAAAAACCAAACGTAACAACCAAAAAATGGATAAAATACAACGATACACTTTACCAAGGGAACATAAGAGAACTTGAAGTGAAAAGAAACGAAGACATCAAACTCATCGTAAACACAACCAACACAGGCTCAACGAATATACAAGACCCTCTTAAAATAGAAGACAAGTACCACTCCAACTCAGGAAAACAATCATATACAAACTTCACATCAGTAAAAAACTATGAAAACGGGAAAAAAACCAGAACAACCGCTATAACCTCTGAAACACATCTAGCCATAGTGAATTTCCAGAAAGAACCATTAAAACCAGGGAAAACCACTAAAACAGTTATAGAAGCCGTAACAAAAAACTCAGGAAACGCAACCATCCCTATAAAGCCACCAAAAGGAAAACTAGGAGATCATAACCTAGTGTTCAACATCACAGAAAAGAAAGAAGAAAAGCCAGGGGAAAACATCACCATCACAAGAATCATAGATGGAGAGATCTACAGCCACAATAAAAACTACCTAAGAGCAAAAGGACAAAGCTTTACCCTCAAAGTAAACGCCACCAGCAAAAAAGACGAAAAAATAACCGGAAAACTAAGAATCGGATCCAAAAACAAAGACAAATATAAATTCACCGAAGTAGAAAGCTGGAAATATTTTGAAAATGGAGGAAGAGAATACAACCGGGTAGAATCAACTGGATCTGACACAAAAGCAGTGATAAACTACAATGGAAAGAAAAACCTAGAACCAGGTAAAACCTCCGAAACAACCCTCCACTCAAAAATAACAAAAGGAGGAGACGAAGCATTCATACCTATTCGAAAAGTAACAGAAACCAACTTCCCATACAAGAAACAAAAACCCTTCTTCATAAATGTAACAGAGAATGATGTGAAATTCTACACGCGAATCAGAGTAAAAAACACCAGTACAGGCGAATTCAGCATCCCTGCGGACAGCACCACAGTCACGCCTAAAGATGAAGTAAAACTAACCCTAGAGATGAAGAACACTGGAGAAGCCCCTCTAATCGGAGGAAACCTGGAAATAAAGGACTGGGGAGAAAACCTAAAATTCGAAGAAATTTCAGACCCACAAACCTTCCTGAAACTTAAAGAATGGAACAGCAGCTACGCTAACTTCAGCTTCGTCCTTCCATTTCAAGGAAGAAAAAAGATCACCACAATCAAAGCCAATATAACTGAAGGAGGACCCGCACGCGCAGACGTAAACCTAAGCCGTGATGGTTCCACAGCATTTGAATTCGGTGTAGAAGGATCAAGAGGAACAGCATGGGCCGATATAGGAAACTACGGGAAAAATAAAGGAAACACTATATATCCATTAAGCACCAGTAAAGACATCTCCATAAGAAACGAAACACATCACATAATTACCCAATCATACATCAAAGCACTCAACCTCTCAGGAGAAGGAATAGGAGAAGCTGAGGGAGAATGCTACCTTAACTTAAACTATCCTCCAGTAAAAAAAGCTACACTAATAGGAGGAGATAAAGCAGAATATAGAGTATCCTTCTTCCATAGAAAAAACAACGGCTGCAAACTAGACACCAACCTCAACCAAGAAATCTCTTACTGTAAAACAGGAGATGAATGTGAATATCCAGAAACCAAAACATGCAGCAGCAGCAGTAGTGAAACCTACCACTGTGAAAAAGGAAATAGCCACAGCTGCACAAATAAAAACCAATATAGGTGTCAAGAAATCCTAGACACTTATCAACCACACTCCAAAAAAGATCAGAAGGACATAAAGTGCGCTAAAGAACAATACTGCGACCCAGGAGACAAATGCAAACAAGAACAGAAATTTGATTATAAATGCATAGAAACAGATAAATATGATGCAGCCACCGACTACGGAGGAGAAACATGCGGAGAAGAATCCCAACAAGGAGAATATCAAGCAGATCCTTCCTACCAAGGAAAAAAATGCAGCACCAGCACCAGCAAAAACATCACAATAACCCCCATACCTGGAAGTAACAGCCCTTACCTAATGGAAAGCGCTCAAGCAACAATAAAACCCTGTCTCCAACTACCTAGAAAACCTATAAACATCGAGCTAAAAGGAGGAAAAGGTACAAAAGAAAAAAAGCTAGGGTTCAACATTCCAAGAAAATGCAGCTATACAACAGACAACGCAGAAATGAATCTTAAAGCAACACTGCAAGGAAAAGGGCTAGAAAACATAAAGCTAGAGAAAAGCAACTGCGAACTAACATCTCAAAAAGGAACCTGTAAATTCAAAATAAGCACTGGGAAAACCCAGGAAATAGAAGGGATCAGAAAAGGAAAGATAAAATTCAACCTAACAATGACAAAAACAGAAGAAAGAAGCATAATACAAATAAATAGAATCTGGAGCCGCTCCCTAAACATAAGAAGAGAGGATGAACAACAACCAATAGGAAAATACCTATTCCCCTTATCCATACAAAGATACGGTTCAACAAAAACAAACTGCAACAGTAAATACTGTACCCTAGAGCTACTGATAGAGAAAATAAAACCATTCCTAAACCCTCAAGTCAAACTGAATAAGGAAAAAATCTTCAAAGCTAAACTCGTCAACCAACGCATGTCCACACCTAACCTACAAAGCCACCTAGAAAAAGTATTACCAGAAGAAGAGGAAGAATCTTGGTGGGAAAAGAACCGAGTAATATGCACTTCCTTTGAAGGGAAAAAACATTCTAACTGTGATTTACTCCTAAAAGAACCTAAAAGCATCTCCATTCCAGGACACGGAAAATACAAAATAAATATCAGCAAAGATGAAAATCCTGAAGGACAACCATTAACCATATTAAAAATTACACCTATAAGTTCCCCTAAAGAACTTCATGTAAAGAAGTTCCAAGCGCTTCTTCCAATGGACAGCCGCGATAAATTCAGCAATGATCTACGTCTTCAAACAGGATATCCAAAAGGCTATATAGACACTATAAGGACACTGATAGAAAAACAATACGGAGAAAAACCCTCTACAGAAGAACCAATCAGTGCTAAAAACCAAGTAGTAGTAAAACCAGGAACCGGAAACAACACCATCCAAGTAAAAGGAGAAAAAAAGGATGCTACTCTAAAAATCCAAGGACCTGACCCACAAGCAATCATAGACAACCTCACTCTATTCGTGGATCCAGATAAAGATCCAACAGCACTATTCAAACGAATAAGCGATAAGAAAGCAGTAATGACTAAAGAAATCCCAGTAATAGGGATAAACACCTCAAAAAACTACAAAGACTTAAAACCTTCTATTAAAATCTTCACAGAAGGATTCATCCCACTCCAAAATACAGATAATATTACCTACGAGAAAACAACTATACCAAAATCAACAATCGTAGTAGCAAACTGCGAAGAAGGCAAATGTGAAGACTACATCTACCAATTCAACCAAGAAATACTTCAGGGTCAAGATATAAAAGTAACTTCAAGAGAAGACTTCCCAAAAGAACCAATAGCAATCAAAGACTCAACCGGCCTCTACATCTTCGCCAAAACCCTCGGGGCAAAATCCATTCTAAAAAACTGGGAAAACCCACAAGGATTAGAAAAAACAGGTAACCTAATGTACGGTAAAACCAAGATAACACCAGAAGAACTAAGTACAAAAATCAAAGAAGAATCTTCCTTCTCTCGAATCCACCACCTAAAAGATGTCAAGAACCCTGCATGGTCCCCTCCTACACAACTAGAAAGAAAAGGAAATTTCCCAATGCAAACCAACAACGACTACCTAATCATAAAATCTCCTGAAATAATATACGCTCAGAAACTAACTGCAAAAAAAGGAAAAACACTCATAGCAGGAAACATAAAATCATGTATAGATATAACTCATAAAGGAGAATGGAACATAACAAAAGATATAACAGATGGCACGCAAAGCGGGAAAGACCACTGCCTCAAAATAGAAGCCGACAACGTAGTGTTAAACGGTAAAGGAAACAAGATAACAGGAGAAGGTCTTGACTCAGGTACAACAGCAATAAAAATACAAGAAACCAAGAATGTAAAAATCAAGAACGTAAAAATAAACAAATATGGCAACGGTATAAAGATCCAGAACTCCAAATCTACAGAAGTCACTAAAAACAAAATTAACTCCAAAAATGGAGTAACACTAACAGAGAAATCCACTAAAAACATAATCAAGAAAAACACCCTAACAGGTAAAAGCAAGGGCTCAGGCACAGGGATAGAGCAAACAGAAAAAGAAAACGGAGATATAAACATCACCATAGACGATAACACAATCAAGAAGTACGAAACAGGAATACACCTGGAAAAACTTAACAACAGCCTTATCAATAAAACCTCCACAAACAAACTAGGCACAGGAATAAAGATAAAAGATTCTTCACAAACAGTGATAAGTAATAACAATCTCTGCGGAACAGAAGGCAATTCCCTAAAAGTCACAAAAGACAACAACAAGATCACAGGATCAAACAACTGTTATAAAAAATCCATTAAAGGAGGGAACTCTGTAGACTGCAGTAAAGGAAACTGCGGATACAGCCAATACTATAAAGATAAAGACAAGGATGGATGCTGGACAGCGAAAAAGTTTCAGAAAAGCAAACCTGACCCCGCTCGTAACTGGATTAAAGGCGATACATATGGACCAATGGCCCCGAGAAAAGGAGATCCAGACCCAGACCATAAGGTAACAAAAGGAAAGATAGATGGAAGATACATGCTAGAATACCTTTTCAATAAAGACTATGATAAAAATAGTGATGAACTCTACGATGAAGATGACTTCACCTTAAATGATGACCTAGGACTCTGTAACACCCTATGGAGTATGAGTGCTATAGATAACCATATGTGGGGAAGAAACGGTAAAGATAAATGGCAGGATCCAGGTGACGATGACTACGCAGCAGCCTACCCTCACTCACCCAGCGAAGTGGTCTTCATAAACGCCGAGTCAGCAGTTAGTTGGGGAAGTGGAGAAACTGCTTATAAAGGTGCTTTCCTCGCCGAAAGAAACCCAGGAGAAATAAGTAAGTCCTTCCACTCCCCTGGTGACTTAGACTTTGATAAAGAAAGTGGTGACGAAGATGATGGTGGTCACAACGAAACTGAACTCTATCCCTGTGATGATGGAAAGATTGTTGACTCATTCGGATGCAGGCTGAATTTTGGTGGAGAGCATGGCGTACGAGGAGATGCCGATGATCCCAGTGATGGAGACAGAGCAGACTGCTGGTTAAAAAACCCCTCAACCATAAAGATGAGATGCCAAGAAACGGATGCTAGTAGTGCTGGCCGGGCCGAAGCAAGCTGTACGTTAAAGTACACCTGTAAAGAATACGATGCATCTAAAGAAAAATATGACGCCTACGTAAACAGCACCACTGGAACTGGTGATGGAGTAAACAAGATACTCTGTAAGGAAGGTTACCATGTTGGAGCCATGGGAACAATACTAGTGGGAGAAGGAAGTACTCATGATTATCCAGCCGTGGGAGGAGAACCAGCACCTAAATCAGTGAAAGGACCAAAAAGATGGAGAAGCGTACTAGTAGAAAGAGACAATTGGGACTCTCAAGACAAATGGAAAGTAACGGTACTCTGTGAAAAGAACTGGTGGGACTCATCTCAACAAAACGGTGGAAATGGAGGAACCTCAGGCCCTCAATGAAGAAACCCTTACAAGTAATACCTATCGCAAAATATTATACCTAAAACCGACGCATATTCAGAAAACCCCTTCCTTTTTAACTTATTTCTTCCTTTACCTCTATAGTGAGGAGTTGGAGATATAGATGCTGGAGAAGTTAGGGATACTAGATTCACTCATGCCCCAACAGATAGGGTTATTCAACCTAGCTATCATAGGTATAAAGCTATTCATACTGGTATTCATAATCAAGTTCCTAAGAAGAAAGATATCCGACCCAACCGCCGTTACCCTAATCACACTAGGACTAGCCTACCTCCTACTATTCCGATGGGCATGGCTATGGATACCACTACTACTCATAGTGATAATACTACCACATGGACCAATAGACGTGATGTTCGACCTCGCCCTAGGAGGAGGCGGAGGCGAAGCAAAGAAAAAGAAAGAAAGCGTGAGAAAAAGAAAAAAAGCATAAAAAAGGTGAAATATAGATGCCAGGAGCAAGAACAATCAAGGCACTGTTATTCGGTCTCCTAATGGGAGGACCAATACTAGCAGCCAAGCTAATCCCCCAGTTCAAATGGGTGTTCTTCTTCTTCGTAGCAGCAATGTGGTACGGGTTCCTAAGCAGAGTCATAAGAGCAAAAAGCCTAAGATACATCATGTTCGCCATAGGGTTCTACATATTCTACAGACTATGGTTCATAATAGGAGCCCTATACATAGGGTACTTCATAGCAGGAAGCCTAAGCTTTGGAATGATCTCCTCAATAATAATATTCGGAGTCGGAGAAAGATAACCCAACAGACATATAAAAAAAGAATGAATAATATAACTAGGTGAACACATGCCGGCACTATGGAACGACCTAAGACTAGCCCTAACAATAATCGCATTCATATTCCTAGTGAAATGGAGCACCGGAGTAATAGACAACAAGCCACTAGGAATAATAATAGCCGCAGTGATAGCGTACCTAACCATATTCAGCCACTACGAGCTACTTATACTCGCAGTAATATTCTTCTTCGGCTACCCAGTATTCCAAGCATTCGGAGAAGCAATGAGTGAAGAGGACTGATAAAATGGATCCATTCGCAGCCATAGTACTACTTGTAATATCCTTCATGGCATACACACAAGGAATAATGTGGCTATTCATAGGAGGAATGTTCCTAATCCTAATTCTACTTAGAAGCGTGCCAGTATTCATAGCAGCAATAGGAGGAATCGCATTCCTAGAGTACTTCAACCTACAGCAATACTGGTTCGCAGTACTAGCCCTACTTGCAGTGATGATACTCTGGAGAGAACACAGAAAGAAGAAGTCCGAAGAGTTCTACTCCCCAGAGATGATGCAGATGCTCGAAGGGTAATAATTTTCCCACCACCAACGCCACCTTGCAAAAACCTTAACCTTTATAAAGCGTAGTGCATAGAAACTACACTAGTAGTGTAACTACAAGAAAGTAGTTACTAATAGGTGGATGGTATGGAACCAATACAGGTACGACTAACAAACAAACTCAAGAAAAGGATAGACGAAGAAGTATCCAAAGGAATGTACCCAACCAGATCCGAAGCAATAAGATCAGCAATACGAAACCTAACCGAAACACGAGGTGAGGCAAATGAATAAACCCATAGCCCTCCTCGGACTAGCAACACTAGGAATGATCTACCTCGGACTAATAAAGATAGCAGTAATCACAGGAATAGCCACAGCCCTAACATACACCACAACAAAAACCACAGCCCAAAAAACACCTCAATCAAGCTCAAGCCCCAAAGTACAGCCAATAAAAGTCAAGAGAAAATACGACGGACCAGACAGCATCTACCCAGAAAAAATGAAGATAGATCTAGATCCAGCAAGCACAGGAATGAAGTCAGTTCCACTCAAAAGAGGACTAGGAGGACTTGGAAAAGCAATAGGAGGCGGAACCAAAAGAATAGTGAAAGGCGGTGATGACGATGACTAAACTAATAACCACAGCACTACTCACAGTACTACTAGGAATCTACCTAGGAACAATAAAGATAGCAATAGGGATAGGAGCAGCACTACTATTACTAGAATACAGCACAAGAACCAAGAAATCCACAAGCACCCAAACACAGAAAGAACCAGAAGAAGACACAGTACTACACCCAGTGGTCTACGAAGACGCAGGAGAACCACCAAACCTCTACCCAGAAGAAGGAAAAATCAGAGTATACCCAGACGGAAGACAAAACAAACTAAGCGCACACGGAATGGTATCAGGAATGGGAAATGTCCTAAAAGGAGCAACAAAAGGAGTGATAAAGCTCCTGAAATCATAGGTGAATAAAATGAATGCAAACAACGCCCTAATGGCAGCCGTGGTAGGAGGATTCCTCTACCTAGGAGGATACCTATTAATCGCAAAGCTAGCCATAGGTGCAGCATTCCTAATGGGAGTAGCCTCACTAGCAAAAAGAGCAATGAAAACCAAGAAAACCAAGGACACAGCAAACGACAACGTCATGGATCCAATAGAGATAGAGACAAAATGGAAACCAGAATACAAAATACCAGGAGAAATAGACATGGATACAGATACAAAGGACCCAATAGAAGGAACCAGAGCATACGACGCAGCCAAAGGAACTCTTGGAGCCTGGGGAAAACTCCTAGGAGAAAAATTCAAGGAGGACGACTAAAATGACCAAACATATATTGATCCAAGGAAAGCCACCGAAGAAAAAGAAGATAGGTCAACATCCAGTGCTACCAGATCCAACATCAGAACTTCCAGTACAATACCAGGAAAAAGTCCAGGAAGACCTAGATATCTACAAAGACGCGGACACAGGTAAAGTAAAAGCAGGGAAACTATCAATAGTGGACAAGATATTCAAAGGACTACCAGTAAAACTAGTGGAAAACGATGACTAAAACCCTTAATTATTCTCTTCTTTTCCAGATAACTCAGTCAAGATCTTCTTATTCGTCTTAAGAACCTTCTGCTCTATATCCATCAAAGCAGCCACCTTATTCTTAACCTCTCGGACCTCATCATGGATCTCCTGGTTACTAACCCCATGATTCTCCTCATGTTTCTTCTTAATCTCCTTAACTTCCTTCGCCGTTTCCTCCGTCTTCTCCTCAACACCTTCAAGCTTCTGCTTATGCTCTTCAGTCGTTCCCTGAACCTCATTAACCTTCTCCTCGACTTTTTCGTGTTTCTCTCCAGCTTCCTCGGCTTTCTGGCTAACTTCCTCTATCTTATCGGTTATCGGCTCCATTCCCTTGCTAACTTCTTCTACTTTCTCTTCTAAGTTATCCATGGATTCATCTTCTTTCTCCTCTTCCTCAGAACTCTCTTCAACCTGACTTAAAACCTTATCTATATCCTCGTCAGCGAAATCAAGCTGCTTGAGGTTATTTCTTATCTCTTGCTCCGAGGCTCCGGAGCTCTTCATCGACTTGATTATCTCCTTTATATTCTCGAACTCTTCCTGTTCCATACCTATCAATCCAATAACGAATTCAAGGGTTATAAATTTAAGCCATGTATTACTTATTAACATAGAGATTTTAATCAAACAAGGAGAAAAGGACTGGACAAAAATGGATGTTGATTTTCCAAGAGGACCATGGGAAAGACTATTCCACGGTGAATGGTCGGGTACCGAGGTACATCTATTCAAAAACCCAGACAGCTACACATTAACCGTGGTCGAGGACCGAGAAGAAGGAAAACTAGAAGGAATGGTTCTATTTCTAAACAAGTACTTCGAAGCCACTGGCAACATATCCAAACTCAACACAGAGCTAGGTGGATACTCCATGGTATTCGAAGAGAACTTCCCAACAAAGAAAGGAAGATTCTTCTCAATATCAACAGGACCAAACTACAGTGACCCAGAAACCAAGGAAGTGGACGCATCCGTAGAAAAACTATTCCAAGAAGTAAAAGAAAAAGAAAAAAAGCTCTACGAATTAAGCAAAGTACACGGAGCAGAATTAACAGAACTTAAAAACCTCAGCGAAGAAGAAGAAAGCCTGTTATTCAACAGGCCAGCACTACTACCAGGGCTACTCATGGGTAAAGAACAAGGAAAACCAGAAAAGAAAGAAGAAAAAGTGCTCCTAGGGGAAAAGATGGATGGAAGAAAAGCCGAAGAAAACATAGAAACATTCAAAGCAACCACCATAATAGGGAAAGAAGAAAGAAGAGAAAAAGCATTCCACGTAATGCTAGAGAACTGCGTCCTATCCGGAATAAACGGAGTCATATTCGATGACTCAGACAAATACAACAACCTATCATCACCAAACCCAGATTTCCCTCACTCAAAGTACCCGGATCTACAGCCCATAGGTCTACCCATACGGAGCTTTAAACCAGGAGAACTACAGGTCAACCTCAACTACCTGGACAAAAAAGCATTCCGAGAAATAATCAACGTACCAGAAAAAGACGAGTACCACGGAGAAAAAACCGCAGAAATGATAGACGAAATAATAGAGAAAGAAAAGAAACTGAAGTCACTGAAAGACATAGAAGAAGAACTAATATCCATAGAAGAAGACGTGGACAAGTTCCACAGATACAGAGGAGTAAGATGGATGAAGGTAATGAACCAAGTATACCCCGATTTCCTGGATGGAAAAACAGACCTAAAGTCCATGGTATCAGCCTACCTTCAATCAATGGGCACAGTAATCAGAATAGACATCTCAGCACTACCCTCAACAATGAAAAGAGCATTCGTATACTCATTCCTAAAAACACTCCACGAAGAAAACAAGAAAGAAGGATTCAAGAAAAAACTAAGAGCAATAGTGATGCTGCCAAAAGGAAACATATATACCCCTTCAGAACCCAGGGAAAGACTACAGGAAAAAATACTAGAAGTACTAACACACGCCAACGACTACGGAATAGGATACATGATAGGCGCAGAAAACGAAATAGACCTATACGAACCACTAGTGAACGAATCAACAATCAAAGGAAAATTCGCGAACAACGAAGAAATAGGGATAAAACCAAGGAAAGGAAAACCATACAGAGTAAAACTACGACCATACCTAACTCAATGAACCTAATCCTCTGAAGAACTCTCCTCAAGAGCTTTATTTATTCTCTCATCAATCAATTCACTGATCTCCTCAGAAGTAAGATACTCAACCGGGTTAATAGTATCAATAACATAATCCATCTCATCCAACTTATCCTTGAATCCCTTGATCCTATCCTTGTTATCCTGGATAGACTCCTCAAGCGAATCAACCTTATCCTTAATCTCATCCAAAGAATCCTCAAGAGAACCAACTTCAGCCGACTCTGCTCCGGCTCCACCAGTTTCCAAGCCTTCTTCCTTAATTTCATCAAGCTCTTTCCTTATCTTCTTAATTCTCTTATTGTTACGGGTAACAGTCTTAGCCAGAATCTTCTCATTCTTCTCTATAACCTTCATCCTCTGAGCAACTACGCTCATCTTGGAGTTAAGAGCCCGAAGCCTTCCTCCTGATCCTTCATCATTATCTCTTCGTCTAGCCATGGAGCCACCAGAAACAATACACTTAAATCAATTAAGGAATTTATATATTAAAAACCAGTGGGAAGGACAACAAGATGGAAGGCTACATCTTCGACGTGGACAAATCACAGGAAAAAAACAAAGTAAAAACCCAGCTACTAGGAGAAAAAAACCAGATAAAAACCCAGGTATTCCACAACTACTTCTACGTATTACCAGAAAACAAAGAAGAAACCACAGAGTACCTCGAAGAACGTGAAGAAGTTAAAGAAATAGAGGAAGTTGAAAAAAGAGAAGGTAAAGCTCTAAAAGTTATTCTCAACGACCGTGATTCAGCTAGAGACGTTAAAGAAGACGTGGAAGACGAAGGATACGGAGAACCAAGAGAATACAACTTACCTTACAGATACAAGTACCTCATAGACAAAGACCTATACCCATTAACCTACTATGATATAGAGACAAAAGGAGAAGAAATCAAAGGATACGAAGAAATAAAAGAAAGAGAAAAAGACATTCCTGAATTAAGTAAATGCGCGTTCGACATAGAAGTACACTCCAAAGGAAAACCCGAGCCAGAAGAAGATCCCATCACCATGATATCCTACAAAGACGAAGACGAGGAAAAAGTATTCCACTGGACAAGAGAAAAAGGAACCGAGAAAGAAACAATAAAGAAACTCATAGACAAGATAAAGGAAAAAGACAAGAACGTGATAGAAACATACAACGGCACCAGGTTCGACTGGCCATACCTCGAAACAAGAGCAGAACAAAACAACCTAACCCTAGATCTAGGTACAGACGGGACAGAAGTGAAAGTGAGAAAAAGAGGGTTCGCATCCACTGCAAAGATGTTTGGAAGAATGCATCTAGACACCTACAAAGCCGTGGACTTCCTCTCAGGAATAGGTTCACTCAACCTTCCAAAGAACTCGCTTGAACCAGTATACGAAGAATTCACAGGCAAGGAAAAAACCGATTTAACCTCGAAACAGATATGTGAATACTGGGAACAAGGTGGAGAAAAACTTGAAGAACTCAAGAAATACAACCTAGAAGACTCAATAGCCGCATACCAAGTATCAGAACAAGTACTACCACTCTACAAAGAACTATCAAGACTAGTAGGACTTCCACCCTACGACGTATCCAGACAAAGCGCCTCAAACATGGTTGAATGGCTCCTAGGAAGAGAAGCATTCAAAAAAGACATACTCATGCCACGGAGACCACACAAAGAAACCGTTCAGAAAAGACAGAGAAACCCAATAAAAGGAGGATACGTCAAGACACCGGAAACAGGGCTACACGAAGACCTCGTAGTATGCGACTTCAAGTCACTATATCCAACAATAGCAGTAGCGAAGAAAGTAGGACCCTACTACCTCTGCGAAGACGAAAAATGCGATAAAGAACACTACGAATCACCCCTAGGTCAAAAATTCCATAAAGAAGGAGAAGGACTCGTACCAGAAGTAGTGAAAAACCTCATAGAAACAAGAGACAAAGTAAAGAAAAAAATAAAAGAAGCCAAAGACCAAGAAGAAAAAGACAGATTAAACTACAGATCCCAAGCATTGAAAATCATAGCAAACTCCATGTTAGGATACCTCGGATACGCAAGAGCCCGATGGTACTCCAGACCATGCGCAGAAGCCATAACAGCATGGGGAAGACAATACATAAAAGACACAATAGAAAAAGCCGAAGAAAACGGCTTTAACGTGGTTTACGCGGATACAGATGGAGCCTTTATAAAATTAAAACCTGATCAATCTCTTGAAGACCTAAAAAACTGGCTTGGAGATATAAATAAAGAACTTCCGAGCGCCATGAAGCTCGAATACGAAGGATACTACCCACGCGGAGTATTCGTATCAAAGAAAAGCGGAAAAGCAGCCAAGAAGAAATACGCATTACTCAGAGAAGACGGAAACCTCGAAATAAAAGGATTCGCATTAGTAAGAAGAGACTGGGCAGACATAGCCAAAGAAACACAAGAAAAAGTAATACAAAAAGTCCTAGAAGAAGGAAAACCACAGAAAGCAGTTGAACACGTGGAGCAAGTGATCCAAGACCTCAGAGATAAGAAAGTAGATCCAGAGAAACTAGTGATATACACCACGATGAAGAAAAATATAGATAACTACGAGTCCATAGGCCCACATGTCACCGCGGCACGAAGACTTGAGGAAGAAGGATACAACGTGAAAGGAGGAACCGTGATAGGATACATAATCCAGGAAGGAAGAGGCTCAATATCCGACAGGTCAATACCAATAGAGCTATTCAAAGACAAAAAATACGACGCAGACTACTATATAGACAATCAAGTCATACCAGCCGTGATGAGAGTTCTGAAAGAACTAGGAGTAAGGAAAAACGATCTGAAGTACGCTGGAAAACAATCAGAACTAGGAGAATGGACGTGAAAAAATGAATGAAAACATAGATAAATACAGAGAAGCAGGCGAGATAGCCAGAAAAGCCAAGGAAAAATCAAAGGAAATAATAGAGAAAGGAAAAACATTCCTAGAAGCAGCTGAACAGATAGAGCAATTCATAAGAGATGAAGGAGCAGAACCCGCCTTCCCCGTGAACCTCTCTGTAAACAACGAAGCAGCTCACTACACACCAGGAAAAGACGGAGAAAGAAAATTCAACGAAGAAAAAGTGGTGAAGATAGATATAGGAGTACACGTAGACGGTTATGTAGGTGGGGACACCGCATACACAATTGACTTCACAGAAGAAAACCCTGATTTGATAGAAGCCAGTAGAGAAGCATTGGAGAATGCTTTATCTCTAGTCAAGGCAGGTAGAGAAACCAAAGAGATAGGTGAAGAGATACAGGAAACCATTGAAGAAAAAGGATTCAAGCCAGTTAGAAACCTCACAGGCCATGGACTAGGAAGATGGAGCTCTCATAATGATCCAACCATACCTAACACGAGAACAAATCACAACAAGGAACTGGAAGAAGGCCAGGTGATCGCGATAGAGCCGTTCGCATCAACAGGTAAAGGTAGAGTTAAGTCAGGGAAAACCACAGAGATATACTCATACAGCGAAGACACCTCAATAAGAAACAGGACAGCGAGGGAAGTTCTAAAACAAGTTAAAGAAAACTACCATTCACTACCATTTGCCAAGAGATGGATCTCAGAAAACTACAACTCCCTAAAACTCAAGCTAGCGCTCAAGAAACTCACAGATAAAGAAAGCTTAAAAACCTACCCTGTGTTAAAAGATGATAAAGACTCCCTAATATCACAAGCCGAAAACACAGTGATAGTTCAAAAAGACAGCTGCGAGGTGTTAACCGATTAAAGAAAAAACCCTGAAGAAACTAGGAATATACACAGGAGCACTAACAGCTCTAAATCTACTTTGGATCTATCTATATAGCCTAACAGGCATAGCTTTCGAACAGGCTTTTGTATTCACCGAAGCAATCAAGCTAATTAATATAGAGACCTTTCTATTTCTCTTGCTATCCGGAGCAACCCTAGCAGGAGCAATAATAACAATACATTACTTCAACAAACACTTAAGCAACATAAAAATGGTTCTAGCTTCAGGTATCGGAGTATTCACACCCTTCCCTATCTTCTTCTCTTTCTTCCAGAACCTCTTAGCTTTCCTACTGATGCTGGTTTTCTACTTCCTGGGAATAGTACTGCAGATCTACTTCACAGCACCTGAGAAAGAAACAGGAATTCTTCAAAGACTAGGATATGGATGGAACTTGTCAAAAAAGATACTTTACCTCTTAGCCCTAGGGGGACTAATAACAGGGATACTAATAACTGCAGCCTCAATGGAACAAAGACAAGAGCAATTCAAAGGATCTTTAATCAACATGTCAAGATCCCAGATAGAAGCCATGGATATAGAAGAAATGCTGGAAGGAGAACTACAACAAGATCTAGGAACAAGCAACATTACAATGAGTAAAGAAGAGTTCAAAAACCAACTCCTTATACCAGGGATAAAACAGTTCAACAGACCAATGAACTACTCAACCTGGCAATCATTAACTGAATCACAGAAAGGAGTCATAGTAAACAGCTCATACCAACAATATAAAGACAGAATGCAAGGAGGAGTAGACCTAGGTAACGTTAGTTCAGTAATAGAAGGACAAATGGAAGAAATGCAGGAAAAAATAACAGACCAAGTAATGCAAGGGATGTTCGAACAAGTGCCAATATTCCGAGTGATGTTAAAACTGCTTCCAATACTCACAGGGATAATAATAGGTTCATTCATCCTACTATACGGAACACTATTCGTATCACCGCTCTGCGCCCTTATAGAACTAATTATACCTACCAAAGAACAAGGGAAAAACAATAAAGAAGACAAAGACAATGAAAAGAATAAAGAAAGAAAAAAGAAAACAAAAACCACCAAGGAAACAAAAAACTCTAAAGAAAAAGAAGAAGATGAAAAAGAGAAAGAAAGAAAAGAAGCCACGGACGAAATAACAAAAAGATTCACCGGAGATTAAAGGGCTCGTAGCGCAGTCTGGACAGCGCGGCTGGCTTCGGAGAACTTTTTTAGAAAAAAAGTTCGCAAAAAACCAAGAAAACTATAAAAGAGAAACTTAAGAGTTCGAGGAAACCAGCAAGCCAGGGGTTCAAATCCCCTCGAGCCCGTTAAACTTTTTTAGGAAAATTCAGGAGAACGAAGTTCTCCTTCACACGAAGAAGCTTTGCTTCTTCGAAGATTTGCAAAAAAAGAAAGAACCTCATCTAAAATATCGGAACGCAGGGATGGCGGAGCGGTCAAACGCGCTAGGTTCAGGGCCTAGTGGCTTAGTGTCTTCAGGGGTTCGAATCCCCTTCCCT
>CAYLXZ010000011.1:0-24643 GCA_964388265.1 Microcaldota archaeon | reverse complement strand
TGATTCTCTTTCTTCAATTCTTGAACTTGTCATGATTTTTTGACCCATCACCCTGTAGGTATTTAAAACCAAAAGTTATATAAATCATGATTCCATCATGATACATGTGACTGGTAAGTACCCAGTCATGATGAGAACCCGAACACATCACACGAACGTGAAAAAATGGGTATCGATCCACAGGATGAAACGGAAGAAGAGTTCCAGAACATGCTCTTCGACGTGAAGTACGATAAAGAAGAGTTCAACGACCCAGAAACCATTGGTCTACTGATGTACAGGCTCTCAAAAGAAAGAAAAAAAACCAATGAACTATTCAAGAAAATAACAGATAAACTAGACGAACTACACCAAGAAATAGGAGAGAGCAAAAACTCAAACAAAGAAAAAAACACAGTAGCCAATGAAGAGACACTATCTAAAGTTGATAAAAAAGTGTACAACCACGTAAAGGACAAAGGTAAAGTCGACGCAGCCGAAATTCAAGACGCACTCGGATACAAAGGGAGAAACGCCGCCTCCGCAAGACTTAACTCCCTGTACAAGAAAGGGTTCCTTGAAAAGGAACGCGCTGGAAAAAGGGTTCTCTACTGGGCCAAGGGGTAATTCAGCCACCCACCTCCCTCTCTCCCTGGCCCTTTCTCTTTTTATATAATATAGAGCAAGTTAAGATAAATCGAGACAGATTCAACTAGAACTTAAAACACATCAAAATTAGATCAAGAAACATAAATAAAAAACAAGGTTTGAAAGACCTCGCGGTCTCTCTAGCAGGTGAACTGTACTGTTGGTAATCCACCTTCAATTACAGTGTAGGTTTCTCCTGAAGTCAAGTTAGCGCCTGTGACGTTTCTGTATCCTACTTCCTCTACTCCTAGGACGAGTTCCGAGGCATTCATCTGTATTGCTCCTACCTCGTCATTGCTGGAGTTGTAAACCGAGGCACTGCTCGCTATATCTATAGAGCCCGTATTCCTTATTAGTACTTGGTCTTCATCTGTATCACAGTCTTCTATTGTGAATCCTGTTTGCGCTTGTTGGACTCCTCCTGGTTTGCTGGCTAGTCCTCCTACCCAGTACCAGACACCTACTGCAGAAATAACTGCAATAGCAATTAATAGCACGACTGCTATCACTGGTGAGATACCTTTTTCCATATCTTATCACCTCTATCCTAGTAACACGTTCCTACTTATAAACCTTTTGTGGTTTTTCACGGAACTCTTTAACAGGTGAACTGTACTGTTGGTAATCCACCTTCAATTACAGTGTAGGTTTCTCCTGAACCTAAGCTGCCGTTAACAGTTATGTTATCGTATCTGACATATTCTACTTGGCTTACACCTAGTTCACCATTACTAGCGTTGTCAAATCTAAGGACTCCTACCTCTTCATTGCTCTGATCGTATACTGATGCGTTTCCAGTAAGGTCTGTGGAGCCTGTGTTTCTTACTAGTACTTTTTGGTCTCCAGCTGTGGTGTCACAGCTTTCTATTGTGAATCCTGTTTGCGCTTGTTGGACTCCTCCTGGTTTGCTGGCTAGTCCTCCTACCCAGTACCAGACACCTACTGCAGAAATAACTGCAATAGCAATTAATAGCACGACTGCTATCACTGGTGAGATACCTTTTTCCATATCTTATCACCTCTATCCTAGTAAGACAATCCTTATTTATAAAAGTTGTGTTAATGGCACATAAAGTTCACTTCAGGCACTCCTTCTCCGAGTAATATATAAGTCTTTTTTTCTTCTAATGTCCCATTTAGTTCCATTACGTCCAAGAAATCAGCTTCACCTGGATCCAAACTACCATTTATGGCCTTAGAGAAATCCAGATACCCAATATAGTTCTTTTGAGAGTTATATAATTTAATAGATCTGTTTATGGGGAGTGAACCAACGTTTCTAACCTCTACTTTAGGGTTTCCAGCGGGGTTTATATCGCAGCCTTCCACTGTGAAAGCTCTTACAGATTTAGTAGCTACATTGGGTTGGGTGTTAAGCCCTTCCGCCCAGTAGTATACTCCAATCGCTGCGGTTATCGATATCCATACTAAAAACATGGTTCCTAGGGCTGAGAAGGATCCTTCCTCTTTATTCATGGTTTAACCTATTTTTTCTTTATGAAGTACTCTGGATTTTTTTCCGTGGATTTTGACTTTTCATCAAGCAGCTTTATCTTATCTGGGTTCCTGTCTTTGTAGACCTTCAGTATCTTGACCATGGCTTCTTTGGAGAGATCTAGGTCTTCCCCGGCTTTCTTTATATCTACATTCTTGTTTAATGGAACTTTATCTACTATTTCATCGATTTCTTTGTATTCTTCGTGTTCTCCTCTGAGATGATCATCTACTTTTTCTTCTTTCATCTCTTTCTCGCATATTGGGCACTTTTCAGTCTCTATCTTGAGTAATTTGGGTTTTTTCCTTAGGAGTTTACTCATGATGCCTGTTCCTTTTAGTTCGAGGTCTTTTCTATCTTTTACTTTTTCTTTAAGGTAATTTATTGTGGTTTTTTGGGAGATGTCGAGCTTTTCTGATACTTTCTTGATTTCTATCTCTTCTTGAGGATCCATTTCATCTACGAATTCATTTAACTTGGCTTTATTTTTCTCTTTCACTCCTTCTGCGTGTTTCTTCATCTCTTCGGCTTCTTTCTGTGTTTTTTCGTATTCTTCTTCGTTTTTCTTTATTTTTTCAAGTGGTTTTTCCAGCCTTTCTCTGAGTTCCTTGACTTCCTCTGATTTGACCTTTCTTGACTTTTCTTCTCCTTCTTCGTGTGATTTGGATTTGTGTATCTTCATTCCTTTTTCGCTGTCGAACTCTTCTCCACATATTGGGCAGGTTGTGCCTTTGATCTCTGGTTGTTTTTCCTTTGCTTTTTCTTCTGCTTTTTTCAGTTTCTCTTTTGCTTCTTTTAGTTTTTCTTTTTCTTCTTCTTTCACTGCTTTTGCTTTCGGGGGTTTCACTGATTTCTGTTTGGATTTCAGTTTTTCCACATCTTCTTCTTTTGGTTTTTCTTCTTTCGCTTTCTCGGTTGCTTTTTTAGCTTCCTTTATTTTTTCCCTTGTACTCCTCATTGTCTTCTCCGATACGTGAGATTCTCCTAAGTGTTCTTCTATGTTTTCTAGGGTTTCTTCCACTTCGGATAGATCTTTGCTCACGGCTTCGAAGTATTTAACTGTTTCTTGATCGGTTGAGCTTTCTATTTTATCTATCTGTTTGTCTATTGAATCTATTTTCTCATGCAGTTTGGTTATTGATTTAGATAGCTGGTTTGATGTTCCTTGTTTTTCTTTGGATTCTAATTCTTTCTCTATTTTGTCCAAGGACTGCACTACTGTGTCGATCTTGCTTTTTCTTCTTTCTTCTTGTTTTTTCTGTAGGCTTTCGAGCTGTTCGGTTATCTCTTCAAGTTTACCTAGCTCGGTTTCTTCAAGGGTATTATCCATCTCTTGAACTTGATTCATCAGTTTCTGGGTTTTTTTCTCTATTTCTCCGTGTTTTCCTTCTTCTTCGGCTATTTCTTGGGGGAGATTGTTTAGTTGTTCCTGTAGGGAATCCAGGTCCTTCTTCATTGTTTTTAGCGTTGTCTTGGATCCTTTGGGTTCTTTTTCTAGTTTTTCATCTATTCCGTTGAGTTTTTCCTCGAGGTTGGAGACTTCTTTTTCAAATGTATCCAGCTTCTTTTCATCAGGTAGTTCGTGTATTGCTTTGTTAAGATTATCTATTTTTTCTTCGAGATCTGTGGATGGTCCTTTGCTCTCTTCCTTGATATCTTTTATCTCTTCTATTAGCTTCATCTGTGAGTTCATGATGCTATCCATCATATTTTCTAGCTCTGTTTCTTCTTCCTCTTCTGCTGCTTCTTTTAGTATCTCTGTGAGTCTGTCTATCTTCTCGGCTATTTCTTTGTTTTCTCTGAAGTCTTCTTGGAGTATTTCTTCTAGTTCTTCTGCTTCGGATCCTTCTTCTAGCTCTTCTAGTTTTTTGTTTAGTTCTTTCTGTCTTTCTTTGAGTTCATCTGCCTTGGATTTTTTATTGGTCATGGTGTAGCTCCCTTGACTTTCTTAGTTGTTTATTGAATAAGGTTTCTTTTTTTATAACCTTTCTTATTTTTCCACTATGTATTTTATCCAGATTATCCATAGTATGAGTGCCCAGATTATGAGTATTGTTTTCCAGAGCACATCGTGCACGAGGTGCAGTGTCTGTTTTCCCATGCTCCATCCTGCATATATCGTGGTGGATAGTCTCACTATGTTCATTAAGTGGATTAGTGGTATGGATAGAATTATTCCTAGGAATCTTTCTTTTTTATCGGCGTCTGGGTAGGCTATTATAAGCGCTATCACTGCGAACATACCTATCCAACCCACACATTCGGGTACTAGATTCACTTGAAACGGCTTGATCCCTTTTCTAGGGTTCTGAATTGTTATCATGGCTGGGGAGGTGTAGATTCGGTTTCCCTGTTCTTTGAGGTTCTGAACGTAGGAGTTGTATACTTCCTGTTTCTGTGGGTGAAGTGGTCCTGAGAGGAACTGGGTTGTGTTTTCTCTTGGTATCTCTCGGAATCCGAGGTTAAGGAACTTCTGCCTTGCTTCTGGTAGCGCTTCGGAGTTCTTTGGAATCATTGCTGAGTGGGGGTAGAAGCTGCTGTTGATTCCTGTAAGTTGGAGTACTCCTGTGGTCTGTATTGCTACTTGTCTTCTTGTAAACTCCATCTTTAGGTTGAGTGATGAGAGGTAGAAGAGTGCTATCGCTGCTATGGCTAGTATAGCTGTGAATCTAGTTAGATTGTAGAGTTCTTGTTTTTCGGATAGTTTATCCGGTATTTGCTTGATTGATTTCTTCAGTGTCTTCAGAGAATTCTCTGGGGAGTTCATTCTTCTTCCTCTCTATGTGGGGTTTCTATATGTTGATTTTCTGTTTCATCTTTCTCTTGTTGTAGCTTTTTTCTCTTAACTCGTCTTCTATGTATTCTTGTATGTATTCTTTGAATGGTTTCTTGATTTTGTATCTCTTTGAGTTTCTTTCCAGTACTTCTAGGTTCACGAGGAGATCTAGAACTGTCTGTGACTTTTTCCCTACGCAGAAGAATATGTCTTTTTCTTGGGCTGTGCCGCTGTCCAGTATGAATTGAAGTGTCTGTATTCCTACTTCGTTGTCTTTGAGCTTATCTAGAATTTCTCTGAGGGACTGTGAAGAGAATTCTCCTGGATGGGAGGCGATTATGTGGGTTATTTCTTCGCATTTATGGCATTTTCTCCATCCTTCGAATGATTCTCCTTTTGTGAGAAGTTTAAGTGGTGATTCACATTTCGGGCATTTCACTGTTTCCATAACTACCATTTTAAGAAGGAGTAATTAATTTATAAATGTTGCGGTGTCAATAAAAGGGATTGAAGATGGATTTATCGATCGGTATCTATGAGTCTTGGAGGTCAAAGCAGCTTGAGAAGTACAGGGAACTTGTTCCTATGATGGGAGAGGTTCTGGAGGAGGTTGAAACGGCTTTGGATATAGGTGTTGGTAAGGCTTGGTTCTGGGATTATTTAAAGGATGAAGGATATGTTTTTAATGTTTTGAAAGGTGTTGATGTTTCTAAAAGGGCTACGAAGCCTGAGAAAAGTTACATAGATTATATTTACAGTGATTCTCCTGGTTTAGAGAGAGTTTTTGACCTTGTCGTGGCTTTTGATTCGGTTCACCTGATCGATTACGCTGGGGAGCTTCCCGATTTTGTTTCAGAGAATGGTTATTTGCTGCAGTCGGTTCCTATGAAGTATGAAGGAGAACTAGAAAGATATGGAGACATGAAGGTGGTTGGAGAAGGTGAGATAGGTGTACAGGAGAGGGATCGTTATCTCCTGCAGAGGAAAGAGTGAATGTGGTTAGGAAAATTGGAACTCTCCTTCTTTCATTAGTACTTTTCCATCTGCGGTGACTGTGGGTTCTTCTAGGAGGAAGTCGAAGTGGTATTCGGATTCGTTTTTTCCTTTTCCGTATGAGTCTCCTATGGCGAAGTGAACTGTGTTTCTTGCTTTTTCAGCTTCTAGGAAGTCCGATACTGCTCTTGCTTTAGGGTTTGTTCCTACTCCGAATTCTCCGATTGTTCTGTTTTCTTTTTTTTCCATGATTTCCTCTAGTTTTGGGGATATGCCTCCGTGTTCCACTACTTCGCCTTCTTCAAATTTGAAGAATCCTCTATCGCTTTCGAAGTCGCTTATAAATTTGAAGTGGATTGCTCCTGTGAAGGTTTCTTCTACAGGGGCTGTGAAGGTTTCTCCTGCTGGTAGATTTCCGTATCCTCCTTTTCTGGTGACTTTACCTGTGTCTGCTTCGAATTCTCTTCCTTCAACGGAGAATGATATGTCTGTTCCTTTTTTGTTGGTTACTGTTACTTCTTTGCTGTTTTTGAGGAAGTTTCTTACTTTTTCTGTGAAGTCTTCGAGTTCGTGGTAGTCGATGTCGAAGGTTCTTTCCACTATATCTCTGGTTACGCCTGGCATCATGCATACTCTGGCGTTTTTTCTTCCTTTTGCTACCATCTGGACTCTGAATGGCTTTTCTTCCACTATGTCTCTCATCATGTAGATTAAGAGATCTAGGTTGGATATGGAGGCTTTGAAGGTGTCTGTGAGTTCTGTGTAGGGTCTGTTTTCCTCTAGTAATAGATCTACGTTTACTTTTGCTCCTAGGTTATCTAGTTCATCGGCGAATACTCTTGCTATGTCTAGTTTATCTTCGTCTGTAACTATTACTACTTCTTCTCCTTTTGTTATGTTGAATGCGGTTTTCACGGTTTTTCTTATTGGGTTTTTAAGTTTGTTCATTATTCTAGGCCTCCGAATTTCTTTTCCTGTCCTTTTAGGAAGTAGATTTCTAGTACTCGGGCGTTTTCTTTGACTTCGAATCCTTCTTTGTTTGTTACTGAGAAGTGGAATTCGGGTTGGATCTTGTCTTTTCCTGTGTAGAGCCTGGTGGACATGTCTATTCCTGATTTGGTGAGTGTGAGTCTTGGTTGTTGTATTACGACTGTTTTTTCCGGTATGTTGATTGTTTCATTTGTTCTTCCAACGTAGTTTCCTGGTGGCAGGATCCACCATCCGTAGTCGTCTTCTGGGTTCTTTTTTCTTGGTTGTAGGGAGTTGGTGTCTGGGATGTGTCTTTCGTCGTTGCTGAAGTCTACTTTTCCTTTTTCTTTGATTTCTTTTATTTCTGATACTGTTAGGTCGAAGTTTTTTTCTCCTAGTTGTGTGTCTAGGTGGATGTAGTCTTCTATTAGGTTTTCTTTATTTATCTTTTTCTTTATTTTTTCTTTGTTGAGGTACATGGTTTCACCAGCGGGCCCGGTGGGATTTGAACCCACGACCTACGGCTTAGAAGGCCGTTGCCCTATCCACTAGGCTACGGACCCTTTTTCTTTAATCGTAGAACTCTATGTCTTCTTCCTTGGCTATGTCTGCGAGTATTGAGTTTGCTTTGTTCTTTAGGTCTTGGAATCTTTTTACTTGTCCTTCTTCGATTGCTTTTTTCAGTTTCTTTAGTGCTTTTTCTCTGTGTTCTGGTTCGAAGTCGGATTCGCTTGCTTCTCGGTCTATGACGCCTTCTGCCTTTTTTTTCAGTAGTTTTTGGTTCATTTGATCACCTACATTTCTTTGAGTGGGTTTATTCCAAGGAGTTCAAGTCCGTTGGCTAGTGTGTTTTTGAATGCTTTAACTAATTCTATTCGTGCTTTCTTTAATTTCTTTGTTTCGGCGTTCTTCACCTGGCAGTTTTGGTAGAAGTCGCTGAATCTGTGGGATAGGTCCAGGAGGTACCTGGTCATTACTTGGGGTTCTTTCTTGTCTTTGACTTCTTTCACTGTTGATGGGAACTCCGATAGTTTCTTTATTAGTCTTTCTTCGTGTTCATGGGTCAATAGATCTGTATTAGTTTTTTTTGGTAGGTTTTCTTGGTTTACTTCGTTCATTATTCCGTTTGCTCTGGTGTGTGCGTACTGTAGGTAGGGTCCTGTGTCTCCTTCGAAGTCTAGTGCTTTTTCCCATTCGAATTTAAGGTTTTTGTTTCTTTTTTGGTCTAGGTTGATGAACTTCACTGCTGCTTTTCCCACTTCATCGGCTGTTTCTTCTTTGGCTTCTAGCTCTGGGTTTTTCTCTTTGATTGCTTTTAGTGACCTTTCTCTGGCTTCATTGAGAAGATCCTCTAGTTTTACTATTTTTCCTTCTCTTGTTGACATGCTGCCTTCTGGTAGGTTTACTAGTTCGTAGGAGACATGTTCACATTTGTTGTTCCAGTCGTATCCTAGCAGTTCTAGTGATTTAAATAGCTGTTTGAAGTGAAGTTGTTGTTCTGATCCTACTACGTAGAGGTTTTTGTGGAATTGATGGTTTTTCCATCTGTCTTTAGCTGCTGCGAGGTCTCTGGTGGAGTAGAGTGTGGATTGGTCTTTTTTTCTTATAAGGAAGTTGGTTAATTCTTGTTCTTCAAGGGGGATAACGATGGATCCATCTTCCTCTTTTCTAGCTATATTCTTCTCTAGAGATTCTTTCACCATTTCTTTGGCTTTGCCTGTCCTGACGTAGTGGGCTTCTCCTTTGTATGAGTCGAATGTTATGTTGAGTCTGCTGTATGTTTGTTTCAGTTTATTTAGGCTTATTTCTCTGAATTTTTCCCATAGCTCTGTTTCTTTTTGTTTTCCTTGTTCGAGGTTTTTGAAGTGTTCTCTTGCTTCGTCTTCTAGATCTGAGTTTTCTTCGGCTTCTTCATGGAACTTGACGTAAAGTTCGTATAGGTATTCTAATGGGTTTTCTTCGAGTTTTTCTTTGTCTCCCCATTTCAGGTAGGCTGTTATGACTTTTCCGAACTGTGTTCCCCAGTCTCCTAGGTGGTTCACGGATTTTACTTGGTATCCTAGGTGTTCGTAGGTGTTTTTGAGCGCTTGTCCTATTGCTGTGGATCTCATGTGTCCTATGTGAAATGGCTTGGCTATGTTGACGGATGAGTAGTCTATGATTATGGTTTTTCCTTGTCCTTCGGAGCTTGATCCGTAGTTGGGTTTCTTGGATTCTTTTATGGTTCTTGGGTAGTATTTTGATCTATCTAGTTTGAAGTTGATGTAGGGTCCTTTGGTGTTTACCTCGGAGATGTTCTCTGGATCTATTTCTCCGGCTATTCTTTGGGCTTCTTGGGCTGGGTCCTTGGATCTTTGTTCTGATGACTTGAATGCTATGTTGGTTGATATGTAGCCGAGTGATGGGTCTGGCGGTTTATCTAGGTCTTTTTCTCTGAGTTCGAGGCCTGTTGCTTCTTCGAGTTCTGTTTTTATTGATTCCACAGTCTCTTCATATACGTTCATCTGGGTCCCGTCCAGGTTATTTAAATGTGGTGTTTGTTATATATCTTGGTGTTGGTATGAAGGTAAAGGATTTCATGACGGGTGACGTGGTTACTCTTTCACCTGATACTTGTGTTGAAGATGCTCTTTCTAGGTTGGCTGACAAGGGGATCTCGGGTGCTCCTGTTGTTGAGGACGGTGAAGTCGTTGGTATGGTAACTGAATCTGATTTCTTGGAGTACTTTCAGGAGAATCTTTCTACTAGGTTGGTTGACAGAAAGCTCTCTTCCACTTTTGACACTCTCACTGCTTTGGATGATATTGCTAGTGCGAAGAAGAGTTTTCCTACTCGGAAGATCAAGAAGTTCCTGTGCACTGAGGTCAGGGAGTTGATGACTAGGGATGTTTTCTGTGTTTCCAGGGATGATTCTTTGTCTGATGTTTCGGAGGCGATGTCGGATAGGGATATCAACCATATACCCGTGGTTAACGGTGAGTTAGTTGGGATAGTGACTCGTAGAGATGCGATTGTGGCTATGTCTAAAGGGTAAGTTACTGGAACATCGTTCCTTCTTCGTCTTCGTCTCCAGATCCTTCGCCTGGTTCTCCTTCATTGAGTTCTTCTAGTTGTTCTGGTTGCTGTGGCATCTGGAAACCCTGCATCATCTTTTTCTTCATTCTCCGTGCTATGAGTAGGCCTATAGACATCATGAATAGGAAGTGTAGGAATACGAATATTACTCCTCCTCCTGCTAGTGATAAGAGGAATCCTGCTACTTTCTGCCAGAACGTGGCTGGTGTTAGCCATCCCCAGAACACTATGAGTATCCATAGTGTGATTAATCCACTGGCTAGAAGGCTTGTTATCTTCGCCCACTTCATGTACTTCGGCATCTTGGTTATCATATTATACCCTTCTTTTCCATTTAGTTAAAAGTACCCACGTTAAATAAACCCTTTGAATTTTAAGGATGGATTCCCTTTATCTTAAGTGATTGAGATGAGTGACTTCAAGGCTAGAACAGATGAAGATCTGGATATTCTGGAGGATGATGAATCCAAAGGCTACATAGGGAGAAAGAGCTCTATCCACGATGAATACGGGGAAGACGGAGCTCTATTACTAGGTAAATCAGTTGACACGGAGAACTACGGTCAACACATATACATGGACGCGGTTTCCCCACATGTAGTAGGGATATTCGGAGCTAGAGGCAGTGGAAAATGCTTGAAACCCGGGGAAAAAGTTCTAACAGAATCTGGAGAACTAAAGAAGATAGAAGATATATTCAAAAATGTAGAAGGAACAGGAACAGTTGTTCAGGATACAGAAAAAGAAAAACTTGTGAAATCAAACGAAGAAATAAAAATTCCTGCTCTCAATGAAGATTTTAAAACCACAACAAAAGAAATCACACATGTTTACAGGAAGAAAGTAAATGAGAAATTAATAAAGATCAAGACAAAGACAGGTAAAGAGATAACAACCACGAAAACACATCCTCTCCTTACAATAAACGAGAAAACAACATGGAAAGAAACAGAGAAACTTAAAGAAGAGGACTTCATCGCCCTCCCACGCCAAATACATACTAAACCAGAAGAAAACCAATTCCTTCGACAACAACTACCAAAGACTATCCAGCAACTCTAAACCAATCAAGATTCCTAAAAAAATTAATGAAAAATTCGCTAAATTCCTAGCATACATCATAGCAGAAGGAACAGATCAAGATACCGGACGCACATATAGAACAATATTCACAAACCAAGATGAAACACTAACCAAAGAATACAAGAAACTCACCCAAGAACTATTCGGATTAAAGCCCAAAGAAACAAAGACCAACGACTACTACATAGACTCTCGACCCCTGGAAAGAATCCTAAAAGAAACAGGGTTCAAACCAGGAACAAAATCTCGAGAAAAAGATATCCCTACCCCCATAGTGAAAAGCGACAACGAGACAGTGAGGACATTCCTTAGAACCTACTGTGACTGTGAAGCTTATGTATCAAAAACAAGACCCTTAATAGAAATTTCTACAGCAAGTGAAAAAATAGCTAACAAATTATCTTACCTCCTTCTTAGGTTTAATATACAGTCCTCCGTTACAAAAAAAGAAAAATGCGCAACCAACACTGAAAAACAGATCAAGAGAAAATACTACTCAATTGAGATAAATGGAAAAAACAATTTACAGCAATTCCAAAAAGAAATAGGCTTCAAAATACAGAAAAAGTCAAGAAGACTAGGCAAACACCTTGAAAAGGAATCCAATCCAAACTTCGATGTAGTGCCTAAAATCGGTTCCCAACTAAAAGAGTTAAGAGAAACCCTTGGAATAAAAGGCAAAGACATATCACCAAATAAATCAAGATCCACAATCTTCAGCTACGAAAGAGAAGACTACTACCCAAGCAGAAAAATGCTCCTTAAAATCCTTGAAAACTGTAAAAAACACCTAGAAAAGATGAAAAACATAAAAAACAACTTAGAAAATAACTCAAAAGATAAAACAATAATAAAAGCAGTGGAATCCACCAACATTACCTGGAAAAACCTTATAGATAAATTCAACATCACTTCAGCCTCAGGAAAAGAACTTCTCGGTAAAGTAGACAAAAACCAAATGAAAGCACTCACAGAAGAACTGAGACAAACATACAGCAAGAAACTCCAGAAAAGCCGAGGTAAAATAGAAGAATTAGAAAAACTAGCAAAGAGCAGTATCTACTGGGACAAAATCACTGAAATAAAAGAAGTTCCCTACCAAGGATATGTATACGATATAACGGTAAAAGGAACACATAACTTCATAGCAGGAGATAATGGTGGAGTAATATCACACAACTCCTATTCCGCGGCCTGTATAGCCGAGGAGTTAACAATACGTAACCCTAACGTTGCTTCAATCATAATAGACCCCATAGGTATATTCTGGAGCATGAACCAACCGAACAAGGAGAACGAAGAGATCGAGATGCTTGGAGAATGGGGTCTCGAGCCACGTGGAATAGAGGAAACAGAGGTATTCATACCACTAGGACTGAAGGACGAGGTTCCAAGCGACACCTACGACAAGCTATTCTCCATAAGACCAAGCGAACTCACCACAGACGACTGGTGCCTAACTTTCGACCTGAAGAGGTTCTCACCAACTGGACTGCTGCTAGAGAAAGCAATAGAGAAGACCGAACAGAAGAAAAACAACTACAGCATCAGGGACCTAATAGAAACAATTCGAAACAACGAAGAACTAACCAGCAAGGAAGAAGGATACACCAAAGGAACCAGAAGAGCCCTGATATCAAGGTTCGAAGCCGCTAAGAACTGGGGAGTACTCTCAGAAACAGGAACCAGCCTAGCAGAAATAGCTCAAGAAGGAAAAGTCTCAGTCATAGACACCTCATTCCTAGAAGAAAACGTAGCCTCACTAGTCATAGGCATACTAGCCAGGAAAGTGCTGAACGCAAGGAAAATAGTTACAAGAAAAGCCGCAATGGACAAATACGAACTAGAATCAATAGACGAACTAATGGATGTAGAGATCCCACCAACCTGGATATTCATAGACGAAGCACACACACTCGTTCCATCAGGATCATCAAAAACAGCAGCCACCGAGCCAATAATAGAGTACGTTAAACAAGGACGTAGACCAGGATGCAGCATGGTGCTAGCAACACAGCAACCTAGCGCTATAGACACCAAAGTAATGTCACAGATGGATATCCTGATGAGCCATAAACTCATATTCGACAAAGATATAAAAGAAGTTCAGAAAAGAATACCTACAAAAGTTCCAAGCGAATACAAGGAAGAAGAATTCTTCAAAGACCTACCAGTAGGAGTTGCATTAGTCGGAGACAGATCCGAAGAAACCGACAGAGCCTTCCCAATAAAAGTAAGACCAAGGCTAAGTCAACATGAAGGAAGAGAAACACAGAGCGTTGAACTAGACGAAGAAACCGATCCAGAGAAAGTTATGGGAATGGTCGTGGATCTATCCTACCAGAAACTTCAAGAAACAGGGGAAATACCTCTATCCAGAATAGATGAAATAACTGACCTGATGTCAAGACGCTACGACATAGAGATAGACTCCGACAAAGTAGTGGATAAACTCACAACCGAGAAAAACTGCAACTTGGTCGACGGAAAACTACAGGTACCTAAATTCGAAGAAAAACAAGACCTAGAAGTCAAAGGAAAAGAAGTGAAGGCGTTCCAACCAAGGATAGATGAAGAGAAAGCAGAACAGATAGCTAACAAGAAAAGAAAAAAGAAGAAACTAGGGTTATTCGGAGAATCAGAAGAAATAAAAAACCTAGAGCTAACCTACAAAGTAGCCTACAAAGTAAACTACGAGAAAAAACTCAGCAAAGGATTCAAACCCCTTTCCATCATAGTAGGAAACAACTACTCACTGTACTACACGGACGGAGACCTCAAACAAACAGACACACTGAAACAGATACTTGATTTGAACAAAAACAAGGTAAACACGCTACAGATTCTTAAGAACGCTCATAACTTAAGTGAATTAACAGAGAAAGTAGATGTAACACGACAGACCGTAAGGAACTACATCAAGGAATTCAAAGAGAAGAACTTGATCCAGGAAACCGGAGACGGAAGGTACCAAAGAACCATAGATCTACCTGAAGACCTGGATGACCCTAAATTCACAGGAATAGAAAACAGATTCACATTCCACACAGTCAAAGAAAACATAGAAACAGAAGTAGATGAAGATAAACTAGCTCAACTACCCTCACTCTACATGGATTGCAATCTAGATAACGTGGAGCCAGTGCTGGTTCCAGTGTGGAAAGTAATCTACGCTCGTGATGGTGAAGAGAGGGTACATGAAATACAAGCGGTTTAAAGATAAAAAGAAAGAGTAGTGCCTAAAACCAAGTTTTTTGCAAACTTTTTCTTTTCGAAAAAGTTTATGTAGTGCCTAAAATTACTCTTTCATTAATTCCCTGTACTTCTCAGGGTACTCTTCCTTTAAGCTTGCAGCGCTATGAGCTTTCACTATATTTCCATTGTATTTTTCAAGTAGTTTTTCAGCTTCTTCTGGGTATTCATGTTCCAAGAGAGCTGCGATCCACGCCTTCTTTGGGTCTCCATTGTATTCTTCGAGGTATTGCTCAGCCTTTTCAGGGTATTCGTGATGTAAGTCAGCTGCATCAAGAGCTTTTATTGGATCTCCATCGTATTTTTCAAGGTATTCATCTGCTTCTCTAGGGTATTTTTCTTCGAGCATTGCAGCGTTAAACGCTTTTACTATGTCCTGGTCGTATTTTTCAAGGAGTTCCTCAATCTCTTCTTGGGAACGTATTTCATCTAAATGCGCCGCATCTAGAGATTTTGTCGGATCTCCATCGTATTTTTCAAGATATTCCTCTGCCTCTTCGCCCCATACCTCTCTTAAGACTAGTTCATCGAATTTTCCCCCTAAATCTTTTTTTCCAGTCATCTGAATCACTGGTTTAGAAAAAAGATTTTCTAATATAATACTTTGGATTAACCTTAAAGCGTAGTGCCTAAAATTTATTTCTCAATAACCTGTATATACACATTTCTCTTTGTTCTTGGCCCATCTGTTTCCACGAAGGATATATCTTGCCATGTTCCAAGCTGTATCTCTCCATCTTTGATTGGTATGGTTTCGCTGCATCCGAGGAACGTGGACATGAGGTGTGAGTGGGCGTTACCATCCACTAGATCATGTTTGTATCCAGCTCCCTTTGGGAAAAGGTCTTTTAGTTTATTTATTATATCTTCCTGTACTTTTGGATCTGCTGATTCATTTATTATGATTGCTCCAGTGGCGTGAGGAGCAAAGATATGGATTAACCCTTTCTCTACATCTATGTCCTTGATTTCTTTCTTTATTTTATTGGTTAGCTGTATGATCTCCATCTCTTTATCTGTTGAGAAGGTTATCTTCTTCATTCAATCACCTGTTTGTTAAATGAACTTCAAGCCGTATTCTTCTTCTGCGATTTTGTTAAGTGCTTTTCTTGCTTTTCCCAAGTCTATATTGATCCTGCTCTTGTGTTCTCTGGGTACGGTGATGTATTTCTCGGTTTCTCCGTTTTCTCTGTATAGTGTGTTTATGCCGCAGGCTCTTGCTGGTGTGATGAGGTCGTTGGTTATCTGTATCACGGAACCGTTTTTTACAACTCTAACTTCCTTGCCTAGTTGCTCGGAGATCATTCTTATTATTCTTCCTCCTTTGCCTATGAGTGTGGAGGGATCTCCTTCCACTAGAGCTATTACCTGATCTTCCTCAAGTTCTTTAGTCTTAATCAGATTTACTTCGTTGGAGATTGTGTTTTTCTTGTTTAGTTTGTAGAGTATCTTGCTTAACTCTACGTCTAGTTTATTTATTTCTCCTTGTTGTAGTTTTTCTTCACATCCAGTGCAGAGTTGTCCTTTTTCTGCGTCTTGGCTGCATATTGGTAACTTCATGTGTAGAATAAGGAAATAGAAAAATAAAAAAGAATGGGTTATGTCTAAGGGTTTTCACTGTCTTCTAAGCTCTCATTGTTAGGTTGATGGAGCTTACTTTGGAGCTACTTCCGTCGTCATTCTCTATCTCTGTTGTAGCTGTATCTATGCTTGCTATTTCTATTTCATCAAGGAATTTGTTTTTAACAATTTCTGCAACGTCTACTGCTCTGCTTATTGCTTTTCCTCTTGCTTTTATTTCTACTTCGTCTTCTCCTTGATTGAATTGTGTTACTACAGCTAGAACGTAGCTCATTACTCCTTTATTTCCTACGTAGACTACGTTGTCTTCTGCCATACTGATTCACCTCTGTTTTGCTATTGCTGTGGTATAATTCTATTCCCCATCTTTTAAACATTTTTCCCTTAACTTTTCTTTCTTTTCTCTTGGTATTTGTTCACTGTTTCTTTAACCACGTTTCCGGTTGATTCGCAGTGGTCTATTTCCTCGTAGTAGAGCTCTTCATCATTCTCCAGCAGTATATTAACCAGATAAGCTTCTTTTCCTTCTTCCTTTAGCTCTTGGAATGTCTCCGGGTCCTCGGTTATCCGCCTTCGCTTCATTTGACCTTCATCTACCTTTTTGATACTCCCCTTATCATAGGCGTCTGCGAATTCCTGTAATTTTTCTCTTAACCTGTTTTTCTTTCTTTTAAGTTTATTTATCTTGCTTTCGAGCAATGCTTCTCTATCTGTTAGACCTTTTTTCTCTTTTAATCTGCTTAATTTATCTTTTAGTGACTTTATTTGATTTTCCTTGTCTTCTAGCTTGCTTTTAAGGTATTCTACTTCTTCTTGAAGTCTTTTCACCTGTTTCCTGTAGTTTTCAGTTGATTTAGATCTCGAAGGGGCTTTGGTTTCCTCTTGTTCTTGTCTCCCTGTTTCTTCAGGTAGATCTAGGAATTTTTCTCGAACTATTTCTTCATAGCTGTCTTTGTTTCTTTGTTTTATCTTTCCTAGGTGGCTTGCGTAGGATTTATAGGCTTGTAAAGCGGATGCCAGGGCGTCTTTCTCGTGTTCGTTTCCTGCTAGGTGTGTGTATTCGCTCACTAGCTCGGATTTCTTTTCTCTGGACAGGTCTTTGTCTGGGGTGTTTACTTTGCAGTGGAACTTGGCGGCTACCTCTTCTATAGTGGTTGGTAGCGAGGATTTATCCGTTCCTATGATTAATGGGGTTCCTTTCTTTCTTATCTGCTTGATTATTTCTTTCTTTGAGTATCTTCGGCTGCTTTTAACTTCTATTGGTTCGCCTTCTGCGTCTAAGAACGCTATGGCTGCTGTGGTGCCTGGGTCTATTCCGATTATTATGGGTTTGGGCAATCCATCACCAGATTCTAACTTTCTTTTCTTTTTCTCAAGTATTTACCGGTCAGCGTCCCTGCTAGTAGGGCTGCTAATCCGAGTAAGGCGTATGTGAATAGCCATTGGTATCCGCCTGAATCTTCTTCGGTTTTCTCTGGGGTTTCTTCCATCTCCTGGTTCGCTAGGAAGCTGTTGTTCATCACTTTCTCGGTTAAATCTCCATCTGATTCGTCTACGCATAGGAAGTTGGCTCCTGGTGGACCTGCTATAGGGGTCTTTCCCTCCTCTGCACGTGTGGTTACTTCTCCTCCTAGTTCTTCACATGCTTTCTTGGGTGTCTTCTTCCAGCATTCTCCCCAGAGCAGAGAGGTGTTCTCCGGGCATATGCAGGACTGGGTTGAATAGTTTCCTTCCTGCCATTCACTGTAGTTAAGTTCAGTTTCTCCTGGCCAGTTCCCTCCACTGTCTTCACATTTCTCTGGGTAGTAGTTCCAGGGAGGAGGCATTGATAAGGAAACTGTTAATAGAATTAGAAATATTGATGCAGTTATCAGAGTTTTCTTCAATCAATCACCTTCTTGTTCATGTTTAGTTTTTTTCTTCATTACTTTAATCTTTACCGGAGTGTGAAGTAAGTGAAGTTTTAAATATTTTCAAGGGTTATCTTACTTGGGTAACATGAAGTTCAAGGACCTTGCAGATAGATTCAGTTCTCTTGAATCAACGACCAAGAGACTGGAAATGACGGATATCCTAGCGGAGTTATTCGAAGAAGCAACGGAGAAAGAGATAGATAAGTTGATCTACCTGCTACAAGGACAGGTAACTCCACCCTTCGAGGAACTTGACATAGGTCTAGGTGAAAAATACGTTGAAGAAGCAATATCAATCTCCACAGGGTACTCAAAGAAAGAAGTCGAGGAAAAATTCACCGAAACAGGGGACCTAGGAGAAACCGCGGCTGAACTAGTTTCCAAGAGAACTCAAAAAAGCCTAAGACAAAAGGAACTAACAGTTGAAGACGTATACAGCTCCTTCCTAGACATAGCTGAAGCCAGTGGAGAAGGGTCAGAGGATCTGAAGATCAAGATACTCGTAGAGATGCTTAACAACTCCAAGCCAAAGGAAGCTAAGTACATTGTGAGAATACCTCTAGATAAACTACGGCTAGGTATCGGTGACCCAACCATCATGGACGCATTAAGCGTTATGAAGAAAGGAGACAAGACACTGCGAGAGCCACTGGAAAGAGGATACAACCTATGCTCCGACCTCGGCAAGATAGCTAAACTATTCATCAAGGAAGGTATAGACGCAGTTAAAGACATAGAAGTACAGGTGTTCAACCCCATCAGACCCGCATTAGCCGAGAGACTGAAGTCAGCGGAAGAGATAATAGAGAAACAAGAAGAAACCGCTGTAGAAGGAAAGTACGACGGGTTCCGACTACAGTGCCATAAAAAAGGAGAAGAAGTCAAGCTATTTAGCCGTAGGCTCGATGACATGACACACATGTTCCCAGAAGTAGTTAAAGCAATCCAAGACCTAGATATAGATGAAGCGATATTCGAAGGGGAAGCACTGAGCTACAGCGAAGAATCAGAACAGTTCCAGTCATTCCAAGAAACCATGCGAAGGCGAAGGAAGTACGGAATAGAAGAGATGTCCAAGAAGTATCCCCTGAAGCTATTCGTGTTCGACGTAATGTACCTAGAAGGCAGAGACTACACAAAGAAACCCTACAGAGAAAGAAGAAAAACCCTGGAAGAACACTTCACCAAAGGACAGACACTGCGAAGAAGCAAAGTAGAATACACCAATGACCCAGATAGAGTCAAAGAGCTATTCGAGGAGAAAGTGTCAAAAGGACTTGAAGGAATAATCGCGAAAGACCCAGAGGCACCTTACGAAGCCGGATCAAGAGGATGGCAATGGATCAAGCTCAAAAGAAGCTACAAAGGAAAACTCACAGACACCGTAGACATAGTTATAGCCGGGTACTACAAAGGAAAAGGATCCAGAACACAGTTCGGGTTCGGAGGACTACTAGGATGCGTGTACGACAAAGAAGAAGATAAGTTCAAGTCAATCACAAGAGTAGGAACCGGTTTCACCGAAGAACAGATGAAGAAATTTGCTGACACGCTGGGAGAGATAGAGGTAGACACCAAGCCCGCTAGAGTGGACTCAGGAATAGAGCCCGATCACTGGGTAGAGCCAAGATACGTAGTGGAGATAAACGCAGATGAAATAACAAAGAGCCCAGAACACACCGCAGGGAAAAAGAAAAAAGGAAAAGGATACGCATTAAGATTCCCAAGGCTAGAAGGATGGATAAGAGAAGATAAGAAACCAGAAGACGCTACTTCTGTTAAGGAAATAATAGACATGTACAGAATGCAAGAAGAGACAAAGATAGAAGAGTAGCCTCGGGTGGGCTTTTACATAAAATGTAAACATAGAGAGTCTCAACACACAGCATCAATATTCAATTCCAATTAGGAAATATTTATATATTATAATGATTATAATACTTATAAGAGATATAAGAGGTGTATATAATGCCCACTACAACCACTATAGCCGTAGATAAAGAATCAAAAAAAGAGCTTAAGAAGATCGGAAGAAAAGGAGAGACCTACAACGACATAATAGAGAAACTTATAAAGCTAGCTAAGAGAGAAAACTTCTTCAAAAGACAGGAAAAAATACTAGAGGAAGAGGAGTTCGTCGACATTGACCAAGTATAAAGTCAAAATAAGCAAAAAAGCAGCCAAGCAACTGCAAAAGACGGAAGACCCTGAAAGAATAAAGAAAAAACTCAAGAAGCTGGAAAAAGAACCATGGAAACCCAGAGCAAAACTAGATATAAAGAAACTAAAAGGATCGAAGAACCCAAAACTCTATAGGTTAAGAATAGGGGACTACAGAGCCATATACGTTATCCAAGATGAAAAAGTCAAGATAACCGAGATAATCCACAGATCCAAAGGCTACGACTTCCTAGAATAAGAAAGAAGCCTCGGGTGGGCTTTGAACCTAACTGTTTTAACTATTGTCTAAAAATTTGTTTATATTAAAAATAGAGAAGAAAGAAAAAGATTTTATCTTCCTACCATGTAGTTAACCGTAGATGTCCAGAGTCCTCTTGTACATCCAGGGTCATACGAGAAGTAAGCTACATGTCCACCGAAGGAAGTTTTCTTCTCTGCGATAGCAAGTATTGTCTTAGATCCTTCCTCTCCATCAATTTCTCCTTCTATAACTCCTAGGATGTCTCCTCCTTGAGGCATTATTGGGATTACGTGGAGGTGTTCACTGCATTCTTTGTGAACTCCCTCAAGGTCGCTGAAGTTACTTTCCATAGGGTACCCTGTATTCTCATAGATCGGATGATCTATAGTTGTGAAGGAGAATGTTAAGTCTCCTATCAGTGTCTTTGGTTCATCAATATCTTCCTTACTTAGGTCATATTCAAGGGCTACTGGGAAGGTTCCAGCCATCTCGTCAACGTTCCACCCGAGCACCAGTGGATCATTAGGATCATTTATTGCTGCGTCTCCAATTACAACTAGTTTTCCTCCTCCTTTAATGTAGTTTCCTATTCCTTCTTTCACTGGACGTGAGAAGTTTCTTTCTCCTGCTAGTATAACCATATCAAATTGATTTAATAGTTTTTCTCCACTGTATTTAGCTGTTTCTGGATCAAACTCTACTTCCTGGAATTCATACGACTGGGCTTCTGGTGAATTGAAATAATCTTCTAGATACTGAGCGCTTACTTCCGTGTTTCCACCGGATAACTGTCCTATCACAGCTATTTGTACTGATCCTCCTCCGAACATATCTCCTAGGAAAGGTATTCCGCTTATCCATCCCATTTTAGCTGCTATTACTACTCCTATTAGCACTAAGATGATTATTGGGATTATTCCCTCTAGGTATTTCCTAGTGTCGCTTTTTGTGCTGTATCCGCCATATGTAGCCATTTTTTATCACCCTGCTAGATATTCTATAGTGTTTTTAAATACAACCGGAGTTTTTGATGGGTGGTACGCAAAGTACACTGCGTTTCCGCCCATTCCATAGGATTTTTCCACTATTCCTGGTGTCGCGGTTTCGTCCTGTGTTTCTACTTCTATGTTGGCTAGTGTATTTGACCCGTCTTTTGAGTTCACTTTCTTGTATTCTAGTGTTGGTCCTGTGAAGTCCGTAGTTACTCCGAACTCTTTCAGTATATCGTGGTTAATTTCCGTTATTTTAAGCGTGGTTATTTCTGTTCCATGGGTTGTTTTGTTTGTTGCGCATGCTCCTACGCTCGGGCAGGTTACTGGAACGTAGCTGTCCATCCCATGTTGTACCCATCCGTTTATCTCTGTTCCTGTTGTTCCTCTGCTTCCTGCTACTCCGTACATGATCAGGTCTGTTCCGTCTCCGAGTCTTTGGGATAAGTAGTCTCTGAATAGGTTTGGTAGTTCTCCTGTTTCATTGCCTACGTTTTCTGTTAGTATGAATAACTCGTAGTCATCTAGGTATGAGGCGTCTCTGATATCGTTTATTTCCTTTTTGCTTACTGTCTTGTAGTTTATTGGTCTTCCTACTTTTACTTCGTCTAGTGTATGGGTTACTTGGTCGTCTTCTCCTATTATCATTACGTCTACTACTTCTTGTCCTCCGAATAGTCCTCCTATTACTGGTATGTTAGTTAGCCATCCTGCTTGCCAGGCTAGTACCCCTACTACCAGTATAAGGAGTAAGATAGGTATTGTGAACTCGTATTTCTTTTTCCATTGACTTCCTTCCGGTCCACCGTAGTAATTTGCCATGTTATCATCCTCTATTTCTAGTTAATTTATTCACCGGGTATTTATATAACTTTTCATTAAATTTACTTTTTTAGAGATGTTTTTTAGAGATGTCATTTTGGAATCATGAAATCAACTAGATTGTAGAGAAGGTTGGATCCTTTTCCCTGAGATCCTTCCCAGTAACCTATCTCTGGTGGGAAGGCGTAGTAAACCACGTTTCCTCTTCCTTGGATACTTGGACCTGTGGGGTTTGATACCACTACCGCTGGCCAGTTATCTCCTCCTGGTTTAGATAGGGTGAATACTACTTCGTTTCTAAGTTCCAGTGGAACGGTATCTACCTTGGAGTAGTTGTAGGTAGATTCTGTGTTTTTGAAGAAGTAACTCATTTCTAGCCTTGCTGTGTATCCTGATGTGAGTAGGTGGTCTCGGTTAACTGGATCGAGTTCGAATGATCCTTTTTCTTTGCTTATATCTCCGAGGTACTGTACTCCTAGTACTCCTGTTGAGAAGTCATATCCTTGGACTTTTTCACCTGTTTCGGTTAGTGATGGTCCTCTGTTCCAGTAGTTGTTTCCTGCGGAGCAGTTTTTGTTGGCGTTTTCTTCCGTGACCTCTAATCCACTGCTGTTAAGATGTGAGATGCATTCTTCGATTCCTTCCACGTTCTTGACTCGGTATGGGTTGTCTACTTCTTGGCATAGTTCGAGTTCTCCCGAGGTAGCGTCATCGCGCACTTCTTGGTTTATGTCGTGGAATGTGTCAACTACTTCTCCGAATGTTTTTCCGCAGATACCACCTTCTAGTTTCTCTGGGTCGTTGAGCTGTCCACCTGGCCCACTGGACAGTGTTACCCAGTTACCGCATTCCGTGATATTCGCGGTTTCCTCGGAGTAGTTGTAGCTTCCTTTGGAGTAGTTGTAGGGAACTTTCTTCGTTATCTGGTTTATGTAGGCTATCTTGGGTTGTCTGCATATGTAGTCGTTTTCACCTAGTTGTGTGCCTGCGTCTCCGACCCATACTAGTTTCCCTCCTTTCTTCACGTAGTTTGCGAATACGCGTAGGGTCTTGGTGGACATCTTCTTTGGTCCTTCTACTATCACTACGTCGTAGCTGCCGAGTATCCCGGTTGACTGAACGTTATCTATGTTCATATAGGTGGGGAAGACTGTTGTCTTTCCCAGTGAGTCTCTGAGGACTTCTGGTTTTCCTATTGCTCCTTCTCCGTGTACTATCGCTACTTTTGGTTCCCCGAATATTCCATAGTATATTCCGCAGAACCCTGGTACATCATCGCATCTCATGTATCCGAACTTGGTTAAAGCGGTTAATAGAACTAGTGCTAGGGCTATGATCGCTATGATGTGGGGGATGTTTTCCTTTATCTCATCGAATGGGGGCATGTGTATTCTCCCGTGTATATTTTTTACTTGTTACTCTAATACATTAGGGTTATTTATAAATTGAGGTACAATAAAAATTATAGTGAGGAGATAACATGAAAGGAGTTCAACAACAGAAATCTAATCAAAGCCCTCAGAGCGGCGCTGGTTTAATGAGGTTCTTCGATGTATCAGGTGGAGGACCACAGATATCTCCACAAGTAGTTATAGGCGCTGCTATAGGTATAATAATCCTAGAAATAATTCTATCGGTCTTGATGTAAACTCGAATCTTTCTTTTGATCTATAGTCCTAGTATGCTGACCGTGCTTAATGTGAAGAATGTTACTAGGGCTGCTGCGGTGAATACACCTAGAGTTATAGGTAGGAATGCTCTTCTTTTCTTTATTCCAAGTAACCAAGCTATCAGTACACCGGTGTATACTCCTGATCCTGGTAGAGGCACGGATACGAAGAAGAATAATCCGAAGGCTCCGTATTTATCCACGTAGGGATCTGCCTTGGTTCTGAGCCTTGTGACGTATCTCTTTACTATATTCCAGTGTTCTACTAGGTGCCAGAATAGATTCAAGCCAGTGAATACCACTGGAATGAGCAGTATATTCGCGGCTATAGATACTAGAACGACTTGGAATGGGTTCATCCCTATGGCTACTCCGTAGGGTATTGAGCCTCTTAACTCGATGCCAGGTAGGAATGATATGAACAAGAGTTTAACCAGGTTAATCATCGTATTGACCTTAAGGTATTTTAAGTCCCCCTGGTTATTAATTAGATGGTGATTGAATGAGAGAACTTCGTGGAGATGTTAAGAACAACCTGAACGAAGAGGTGCTCAGAAGAATCAAAACCGCTCCCAAGCCAACCAAGGTCGCTGAAGCCATAGCCGTGGTTAAGGAGTTCGATGGAAAAGCCCTTACTCTAGGTGAGATAGCTGAAGTTGTAAACGTAGCTGAACCTGGAAGAGAAAGTAAAGTTACCAAGGAAGAGTACCCAGTGAAAGAATTAAGAAAACATCCTAACCTAAGAGTAATCACTACACCTAAAGAAACTCATGTCAGGTACGTTAAGAAAGAATAGAACCCATTACTTCTTCTATCTTTACTTTAATCTCTATTAGGGGTCCGTGGTCTAGTGGCTACGACGTCACCTTGACGTGGTGAAGATCGGGAGTTCAAATCTCCCCGGACCCACTCACCACAGCGATTCACTCTTTTTCACCTAAGAGTTTAGAAAAACGGTTAAATAGAAGGAGTTATAT
>CAYLXZ010000010.1:0-25796 GCA_964388265.1 Microcaldota archaeon | reverse complement strand
CAGCTTTTTCGGCTTTGTACAGGAGTAGTTGGATGAATGTTCTCCATGCAGAGTCTATTGTGTTCTTACTGTTCATCTTACCTTGAACCATTTTTGAGATGTTTAGGTTTTCTAGTATTATTTTGTCGTATTTTCTGACGTAGGCGTTGGATAGTTTGTGTAGGAAGTCCATTCGTCTGTTTTTCACGCGTTTATGTATCTTTGCTACTCTTTTTCTCTGTTTTTCGTAGTTGTTGCTTCCTTTTTCTTTTCGTGAGAGGTTTCTCTGTTCTTTTTTTAGTCTTTTTTCTGCTTTTTCTACGTTTTTTGGATGTTCTATTCTGTTACCTTCGCTGTCTACTATGAATTTCCGGATTCCTAGGTCAATACCTACTGCTTCGACATTATCTTGTTTCTTTATATCTGTTTTTTCTGTTTCTTGTTTTGTTTGGAATATTGCGTACCAGTCTCCTGCTTTGTCTCGCTTGATTATTACTCCTTTGATTTCTCCTTTGAGTTTTCTGTGTAGTCTGATGGGTATTTCTCCTATCTTCGATAATTGTAATTTGTCGAGTCTGTTTTCTGTTTTTTTGAGTTTGAATCCTGATTGGTTGTATTCTATGGTTTTGAACCATCCTTTGCCCTTATATCTTAGTTTCCCTACTTTATAACCGTTCTTTTTTCTCTTGGATAGGGATTTTAGGTTGTCGTAAAGTTGTTTGAGAACCATCTGTAAAGTCTTACTATGTATTTGTTGCAGTTCTTCCCATTCTTGTTTTAATTCTGGCAGTTCTTCTTGTAAATCATAACAAGAAGGGATTTCCTCAAATTCATTCAATTTTTCAAGAAAGTGATTATAAACCTGTCTGCATAGGTCGAGGTGTTTCTTCATTCTCTGTTTGTCTTGTTTGGATGGGTATAAGCGGTATTTGTAGCTTAAATTCATCTTAGTCTACCTATATTAGTGTTCTTTTCTTATTTAACCTTTTTTTAACTCTTATGAGTTAATAATGGTGATTCATCCCTAACCTAAATTAAAGATTGAGGATAGGGGCTTCTCACCCAAAAGAGTTAAATTTTTTACCCAATATAATGAAGATAGGTAGTATGGATGAACTTGACGAGAAGATAGTGGAGCAGATCAAGAAAGAAGGAAGCGTCTCACCGAACGTGAGTGAAATCGCGAGAAACCTAGATAAACCAGTTACCACCATCCACTCAAGAATAGACAAACTAACATCAAAAGGAATCATAAAAGGATATAAACCAATAATAACCACAGAGGAGGAAGAAGAAAAAATAACAGCCTTCATATTACTCAAAGCTAAAACAGGAGTAGACCCAGACGACCTAGGGGAAAAACTATCCGAGATAGAGCAAGTTAAAGAAGTTTACTTCACCACAGGAGAATGGTACTTCCTCCTAAAGCTGAAAGTTAAAAACCTTGATGAATACTACGAGATATCAGGAGAAAGACTGGTTAAAATACCTGAACTAACAGAAGTGATAGGTATGATGGCTCCAAAGAGCTACGGAATGGAGGTATGATACCATCAACGATGAAAAAAGCATCGAGGAAATGATAAAGGAAAGAGCAGAGGAAGCAGGCATAGAAAAGATAGAAAGAAACTTCTTCGACGTAACCTACCTCTTCAATGGAACGGACTGCAACTTCATCCGTAGAGAAATCAAGAAAGGAGGAAAAGTACTCGCTCTTAAGATACCTAACATGAAGAATTTATTCACAAAGGAAGAAGAGCCACAGAGATCCTTCGCAGTCACTTTATGCGATCAGATAAAGAAGATGAATAAATGTGGGTTCATTACCACGGACGAGCTACCAGCCTACGGTATATCCCAAAGCGAAGTTGATAAGTTAAGATCAAAACTAAATGCAGATCCCAGAGACCTCGTGGTTCTGGTGGCCTCATCTGAAGAAATAGCTAGAAAATCCCTGGATTCCATAGCAAGTTACCTGGAAATGATTATATATTCGGAATAATTACGATTTATCACTTCTCAACCTGTATTTTTTTTCAATTAAAAATTCTCCCAAAAAATTTTCAATAGATATTTTATTTACGGTAATTATTTCAAAATAATTTTGTAGATATTCCAAACTCTTATAAAAGAGATGATCTATAATTAAAACACGCAAATTCTATGTCCTTTGGGTGAGCCTTCCTCCCCTGGCTGAAACCAGGGGAGGCAAATTCTACATTCAAACACTTTTCCCAGGGAGAATTCCACGTATACTTAACGAAACTCCTTTCTTTTATATGTTTACGTGCTATCCCTTAATTAGGATTCAGACATTAAATAAAAAATAACCAAGAGTAGATGTGATGCAGATGGATAGAGAAACTCTAACACCAGTGGAAGATATAAATCCAAATGAATTCAACACCAAAGAAATCCTTGAAAGATACAAGGCAAGCGGAGGGTTCACAGCAAAGAAACTAGGCACAGCACGAGAAATACTGAAAGATATCAGGCAGGAAGAAACTCATCTTTTCCTCTCTTTCCCAGCATGTATAGTATCCACAGGCACAAGAGGAGTTATCAAAGAGCTAGTTAAGTCAGGTGAAGTAGACTCAATAATCACTACATGCGGAACACTCGACCACGACCTAGCTAGAGTATGGGAAGACTACTACCACGGTTCATTCCAACTAAATGACAAGGAACTAAAAGAAATGGATATATTCAGGCTAGGAAACATCCTGATACCTGAAGAGTGCTACGGACCAGTTCTTGAAGATCATCTACAGCCAATTTTCAAGGAGATAAACAAAGAATACGAAGAACTATCTACTAACGCTTTAATAAAGGAAATCGGGAAAAGGATAGATGATACGGACAGCATACTTTACTGGGCAGCTGAGAATGATGTGGATGTATTCGTTCCAGGAATAACTGACGGAGCAGTAGGGACACAGATCTGGACCTACAGCCAAGATAGAGACTTCAACGTCAATGTATGGAAAGACGAAGACGAACTAGCAGACATAGTATTCGACAAAGAAGACACCTCAGCACTGATGATTGGTGGAGGAATAAGTAAACACCATACAATCTGGTGGAATCAATTCAAAGACGGATTAGACAGAGCAGTATACATAACAACCGCGCCAGAATGGGATGGATCACTATCTGGAGCAAAGACGCGTGAAGCAATAAGCTGGAGCAAGATAAAGAAAGAAGCGGACCACGTGACAATAGAAGGAGAGGCCACAGCCCTACTACCTCTCTTAGTTTCAGGTTTCCTAGAAGAATAACTTTTATATACCTTATCTTCTTATCTCTAAACATGGACAGAGAACCCACTGGAATTCCAGGGATGGATGACCTCATCCAAGGAGGCATTCCCCAGGACTCAGTCACTCTGGTTTCAGGGTCTCCAGGTACAGGTAAATCCATATTCTCACTACATTTCTTGAAAGAAGGGGCAGAGAACCACGATCAAAAAGGACTATACATATCATTCGAAGAAGAACCAAAACAAGTTCTTAAACAAACAGAACAGTTCGGATGGGACTTCAAGTCACTCCAAGCCCAGAACAAACTCAAATTGGTATACAACGACATAACAAAGAGAACTCTAGAGGAAAACGAAACCTATATAGATGTGTTGAAGGGACAGATTGACAGGTACAACCCGGATAGGTTGGTTATAGATTCATTAACTCCCTTATCTGATTTCCCTGTGTCCTTTGAAGAACTAGCTCAATACGGTCTAGCAACCGAGTTCGATAACTTCTCACCCATAGGAATACAACAAGATCTCCTAATCAGACTACAGATACATAAACTGATAAATGTGGTTAGAGAAGCTGACTGCACAGTTCTACTTGTCTCGGAGATAAATAAGAACAGCGACTGGATGTCAAGCGATCACGTGAGTGAATTTCTCTCGGATGGAGTCGTCTTACTCAAGTATCTTGGTGGAAATGTCAAGAGAACTCTTTCAATAGAGAAGATGAGATCCACAGAACACTACGAAGATGAAGCAGCCCTAGATATCACAGGAGAGGGATTAAAGGTAGAGAAGATAGAGAAACAGTTTGAATAGAGGTATTTGAGTGGATAATAGTATCAGTCACTGGCTTCAGTTGGATCATATTACTTTCCTTGCTATGTTGCCCTTTATGATTTTATCTTTCTGGAAGACCTACTTTCTCTATCCTGCTTTGGTTCTTTGGATTATATCGCTAGTCTATGATTTATTTGAATAGTAAACTGAAGTAAACTTGAAACCGTTGCAAAATCTATTTAAGTTAGTTCTGGCACTATTGATATAGAGTTTTTCTAAGGGAAACTGGGTGAGCCTTCCTCCCCTGGCTGAAACCAGGGGAGGCAAATTCTCTCTGAATCTTCATTTTTCTCTTGCGATTATGTAGTCTGCGATTCCAAGTAGGAATTCTTTTATTTCAGGGTCTATGTTTTCCGCGTTTTTTATTGCTTGTTTTCCTTCTTTCGCTAGCTTCTCGACTTTTTGTTTGCAGTATTCGTATGCTCCTGTTTCTTCTATTATTTCACCTATTTTCTGTACTTCTTCTTTAGATAAATTTTTGTTACCCATTGCGTCTTTTATTTTCTGTTTTTGTTCTTTATTTCCCATTTCGTATGCTTTGAGTATGGGTATGGTTTTGTTTCCTTCTTCTAGGTCTGTTCCAACGTGTTTACCTATTTTTTCTTCATCTCCGTACATTACTAGGAGATCATCGCTCAGTTGGAATGCTCTTCCTGCTTTCATTCCGTATTCTTTAAGTGCTTCTATCTGTTCTTCTGTTCCTCCTCCTAGGATTGCTCCTAGTTCTAGGGGTCCTGCTATGGTGTAATGGGCGGTTTTGAGTTTGTATACTTGGTCTGTGTCGCTTTCTTCTACGTTGGCTGTTTTTCTGAAGTTGAACATGACGTCTAGGACCTGACCGAATCCTGTGTGTCTGTGTATGTTTTCTAGTTTTCTAAGTGCTTTTATTTTTCTCTCTGCAGGGAAATCGCTTTTTACAAGTTGATCTACTGCGTATGAGTTGGCTAGGTCTCCTGCGTTTATCCCTAGGGTTTCTCCAAATCTTTTAGAGTCTCCTCTGTATTTGTTTTCTTCGTGGAATTTCCTGTACATTTTGTGGAGGGTTGGTCCTCCTCTTCTTAGTTCGTCTTGATCCATTATGTCGTCGTGGATTAGTAGATAGGTTTGGAGTGCTTCTACTGATGTTGATGCTGGGAATATTTTTTCATCGTCTTTGCCTCCGACTGCTTTGTATCCTGCTATCATGCAGGCTGGTCTTACTCTTTTTCCGCTTCTTAGTGTGTATTCTTTTAGGTATTTTACTATTCTAGCTCCTTCTGGATGGAGTTTTTCAGCTCTTCTGATGTGGTCATCGAATTCTTTTTCTAGTATTTCGTTAATTCTATCTCTCCAGGATTTAAGAGTGTTTACAGCTTTGTTCATTCTTTCTTTATCTACATTTACGTTTGGTGTGTTAGTAGAACTCATTATTTCACCTCATTTTTTATTCTGAATTCTTTTCTTTGATATTTAGGGCGGCTTTTACTCTGTTATAACTCTGTTTTCCACGTTTATAAAGTTTCTTAACGTCAAACGCCGTAGATTATGGTCTTTGTAGGTGAACTTCTGGTTGGTTTAATCTGGTTTTAACGCACAGGAGTTGCAAAAACTATTTAACTTTTTCTTGTGGAAATGTAATTAACTGGTTAACATAGGAGGAGGTTAAATGTATGATCTGGCTATACATCTACAGAAACTTGGTTTAACGAAATACAAATCCAAGGCACTGGCTTATATAATGAAGAACCCAGAGTGTACGGCTAGAGATATATCCAATGGAGCAGACATCCCTTACACCAAGGTATATGATGTTATTGACTCGCTTGAGGACATGAACTTCGTTAACTCTGGCTTAGGGAGACCAAAAAGACACGTGGCCACAGATCCTCAGTACGTCGTGGATTTCTTGATCAGCAAAGAAGAGGACAGATACCAGGAGATCAAGAGTAGCGGAGAGAAAGCTCTTAGCCTCATGAGTGCTGAAATCTAACCTTCTTTTTTCAGTCTTTTCTTCACGAAATCTTCGTCTAGTGTAGCTAGGAATGGACCGAGTCTGGGTCCTTGGTCCTGATCGAGAATTAACCTGTATCCGGATTTGAATACTTCTCCTAGGTCTAGGTCTCTTTCCTTGGCTGTTTCGTAGATAAATTGCTGTAGTTCCTGTCCATTCATTCTCTTTACCTTATCAGCTACCTCTTCATATAATTCTAAGATCTCTCCATCCATATCTACTTCAGGAAGCTCCTCCTCAACTTCGTATATGTATTTATCCGGGGCGTATCTTTCTATCCAGTTTCCAGCTAGTTCTATTCTTTTGAGAGCTAGCTCTATGTCTCTTTCACTTGGGTTCTCCAGGTGTCCGGTTCTCTTTAGGATTTCTTTTCTTTTTCCTTCATCTTCAGCTACTTGTGCTATGGTTGAGCAGAATCCATAAGGAATTCTTTGTGGTTGTTCATCAGGAATTTCCTGCATTGATAACTCGTATCTACGGGATTTATTTTCATCTCCATCTTCGAAGTATGCTTCTTCAGCTTTGTCAAATCTTTTATATTCATTTATTATTTCTTCATCGAACGCTATGTCGAATGCTTTGTTTATCTTAGATGTATACATGTATTGAACCACGCTTGGTTCGTATATTTCTAGAAGTTCTTTTATTTCCACTACATTTCCTTTTGAGGAGCTCATTTTTTCTTTCTGTCCTTTGATAGATATGAATTCGTACATTGGCTGTATTGGGGGGTTGTGATCAAACACTTTCTTACAGATTGGTATTGCTGTGTCCACGCTTCCTCCTGAGGCTTGGTGTTCTTTGCCTGAAGACTCGAAATCTATATCGTAATGAACCCATCTCATTGGCCAGTCTATTCTCCAAGGTAGCTTCGCGCTGCCTGGTTTTTTCTTGAAGTTCACGGTTGACTCTTCACCACATTTACAACTGTACTTGAGTTCGTATCCTCCGTTATATTCGGCTGTGGTTGTGTCCTTTCCGCATTCTTGGCAGTAAACTCTTATTGGTATCCATTCTTCTCCATGTGGTTCTTTCCTGTATTTGTTTAGTATCTCTCGGATTTTTTCTTGGTTTTGAAGTGCTTTTTTGATTAGTTTGGTGAATGTTCCTTTCTTGTATTCTTCTGAGGCGGATTTGAAGTCTATGTCTTTGATATTTAGGGCTTCTAGATCTTCCTTTACTTGGCTTTTGAAGTGTTCAGCGTAAGAATCATGACATTCCCAAGGGTCGGGTGTTTCGCTTACTGGTAGGCCTATGTATTTTTCCCATGATTGATCTATATCTTCAGGTACTTTTCTGAATCGGTCGTAGTCATCCCAGAAGTATAGGTATCTGGCTTTTTCTCCTTTTTCTTTGAGTGCGTTGTATACGAAGTCCTGTGTGAGTATTTCTCTGAAGTTACCTGCATGAACTACTCCTGATGGTGTTATAGCTGCTTCTATTGTATATTCTTCTTTATCAGGTTTTCTATCAACCAGTTTTTCTGCGTATTTGTCTGCCCAGTGTCTTGTTTCAGCCATCTTTGTTTCTCCATGGGCCGGACGGGGTTTGAACCCGCGGCTACCAGGTGTCTCTCAAAACTCTTGGAGTTTTGGTAAGAGCCTGGTGCTCTCCCAGACTGAGCTACCGGCCCGTTAATCTTTCTTTATTTTTTCCTTGCAGTTCATGTAGGGTTGAAGCACTTTAGGTATCCTTATCTCTCCGTCTTGAGTTTGATGTGTTTCCATGAGGCTGAGCATTGTCCTACTTGTAGCTACAGCCGTGCTGTTAAGGGTGTGAACGTATTCTCTTTCTCCGTATTTCTCTTTCTCGTATTTTATGTTGAGTCTTCTTGATTGATAGGCTTTTGTCTTGCTGTTTGATCCTGCTTCTCTGTATTCTCCGTCAGCCATCCATAGCTCGGTGTCCAGGGTCTTTGCCTGGGTCTTTGAGGTGTCCCCACCACATGCTTTGACAACTCTGTAAGGTAGATTTAGATCTTGATATATTTCTTCCGTGTTCTGCTGTAGCTCTGAGAGGTATTTTGATGATTTTTCTGGCTTGCAGAATATTACCATCTCGATCTTATTGAACTGATGCATTCTGTAGAGTCCTTTTCTGTATTTTCCATGTGTTCCGGCTTCTTTCCTGAAGCAGGGGCTTATCCCTATGTATTTCTTTGGAAGCTCGTCTTTACTGAATACATCTCCTCTATGCATCGCGACTATAGGGTGCTCTGAGGTGCCGATTAAGTATTTATCCGTGTCTTTAACCCCGTACATGTCTTCTTTGAATTTATCCACATTCGTTGCTTCCTTGTATATTTCTTCCCTCATCATCAACGGAGGTTCTATTAAACTGTAGTCTTTGTCAAGTAGTTTATCCACTGTATACATCTGCAATGCATAATCCAGTTGAGCTAGGTCTTTTTTCAGATAGTAGAAACCTTCTCCAGCTACTTCACTTGCTTTCCTATCCATTAAATCTAGTTCTTCTCCGAGCTCTAAATGGGTCTTTGGTTCGAAACTGAATTCAGGTGGTTCTCCTTCTTTTCTTAGTTCCTCGTTGTCGGATTCGTCTTCTCCTTCCGGCACGTCCTCGTCCAATAGATTTGGTAGATTCATCCAGAGCTCTTTTCTCTCTGTTTCCAGTTCTTCTGTTTCTTTTTCCAGTTTCTCCAGTTTCTTCTTTTTCTTCTTCATCTGCTTTATCTGTTTCTTTGCTTTCTTTCCTTCTTTCTTTTTCTCTCTTATTTTTTCCTCTGCTTCGTTTTTCTCATGCCTGAGTTGATTGAGTTTTTTCTTCTTTTTTCTCCATTTTTTATCTAGTTCTCTAAGTTCGTCTAGAGGGAAATCTAATCCTCTTTTCTCCAGGTTTTCCTTTATTTTATCTGGCTCGTTTCTTATTGTGTCTATTGGAATCATTTTAATCGTTTTCCAGTGCGCCGGACGGGATTCGAACCCGTGTTACGAGAATGGCAATCTCGTATCTTACCACTGGATCACCGGCGCTGTTATGGGTCCGGGCGGATTTGAACCACCGATCTCTACCTTGTAAGGGTAGCGTCTTAAACCACTGGACTACGGACCCAGAATGATCTTCAAGGGTTTTATATAGGCGAATGTTTTTAATATTGATGGAAACAGGTTTAGTGTGAGGTGTTTTAATGGAAGAGAAAATCATGCTTCGAATCGGTTCAAGGAAACTTCATCTCGTGAAGTTAATAGGTGCTTTTGTAGTCCTAGGATCGGCTTTAATGCTTCTTAGCGATATCTATCAGTTGATGTCCATAGCTTCAGTCATGGGTGGCCCTGCAGGACAATCGGTTACCCTGAATTTCTATGGTTTAACGATGCAGGAGACTCTTGGAAACCTTGACGCGGGAGCTAAAGCAGGTTTAGTGCTTTTACCGCTTGCTAGAGTCATGTTCTGGGCTGCAGTAGTGGCTCTTGGAACAGTGATATATAAATCAGGAGGAATAACTCTACCTATTAGAGAGAAACTGAAGAAGATAAGTGAAGAAGAGAAACCCAGTAAAGAAGAATCTGAAGAGGTTTCTCCTGGTAGAGAAAGATATAAAAAAGTTAAAGGAAAGTACGCGTGCCCTGAATGTGGTAAGGAGTTCGATTCAGAGCGTGGGCTCCATATTCACCAGGGCAAGGAACATAGTTAGTTTCTTATAAGGAGTTTTACTCCTTTGCTGTCTTTTACTTTTCCTTTCTTTGTTCCTACTAGGTAGTTTATGTTCTGTTTGTTGGCTGTGTCCACTAGTTTCTGGGTTATTATCCCGTCGAATACTACTGCTTTGATGTCTTGGTGTTTCTTCATTTCTTCTGCTAGGTCTTTTACTTCTGTTTTTGCCATTATTTCATCGTTTTTATCCATTAGAACTCCTTTTAATTCTCCTTTTAGGTTTTCCATTACTTCTCCGAAGCTCTTTCCTTCTCTTTTCTTCTTGGTTTTCTTTTTTTGTTTCTTGCTGGTTGTTTCTCCTTGGTATTCGTCCAGTGTCTTTTTCTTTCTTAGGCTTTTGAGTATTTCTTTCTGTGTTAGTTCTTCTACTTCTTTTCCTGCTGGTGCTTTTGCTACGTAGTCTACGTGGCCTTCGTTTTGAAGTTGTTTTACTACTAGGTCTCCTCCTCTGTCTCCGTCTACGAATAGGGTTACTGTTTTTCTTTTGCTTAGTTCTTTAATGGTTTCTGGTACTTTCTTTCCGTGTAGGCAGATCACGTTTTTTAGGTTTGATTTTAGGAGGGTTATTACGTCTGCTCTTCCTTCTACTACTATTATTTCATCGCTTTCTTCGATTTTTGGTCCTGCTGCTAGGTTGTCTTCTCCGTATTCTTGTATTTCTGCTTGTCTTACTCCTTCTCTTATTGCTTTGCTTATTTCTTTGGATTCTGGTCTTGATTCTTTCATTAGTGAGTTTCTTAGTTCTTTTGCTCTTTCTATGACGTTTTCTCTTTTGTTTGATCTGGTGTCTTTTATTTCCTGTATTTCTATCTCGGCTTTTGATGGTCCTACTCTTTCTATTTGTTCTAATGCTGCTGCTAGTGCGCTTGTTTTATCTGCGTCTAGGCTTGATGGTATTGTTATTGATCCTACTGATTTTCCTGACTTGGTTTCTATGTCTACTTCTATTCTCCCTATTCTTCCGCTTTTTTGAAGTTCTCTTAGATCTAGTTCTTCTCCTAGTAATCCTTCTGTCTGTCCGAATATTGCTCCGACTACGTCGGGTTTTTCAACTATTCCGTCTGTCTCTATCTTTGCTTTTATAACGTATTTTATCGTGTCTATGTATGTTTTTCCCATTATTATCACCTTGATTTTTGTTTTTTCTTTTCTCGGGTCTTTAGTTCCCGGTACTTTGAGGGTATTTCTTCTATTTCGGATATTCCCTTTAGTTTTCCAAGTTTCTTTTTGTAGGAGAGGTCTGTTTTTATTCCTTCTGCTCTGTATAGGTCTATTAACTCGCTTGAGAGTTTTTTACCTGTTTCATCGTAGTCTGTTAGGATTATCACTTCTTTTTCTTCTGTGTTTGATGTTACTTGTCTCAGTGGCTTGTTTATCTTTTGTATCTCTGTGACTTGGAATTCTTCTAGTGCTTCTTTGTCTCTTTTTCCTTCTACTAGTTTCTTTCTTTTGTCTTTCTTGAGTTCTTCTAATGTGTTTTTCAGTTCTTTGAACTTCATTATTGGTCACTGGTGATATTTGACGCTCTCCTCTTTAGTTTGATCAAAAAGAGCTGTTACTTCTACTGCTTCTTTCTTCCTTTGGATGATGAGCTTTATTGGTGACGGGTGACTGGTGTGATTCTTTTGATCAAACCGTGAGGGAATAACCTTTAATGTGTATAATTTTTGAAACCCGTTCTTTTTAATCCTTATCTTTCTGTGCTAGGTGTTTCACGAAGTCGGTCTTCGTTATTATTCCTTCCAGCCTTTTGTTTTCTATTACTACTAGGCTCCCGATCTCTTGTTCCAGCATTTTTTCTCCTGCTTTGGAGCTATCTTCTTTTTTCTCCGTTGTTTTCAGGTTCTCTTGCATTATGTCGGATGCTATCATTGGGTACATTGTTTTTCTTTTGTGTGTCTGTCCTTCTTCGTCGGTTGATTGATAGCTTATGGAGCTTGGGTGTAGTCCTTGGGTTGCTAGGGTTATGTCTTTCTCTGTGATTATTCCTATTGGTTCTTTGCTTCTTATGACTACTAGTCTTGATATGTTTTTCTCGTTCATCTCTTTGGCTACGTGGAATATTGACTGGTTTTCTTGAACTGTTTCCACGTCTTCTGTCATCAGATCCTTTACTTGGTTCTTTCCTCTGAAGTGGTTGGCGTAGTATCTGGTTAGATCGTTCTTTGTAAGTATCCCTTTCACTTCTTTATCCTCTATTACTGGTAGTGATGAGATGTTGTGTTCTATTATCTTTTTTGCTGCTTTCTCTGGTTCTTCTTCCATTTCTGTTTTTACTAGGGATCTTGTCATTATTTCTCTTACTCTTACTTCGTCTATTCCTCTTCTTTCTTCTACGAATGCTCTGGATATGTCTCCTTTTGTTATTATTCCTTTTGGCTCGTCTTCGTATACGAGTATGCTTGAGATGTTTTTGTTTAGGAATATGTTTCTTATCCTTGCTACTGGGTCTTCTTCGGATACTACAGGCACTTCCCGTGTCATTATATCTTTTACTTCTATATTTGAATTCATTTTATCACCTTTATTATATCTCTTCTCGTTATTATACCTATAATTTGATTTCCTTCGGTCACAGGTATTCCTCCGTGGCCTGTTTCCTTCATTTTTTCACCTGCTTCATCTAGAGTTGCGTTCACGGATATTGTAACTGGTTCACGTGTCATTATGTTCTCTATGATTACGTTGAATGCTTCGTGTTCCATGGTGGCGTTGCTTAGTGTGAACATTTCTTTGGAGAAGTATTTTAGTAGGTCCGCGTAAGTTACTATTCCTTTTAGTTCGTGTTCTGATACTACTGGCAGTCGGTTGAAGTTGTTTCTTACCATTACTTTGCATGCGTCCGCTACTTTGTATCCTGGTCCTGCGGTCACTGGGTTGAATGTCATTGCTTTTTCTACTTTCTTTTCTCCTTCTACGCTAGCTAGGATATCCACTATTTTTTCTTCCGTGAGTTCTCCTACTATCTTATTTTCTTGGGTTACGTGTAGCGTGTCGGTATGGGTTTCTACCAGTTTCTTTATTGATTCTTCGAGTTTTGTCTTTAAATCTATTGATTCGGGGTCTTGGTTCATTATCTTCTTTATCTGTAGATTCAGGGCTTCTGGTATGTTTCCTTTGAATTTTTGTTCTATTATGTTGCTCTTTACTCCTCCTCCGAATAGGTCCAGGATATCCAGTGCTTTTATGTCTCCTTTTAGTCTCTGTGTTCCTGGGTCGGTTACTGGAAGTCTTTTTTCTCTTTCTTCCAGCATTTTTTCAGCTGTTTTCTTGACTGTGGTTGTCTCTGTTATTGGAGTTGTTTTGTCCATAACGTACTCTAGCTCTGGCTTGGTTTCGTGTTTCTCCGTGTCTTTTCTTCTTGATCCTTTTTTTGGGATGTTGAATCTTTTTCTGGTTCTTTCTGCTGTTCTTTTCATTTTGATCCCTTTATAGTTCTAGGTCTCTGCATTCTGGGCAGAGTAGCTTGCCTTCCATTCTTCTTAGGTGGTTTGATATGTTTCCGCATTCTTCGCATTTTCCCGTTACTTCTACTTCTTTTTCTATTTCTGGCCTGTTTGTCACGGCTTGTTTTTCTCTTGCCATCTCTATTAGTGCTGGTTCTACTCTTACTAGGTCTCTTTCTGTGACTATTCCTACGAGTTCTCCGTTTTCTTCTATTGGCAGTCTTTCTATGTCTAGGTCTCTCATTATTTTTAGGGCTTCTTCCACGTCGGTGTGTTTCTTAGCTGTCTTGACTGGTGTCTTCATTACTTGTTCAACTGTTTTTTCTTTGAAGTTTTCTTGTTCTGCGACTACTTCTGAGATTATGTCTCCTTCTGTGACTATTCCTTTTATCTTGCTGTGTTCTGTTGCTATTACTCCGCCTATTCCGGTTTTTGCCATTGTGTCTGCGACTTTCTGGATTGAGTCGCTTGGTTTCACGGTTACTACTGCTTTCTTCATTATTTCTTCTAGGGTGATGCCTACTCCCATTTTTTAACCTCCTTTGGGTGGATTTATTTTTCCTTTAGGTATTCTTTTAATTCTTTATGGTCTTCGTCCCTCTTTAGTTTCTCTTTTTCTTTCTTTATTTCTTTGACGTATGGTGGTGTGTATCTTAATGAGTATACTAGGAGTGGTTTTGCTCCGGTTTCTTGTGCTTTGGATATTAGGTCTCCTAGTTCGTATATGTATAGTTTATCTTTCTTCGTGGTCTTGCATTGGACTAGCATGTTTTCGTTTTTTCCCATTACGTATAGGTCTGCTGGTGATTGTGATGCTGGTGAACGTGTGGCTGTCCATCCGTGGTCTTCAAATATCTGTTTGGTCTTGTATTCGAACTGATATCCTCTTTTGTAATTCTGAGTCATTTTAATCCTTTTTGATTATTTAACTGTTTCTAGGTCTCCGGTGTATCTATCTAGTTTTTCTTCTTCCCATGGTCCCAGGGCTATACAGGTTTTTGTACCTGGCTCTATCTCTGTGTGTCCTACGTCAACGACCCCTTGTTTCGGTATCTTGTCCGGTATCTCTTTATCTAGCTTCGCTAGATGTGCTTTGTCCTCTACCCATAGTATTATCTTTTTTCCTCCTTCTCCTAGCCATTCCTTGGTTTTAGAGGGATAGAGATCTATTGCTTCTCTGTATGCTCCTAGTGAAGCGTGACATGCTTGTGCTGCTAGTTTTCCCTTGGTCATCTCCAGGTCTTTACGCATTAATATAACTTGCTTGAACATGTTCATAATAACGGTTTCTGGGTATATAATTGTTATGAGGAGTTTTTCCTTGGCAGTTCTCTGAGTTTCCCTAGATCCGTTCCGTCCAGTAAATGCGCTTTCAATTCACCTGGGTCTAGGTACTTCTTCATCGGCCCGATGAAACTCTCTCTAACATCTTGACCGGATATCAATCTATTAAATGAGGGTACTATGACTAACTCTGCTTTCTCTCTTTCTTTCTCTGTTTCTCCGGTTAGCCATATTTTCTGGCTGGTTGTCTTACCAAGAGAGTCTGTCAACTTCAAGACAGCATGTAGGTGGCTCATATATATCTTCTTACATTCGAATGCTTCCTCTCTGGGCTCCGCGTGGCCATGTAGAAAGTACTCGTCTCCGTTTCGATATCCATGTGGACCAGCTACCTCTGTGTTGATGTATTCTTCTATCGAGGCATCGTGATTTCCTTTAACTATTGTTAGATCTGCTTTACGTTTCATCTCCTCAACGAAGTCTCTAAGGCTTTCCTTCTCTTCCCATTCTGCCCAGGGTATTCCGTGTTTCAGGTCACCTAGGATGATTAATTCACTGCAGTTATTCTGGAAAAGCATCTTACTGACCCTATCCATCATCTCCTGGGTCTGATTAGGAGCATTAACTCCGCTTCTGCTTAACTCGGACTCCAAGCCTATATGTAGGTCTCCTATGACTAGTTTATCGCCTGAAACCACGGCTGGTTCATTATACACGAACTTCATGTATACCTTTCCCTCACACTGGAATAAAGGATTTATTCCTCCAGCACCAAATTAACACATGGAGCAAGAGATAAAGAACCTATCCCAAGAAATAAAGAAACAGGCTCAGAGAACTCAGGAAAAAGCCAGAAAGATAAGAGAACAAGAAGAAATAGCAAGAGAAATCAAAATTGATTCCTTCACCGGAACCGTGACCGGAGTGGACGGGGGGCTTATAGCTCAGGATCTTCAGGGCACTGGCATAGTTGTTACAAGAGCCTGCGCAGCAAACATGAAGTACAAGAAAGGAAGACTAGTAGATCACAGCTACTACCCCAACCCTTCACCTGATCTAGAAGTAAGCTCGATCGATCCAAAGAGATCAAACAAGATACCGAATCTACTAAGAGCGATTAAAGAAATAGAAACAGCCCGCGAGTCACTGGAAAATAACCCTACGGATTACTTGCTACTAGACGGATCCATAGTACCAAACCCAAGCGACAAGCCAAAAGAAGAAAACCAGAAAGAAAGAGAAAAATACCAAGAACTCATAGAGAAATATAAAAAGTTATTTAAAACAGCTAGAAATAAGGGAACACAGGTCATAGGGGTAGTGGAGGACAGTAAATCCAGGAAGATAGCCAAGAAACACGGAGAAGATAAACTAGACTCCATACTCATGCACTACGTTCTGGAGGAAGATGAAAGAACCAAGAAGTTCAACTACTCCGACGAACCCGGGAACCACCCAGTACTAAGGGACCTACCACCCGACATAAGAAACGCGATAAAAGTAGTTTACCTCAAGCTAGTTAAAAACGACAAGCCACTAAGAATAGAGTACCTAGAAGGAGAAAAAAACTTAAGTGACATGATAGATTTACTTGGGTCTTTATCAAAGATATCAAGCGACTACAGCTATCCAGCACCACTAATAGAAGCCGACTTACACGCAAAGATAAGTGAAAAAGAAGCAGATTCAGTCATAGAAGAAGTAAAGACATACGTAGGGGAAGAACCCTTCATGATGAAGGAAAGAAGAGACAAAAGACCCTTCAAGTAGAAAAACAAGAAAGATAAACAGGAGGAAAACAGATGATAGGAAGAATAACCGCGACCAAAGAAACCCCAACACCCACAGAGATACACTTCCTAGCCAACAAAGAAGACACAGATAAAAACCAATACATATCCTACCAATCAACACAAGGAAAAGTCATCGCGATGGTAAAAGACCTACATAAAACCAACAAATACTTCGATCAACCAGAATCCATGCACCAAATCGAAAGAACCGGATCAAAGCTAGATGAAAAATTTCCAACAGAAGAATGGGAATACACAGTAGCAGAAGCAAAAGCACTCGGAGTCAAACAACAAGGACTAATAAAAAGACCCACTCAGCCACCATCACCAGGCACAGAGATAAAAGAACCAGAACCACAGGAACTAAAACACTTCCTAGGATTCAAAGAAAAAGGACTAAACATAGGGAAAATACAACACCATGACATAGAAACCAAACTAAGCCTAACCGACCTATTCCAAAAACACCTAGCAGTACTAGCGCAAACAGGAGCAGGAAAAACCCACACAGTATCTGTACTAATAGAAGAACTGCTGGATAGAGAAAGAGAAGAAGGAAGACCAGCATCAATAGTCATGGACGTACACGGAGAATACAAGAGCTTCGCAGAATCCGAGAAATACAGATCCAAAACCAACAAAATAGACGGAAAGAACTTCAAGATCCCAGTATCATCACTAAACGTATCAGACTTCGCAGTATTCCTACCAGGAATGAGCAGACCACAAAAAAGAGAACTACACAACGCGATAACCACACTCAGACAGAGAGAAGGACCATACGGAATAGAAGACATAGTTGAAGAAATACTGAAAGACAAAGAAATGAATGAAAAACTACAGAACGCGCTGGTAGCATGGCTACGTAACCTGGAAAGCGATTTATTCGCAGAAACAGGATCAAGCATAGATCAATTAATCACACCAGGAGAACTAACCATCTTAGACTTAAGCAGAATGGTTAGCCAGAAGGAAAGAAGAATGCTAACAGCCTACATCGCAGAAAGACTATTCCAGAAAAGAAGAAAAACAGATGTACCGCCATTCATCTTATTCGTAGAAGAAGCACATAACTTCGTCAAAGAAGGAGCAGAATCTGAAGAAGCAATAGCAAAAGACATAATAGAAACAATATCCAGAGAAGGAAGGAAGTTCGGAGCCTCACTCTGCCTAGTAAGCCAAAGACCAATGCAGCTATCCACAACAGCACTCAGCCAATGCAACACCCAGATAATAATGAGAATAACCAACCCACACGACCTAGATCACATCAGCAAAACAAGTGAAGGAATAGACCAAGACTCACTAGAATCACTAACCACACTTAGAGTAGGAGAATCCCTGATAGTAGGAGAAGCAGTAAGCAACCCAGTGTTCGCAAAGATAAGGGAAAGGAAATCAAGCGAAATCGGACTAGGAGAAAACCTAGAAGAACAAGCCAGGAGATTCGAAGAAAACAAAGAAAAACAAGAAAAAGACGCCGAAGCATTCATGTGAATTATATGGATAACTTGCCAGAGTTAGAGTTCAGGTACTCAAAACCCTACGACAGAGAACTAACTAAATCTCAAGGAAAAAATTTCGAGAGAAAAGAAGCAGAACAAAACTACAGCGACTTCATAGAAGATTTGAAGGGGCATTGGACCGATGAAAAGGAAGAAACTGTTCTTAAATTCATATCAGAGTCTACAGGCCTTGATTGGAAAGAAGAAACTATCCCAGTGTACTTCGTGAACCATCTAGCGGTATCTGGTTTTTCTGATCCTCTGACAGTAAAAATTGACAACAGGTATGCCTTGGTCTGCGAGACTTTGGTCCATGAATTAACTCATAGAATAATCACTCAAAACAGAGAAGCAACTACAGATGTTCTCCAGCACCTCAGAGAAATTTATCCTAATGAAGCGCCGCGTACAAGGCTACATATTATAGTATGCGCTGTCACCAGAAAAGTATCTACCCAAGTATTTGGAGAAAAACACTATAAAGAAGCGTATAAAATGGTAAGTAACTTCAAGGGACTCAAGAGACCGTTCCAGATACTTGAAGATCTCTACCCAGACTTAGAGGGAAACATAATCGAATCTCTTTCCCAACTTTAGGAAAATGTAGTGCCTAAAATCCCTAAGATTGAACCTTTATAAAGGACGGATATAGGAATATAAATAACTACTTTTAAAAGGTGATAAAACATGGCTAAAATAGACTACAAAATAGAGAACATAGTGGCATCAGCAAACCTCGATGTCGAGCTAGATCTATACGGAATCGCGATGGAAGTTGAAAACGTTGAATATGAACCTGAACAGTTCCCAGGAGCAATACTAAAACTAAAAGACCTTGGAACAACACTCCTCTTATTCAAGAATGGAAAAATGATCTGCACAGGAGGAGAAAAAGAACAAGATGTAGAGAAATCAGTTAACAGAGCATACGAATTAATCGAAGACTACATCGAAAAATAACCCCTTATCTTTCCAAAACCCTTTAAATCTCTAAGAGTAAAATAGATACCCACCACGGTGATAAAAGTGTTAACCAGATTCGAAGAAGCAAGAGTAATAGCCGCCAGAGCTCTCCAGATATCAATGGGAGCCCCAGTCCTACTGGAAGATACAAAGAACCTAACAAGATCCGATGAAATAGCAAAAGAAGAATTTGAAGAAAAAGTATTACCTATATCCGTTGTCAGGAAATACCCGAACGGAGAAGAAGAAGTAGTAAATCTACAAGGTGAAGAAATTGGGTAAACAGAGAACCAGAATAGTTAAAAGAAGAGCTCAGAAGATCTATGAAAAGCTACCGGAGAGGTTCTCTACAGATTTCCAGGAGAACAAGGAAGAGTTAAAGGAACTTGATCTTCCTCTGACAAAGGTTAATAGAAACATCATAGCAGGCTATTTAACCGATTTATCCCAAGAAGAAGTGCTCTAGATAGATTTATTCTCTCAGGACGTTCGTGGGTTCATTCTCTTCTTTATCTCTAGAGAACCTGTAGAACGTTCCAGAGGAAGCCTTCTTTAGTTTTGGTTCGTGTGTGATTATGAATACTTGGTCGATTATCTCATGTAGATAGCTTCCTAGAGCTACTGATAGGTTCTCTATAGCTTTTTCATCCATGTTATGGGTTGGCTCATCCAGTATGATCCAAGATAGATCTCCTGTTAGTACGAGTGCAAGAGCTATTCTTAGACAGAGTCCTGCAGTGCTTCTTTCTCCTCCTGAGGTTCTTCCTTCTACGTCAATCCATTCTCCGCTTTGGGTCTTGGCTTGGAGGATGTAGTCTCCGTCCTCTACACCTAGCCTGAGGGTTTCGTAGTTTCCGTAGGGGTATATCTTTCTCCAGACGTTATCCAGAGCTATATTGGTCTCTTCCGTGAACTTCTCTCTTAGTTTATCTTGAACTCTATTTAAAGATCCTTTGAGGTTTTTCAATGAATTAAGTTGTTCTTCTAGGTACTTTGCTTTCTTTTCAGCTTCTTCAGCTTTCTTTTTCTTTTCTTTAAGATCTTTCAGTCTCTTGTTTTTTTCTTTCTTAAGTTCTTTGTCGCTATTCACTTTCTCTCTTAGTATATTGCCTTTGTTTTCTAGGGATTTTAGTTCATCGTATAGTTTTTCTAGTTTCTCTTCACTGAATTCCAGGTCTTTCTTCTGCTTCTTTTTCTTTTTCAGTTTTTTCTGTTTCTTTGATTTCTTTTTTGATTTCTCTATGTATTCTAGTTTCTCTTCGGTCTCATCTATTTCTTTTTCTATCTCTTCTTCGTTTTCCTTTATATCTATCTGTTTTTTCTTTTTCTTTAGTTTCTTTATTTTTTCCTTGGTTTCTTTAAGTTCTTTCTGAAGTTCTTTCAGGTCTTCTTTTTCTTCTTTTTTCTCTTCAAGCTTCTTCTTTTCTTTTTCTAGTTCTTTCTTCCTTTTTTCTTTCTCTTTAATCTTTTTGTGGAGTGTTTTAATCTTTTTTTCCTTTTTTTGTTTCTTTTTCTCTATGTCCTTGATGTCTTTTTTCTTGTCTTGAACTACTTTTTCTTTTCTTCCTCCGGTTAGGTCCGATCCGCATACTGGGCACTCGGCTTCTTCGGCTTTTAGTTTCTCCAGGTGTTTCTCTTCTTTCTCCATGTTTTTCTCTAGCTGGTTCTTCTTCACCTGGTTCTCTTTCACCTTGCTCTCCAGTTCATCTAGCTTTTCTTTCACTTGTTCTAGTTTCTTTTCTGCTTTTTCCTCTGGTTTTATCTTCTTTATCTTCTCTTTCTTGGATTTTATCTCTTTTTCTTGGTCTTCCTGGTTTTTTTGAAGTGTTTCTATCTGTGTTTCCAGTTTATTCTTCTTCTTGGTTTTCTTTTTTACTTTTTTCTTCTTTTTCTTCAGTTCTTGTAGTTTCTTTTTTATTTTTTCCTTGTCTTCTGCTTTTGGCAGTTGCTCTAGGTCTTCTTCAAGGTACTGGGTCTTATTCTTGAGTGAATTTATCTCTTGTTTGAGTTTTTCATGCTTCTTCTTTTTCTTCTTCTCTTTCCGGTGTTTTTCCTTTATGGATTTCAGTTTCTTCTTGATCTTGTTTCTTTTCTTTTTTTTCTTCTTTATCTCTTGTTTCAATCTTTTTACTTTAGTTTCTAGGTCTTTTATGTTCTCTGTCTCTTCTGTTTCTTTTGATTGCTTCTTTTTTTCTTTTTTTCTGTCTTCTAGTATGTTTACTACTGTTGTTAGGTTTTTTCTGGCGTTTTCCCATCTGTCCAGTTCTAGCAGTTGATCTATTTTTTCTCTTCTTTTTCCTCTTGGTATTTCTAGGAAGTAGTTCATTCGGTTTTGTTCGGCGTATACGGCTTTTGAGAATAGCTCGTAGTTTATTCCTAGTATTTCTTCAATTGTATCTGTTACTTTTCGGGTGCTGGGTCCTTCTATTAGTTTTCCTTGTTTTCTTAGTTGTGCTTTGGTTGTTTTTCCTCTTTCTATTTTTCTTTCCACGGTGTAGGTTTCTTGGTTTGCTGTGAATTCTACTTTGACTTCTGCTTGGTTTTCTTTCTGTGGTTTGTTCATTATGGTTTCGTCTAGGGTTATTTTCCTGGATCTGAGTGCTGGGTATGTTCCGAACAAACCGTAGCTTATTGCTTCTATTGCGCTGGTTTTCCCTGAGCCCATTTCTCCGACTATGACGTTTGTTTCTTCTGTGAAGTCTAGTTCTGTGTCTTTGTGGCTCTTCCAGTTTTTGAGAGAAAGAGATTTTATCATGTGTTATATTCTTTTCTGGGAAAATAAAGATATTCGGGTTTTGTTATTCTTCTATGTCTAGGTTTTCTTTGAGTTCTCTGTATCTGTTTCTTATTGTTACTTCTGTGACGTTTGCTGCTTCTGATACTTCTTTCTGTGTTCTTTTTTCTCCTTCTATTTTGGCTGCTAGGTAGAGTGCTGCTGCGGCTACTCCTGTTGGTCCTTTTCCTGATACTAGTCTTTTTTCTTTTGATTTTTTCAGTATTCTCTTGGCTCTTTCTTGTACTTTTCCTGAGAGCTCTAGTTCGGAGCCGTATCTTGGTACGAACTCTATTGGGTCTGGTAGAGGTACTTCTATGTCTAGTTCGTTTTTGAGCATTCTGTAGGTTCTTCCTATGGCTTTTTCACTTGCTCCTGATCCTGCTACTTCGCTTAGTTCTTGTAGTGTTCTGGGTATTTGTCTTTTTCTGCAGATTATGTAGAGTGTTGCTACGAGGACTTCTTCTATTACTCTTCCTTTGACCAGTCCTTTGTTCAGGATTTTTCTGTAGAGTAGTGCTGTTTGTTCTATGATGTTTGAGGGTAGTGATAGTGCTGATGCGATTCTGTTTAGTTGGCTTAGTGCTACTGATAGGTTTCTGGCTTTTGAGTCGTTGTATGTTAGTTTTTTGTGCCATCTTCTTAGTTTCCGCATCTGTCTGGATACATCGCTTTTTAGTTTCTTGCTTCTTGCGTCTCTGTTGAATTGATCTATTTCGGTTGATAGGTTTTTGTCTATGCGTGAGTATTTTTTGGGTCCGCCTGTTCTTTGTTTTTCTTCCATTTCTTCGGTTGTGAACGCTCTCCATTCCGGTCCTTTGTCTAGTACTGAGTCGTCTAGTATTGTTCCGCATTCTTGGCAGATTACTTCGCCTTTTTCGTAGTCTTTACGTGTGTTTTTGGCTCCGCAGTTCGGGCATTTTGGCTCTTCTTCCATGTTTGTACCTCAGAGATAATTAGTTTATTTTTTAGTTGGTTGTTTGGCTTTTGATTCGAGATAGGATTTCTTTGTTCGTGTTTTTAAGTTTCTTGAGAATTTTCCTCTTTCTTGCTTCTCCGTATAGGAAGAGTAGGAATGTTACTAGAAGTACTATTATAATTACCCGTTTTGGCTTTATAAATCCTTTGGTTTGAACTATTATGAATATCCAGAATATGAGTCCTATGATGTTTCCGATTCCTATTGCGAGGTAGCTTCTGGTTCTCGGTAGCTTCAATACGTATGCTAGGATCGCTACCCATAGGAAACCAAAGGCGAACGCGAGCGAACCTAGACCGAAGTAGTGTCCTAGGTACCCCCATTTTCCTTCAAAGGAACAGTAGATCTTGTTCATTAGGTTCTTGTCTTTAACTTTCTTCACTGGCTTCCCTATCATTCTGTGGATTAAGTGTTTCTTTGTTGCGGATGGGTAGTGGAATCTATCTAGAATGAAGAATAGTAGAGGGAGTGGAGCGGTGTAGGCTATGAATAGAGATAGAAATATCCAATGCATTGATATATGTGTGGATGCGTAGGGTATGGCGGCTGCTGGGCCAACGGTGTAGGCTAGTAGAAGGAATCTCCCTATCATTGTATCATGGTAATAAATGAGGATGATTTATATAAACTTGGTTGTGGATGAGGTTCTTGGTTGATGTGATGCTCGGTAAACTCGGGCGATGGATGCGTATGATGGGTTATGACACGAAGATAGCTTCAGATGAATTAAGCGACAGGGAGCTGGTTGATAAAGCGGAAAGGGAAGGTAGAGTGATAATTACAAGGGACACCGATATAGAGAAGATGAATACAGAGGTAAAGACGGTTCTTCTGGACACTAAGAATTTTGAAGAGCAGATTAAAGGCGTTTTTGACCGTTTAGATCTTGAACCTAGGTTTCCAGAGGACTCGAGGTGCCCTAACTGCAACGGAGAACTCGAAAAAATTGGTGAGGAAAGCTGGATCTGTAATAGCTGCAGTCAAAGGTACTGGAAGGGCAGTCACTGGAAGAGAATAGAAGAGATTAAAGAGGAATTAAGAGATTAGTGTTGCTTCGCCTTGTTCTATGTTCCACCCTATCTTTTTGTATTGTCTGCCCAATAATTGTCTGGACAATACAAACTATCTTTGGAGGATTTTATCAAAGTCTTTTACCGAGAAGTGTATAACTCCATTTTGGTCTAGGAAATTTTCTGCTTCTTTGGAGAACTCTTTAGCTGCTATAGTGTACTGGGATTTCTTCTCTAATTTACTTTCTTCCAGTTTATTCAGAAGTTTTCTAGCCTTTTGCTTGCCTACTTCACTCCACTTTACTTCCCCAACTAAAGTGTCTGTCTTTGAAACTCCGCATAGATCGATTTCCTCTCCTTCTCGACCCCACCATGGACCTATTTTCTCGTACTGGTTCAGTTTCCAGTCCAGCAAATTCTTTCCATTCTTCTTTCTCAGAATTTCTCTGACTACATCTTCGAATACTCTTCCAACGTAGGTGTTGAACTCTTTTTTGATATTCTCCTTTACTCCTTTTCTATTTCCAAGTTCTAATTGGTCTCTTTGAGGATATATAAAACGGAACCAGAACCAGAAGAAGTTATCAGTTAACTTGTATCTGGTTTTTCTACTTTTATTTACTTTCTCTGTTATCGGAACAGTTTTTCTAATTAAATTCAGGTTTTTACTTAGATTCTTGGTGTAGTAACCTAGGGAGGTTCTTTCTATTTCCAGCTGGTCAGTTATCTCTTTCGGAGTTTCCTTCCCCATTGAAATGAGCTTCAGAATATCCAGATACTCTTCAGGCGAATCTAGCTCTGTGCTCAATAGGGTCTCGGGTTCATCGTAAAGTAGTGAATCGGAACTTAGAAATGTTTTACCTATGTTTTCAAGGATAGGTATATTTTCCGTGAACTCCAGGTATTTTGGTGTGCCTCCGAAGACCGCGTACTTTTTTATCGTTTCTTCCTCGTCTTCATCCAGCCACTTCCTCACGTTTTCGTAGTCGAATGCCTTTAGATTTAGCTTTGCTGTTCTCCGACCGTAGAGTGGAGCCGAGGAGTTAAACATCTTATCCATCATTCCGATGGAGGATCCTGAAATACAGAGGAGCATATTTGAGGAGTTTTTGTAGTTATCGATTGCTTCTTGAAGTAATGAAGGAACAGCTTTGTTTATGTTTAGGAGGCGTTGGAATTCATCTATTACAACGCATAGTTTTTTATCTTGGCTGTATTTGAATAGTTCTTCTATTATTTTTCTCCAGGTAGGTTCTCCTACTAGGCTTGTTTCTAGTTTTTGGTTAAGTTGTTTAGCTATGTGTAGTCTTAGTTGTTTGTCATCGCTTAATGAGATGTAGAGGTAGATTCCTTTTTTCTTATCTAGAAATTTCTTAGCTAGCTCGGTTTTACCTATTCTTCTTCTACCGGTTATGGAGATGAATTCGAATTTGCTGGATTTGTATAGTTCTTCTAGTGTTTTTAGTTCATCTTCTCTATCTACGAATTTTTTATTGTCCATACTATTATTGTGTGGACAATACTATTTATGGTTTTTGGTGAGAGTTAGGTTATCTCCAGAGTTCAGGAGATTAGTGTTGCTTCGCCTTGTTCTATGTTTCTGTATCCTTCGATTTCTTCTTCTAGTTCTTTTTGTACTCTGTCTGGGTCGTCATCGTCTTTGAGTAGTGCTCCGGCTTTCACTATGTTTAGTCCGAATGCTACTGGTTCTTTCTTTGCGCTCTTTATGTCTTTCATTCCGTCGAGTTGATCCATTATGTCTTTTGCATCTTTTCCTTCTTCTGGATATATTTTGAATACTACCATTACTTTTCCCATGGTTACATCTCCTTTATTGTTTTATGGTCCTTCGAATCCGCATTCTGGGCATTCGTAGGTTACTATGTTTTGTCTGCATTTGTCGCATCTTATTATTTCTGTTTCTCCGCCTTCTGGGCATTTGAATTTCACGTAGTTGTCCGTGACTTCTTTGTTGCATGATGTGCATCTTATCATAGAATCACTTTCCTTAGGATTAGTTAGTTAAGTATTTTTTTACTCCGGGTGTATAAATAGGTTGGTTGGATTTCAGTATCTTGGTATGCCCTTGTAGTTCAGTCCGGATGAGAACGCATCCTTGCGGAGGATGTTGCCCGGGGTTCAAATCCCCGCGAGGGCGATTAAGAACTATGTTTGTGGGAAGTAGGTAGGTTAGTATCCGTATTTTTTATGGGCTTTGTCTATGGGTAGTATCTCTGCTATTCGGACGATTTTTTCTTCTCTTAATATTGTGTAGAAGGCTGTGTATGTTCTTCCTATGTGTATTCTGT